>JAUVLG010000006.1 GCA_030595835.1 Candidatus Eiseniibacteriota bacterium | reverse complement strand
TCCGTGAGGCAGCGCGGGGTCGGGGGAAGCGCGCGGACTAGCGCGTGTGGCCAGCGAGCCACGGCGTGCCGTCGTGTGAGAAGGACGGAGGAGGTGCTTCGGAGATGGACGGAAGGACGCTGCTCGCCTACATCAGCGCAGGTGGTGCGACCGAGCGGTACGCGCACGTCGTTGCCGACACTCTTCGGTCGCGCGGACATGCGGTGGACATGATCGATCTGAAGCGCGACAAGATCCCCGATCTGTCGTCGTATGTGAACGTCGTGGTCGGCGCGGGGGTCCGAATGGGCATGGTGTACCGGAAGGGCAAGCGGTTCCTTCGGCGGAAGGATCTCGAGGGGAAGCGACTGGCCATCTTCCTCTCCAGCGGCATAGCGGTTATGAGTGCGGAGAAATCGAAGGCGAAGTTCCTCGAGCCACTCGTGAAGAAGTACGGGCTGGATCCTGTCATGTGCGACGCGTTTCCGGGGAAGATGCCGGGGTCCATGGGCAAGCTCAAGGACATGACTGACCCGGAGATCGCGAGGCTGTGGGCCGAACAACTCGGCGCGAAACTGAGTGCACCGGCTTGACGCCGCGGGAGGAGAGGAGATGAGCCCCCGCGTGCGCAAGTGGCTGTTTCTGTCTGCCGGTGTCCTGGCGGTCGGGCTCGGTGTTGTCGGGGTTTTCGTGCCGCTCCTGCCTACTACACCCTTTCTGTTGCTGGCGGCCGCGTGTTTCGCGCGCAGCTCAGACAGGCACTATGAATGGCTCTTGAATCACCGATGGATGGGCGCCTATGTCAGGAATTATCGGGAGCACAGGGCGACCACCCGGAGGGTCAAGGTAGTCACCATGGCGCTGCTGTGGGGGAGCATAGGTTACGCGACCATTGTGGTCGCCGACGGCTGGGTGGTCCGGGCCCTGCTGCTAGTTGTCGCGGTTGGGGTGACGATACACGTGCTGAGTCTTCGCGTGGTCACGGGAGACATGAGTCCAGATGGAGCGACCAAACGCCATGCCGTACGAGACGCACTGGGAAGATGAGGGAACACGTTGGGTCTTCAGCGGTATAGTCACTGATGACGATCTCCTGCGCTCCAATCTTGAACTCTGTAAGGAGACCCCGAGATGGACGTAGCTCTTGTGCTGATGCTGCCGGGAGTTGGCTGTGCTCTCACATCGGTGGGCTTCGGTATCCGAATCGCGAATGATCTTCGAGCCCGTGGCCTTCCGGCGAACCCGCGCTTGCTGCTGAAGCCGGTGGCCCGAGTGTGAGGTGCCTGACCGGCGAAAGCGGCCGGCGAGGAGAGCCAAAGAAGTGAGAGTCGCTGGTCTTGTGATCTTAGTGGTTGTGGTGGCGGTCGCGCTGACACTGCTGGTGGCCCGTATGCGGTGGCGGTCCGTCACGAACGACCTTGTCGCTCAACTGAGTAACTCTTCGATGGAGACGGTGTCTGCGGCGATACTCCCGGCGGAGATCGACTCGCTGCCCGCGCCGGTCGCCAGATATCTCGAAGCCGCGCTCGGAGTGGATCCGCGACAGATCGCGACGGTCCGTGTGCTCTGGACGGGCGAGTTCGCGCTGCGCCCCGGGGCAGATGAGTGGAAGCCGCTCAGGGCGGAGCAGGTGTTTCACACCCGTCCGCCGGGCTTTGTGTGGGATGCGCACATTCCGCTCGGACCAGGTCTTGATGTGCTCGTCCGTGACGCCTTCGTGCGTGGTGGCGGCTCAATGCGAGGCGCCATCCACGGTCTTGTGCCGGTCGTGAACGTTCGCGGGACGCCCGAGATCTCGGCTGGCGCCCTGCAGCGGTATCTGGGAGAGGCAGTGTGGTTCCCGGCGGCCCTTCTGCGGCGAAACGGTGTTCACTGGACAGCGCTGAGCGATTCCAGTGCGCGGGCATCGCTGACGGTGGGGGAGACATCGGTGTCGTGCGACTTTCGCTTCGGTACCGACGGTTTGGTCGAAAGCATCTACACCGCCTCGCGATTCCGGGACGTCGACGGCACTCCGGTACCGACACCCTGGGAAGCGTTAGTCTCAGAGTATGAAGAGCGAGACGGTGTGCTCGTGCCGAGTGCAGGCGAGGCGGCCTGGCTTCTGCCCGATGGACGCTTCCCGTACTGGCGGGGCGAAGTGGTTGATCTGGATTACGCATACGGGGGAGAGTGAGCCGCGCGTTCGTAGCCAGCGCGTCCATTCGGGGCGACCTGACGGTTCCACGTGGAGGTGCCATGGATGCTCTTGAGCTTCTCGATGAGATTCGGATTCTGGCGTCCAACGGTCTGAAGTACGCGGACAACGAGTATGACCGTGCCCGGTACACTCGCCTCCTGGAGCTTGTGGAGGAGTACTACGGGCACGCACTCGACCTGCCGCCGTCCGAGGTGCGAGAGCGATTCCGAGCCGAGCTGGGTCACATCACACCCAAGGTGGGCGGTGATGGTGCGATCTTCGATGATGCGGGGCGCATTCTGCTCATGCGGCGAGCGGACACCGGCACATGGTGTCTCCCGTGCGGGTGGATGGAGCCGAGCGAGACTCCATCGGAGACGGTCTCCCGTGAGGTGAAGGAGGAGACGGGCCTGGTCGTACGGTCGGCAAAACTCGTTGGGTTGTTCCCCAGGCCGGCGGGAGAAACCAACGGTCCGCACGGAACGGTTTCGATCCTGTACCTCTGCGAAGTGGAGGGCGGAACGCTGGCGTGTTCGTCTGAGGGGCTCGAGCTTCGCTACTGGGAGATAGAGGCGGTGCCCGAGTGGTTCGCCCACCACGAACGGCTGGCGCTTGCCGCGAGGGGCGCGCGTGACTGACGCTCCGCGCTTGAGAGGCTGCACGCTGCTTTCGATGCTATCTGTGAGCTCAAGAAGAGAAGGCGGGGAGCGCTTCGATACGATACCGGAGCTGTGAGAATGCCGTACCAGCCAAGGAGAGCCGGAGAATGGACGTGCGCACTGAAGATCTGACCGTCACCATCATCTACGACAATCGCGTGGGCGTAGAAGGACTCAAGTCGGCGTGGGGGTTCGCGTGTCTCGTGGAGGGGCTGGAGAAGACCATCCTCTTCGACACCGGCGCCGACGGGCCCACTCTGTTGGGGAACATGGCCAAACTTGGGATGGAGCCATCTGACGTCGACGTGGTTGTGTTGTCCCACGCGCATTGGGATCACACGGGCGGGTTGGCTGTCTTCCTCGACGTGCACAGCGCCGTGACGGTCTATCTCCTCGAGTCCTTTCCCGATGAGATCGGAGATGATTCGCGGAGTCGGGGCGCCGACGTGATCGAGGTCAGCGGACCTGCCGAGCTCTGCCCAGGAGCGACGCTCAGTGGGGAGATGATGGAGCAGGGAGGTATCGCGGAGCAGTCCCTGTTTCTCTTGACTGATTCGGGAGTGGCTGTCGTGACGGGCTGCGCCCACCCGGGGATCGTGAGCACGGTGGAGCGAGCCAAACAGATGACAGGCCAAGACGTCCTCCTCGCCATTGGAGGTTTCCATCTGTTCAAGGACAGCGACGCCTCGGTCCGACGTGTCGTATCGCGTCTGCAGGAACTCGACGTGCGATGGGCTGCGCCCTGCCACTGCTCCGGCGATTCGGCGATTCAGAGATTCGCGGACGACTACGGTGACGCATTCCTGCGCTGCCGTGCGGGGATCGTGATCCCGGTTGGCAAGTTGCTTCAGACTGCGTGATCCGGGGGGAGGAACGATGAGTGACCGGGCACTGAAGAACCTGATCATGATCGTCATGGTGATTCTGGTCTTGAACCAGTTTGTGGGTTGGGTTGCCGGCTCCTGGGGCGCCGTTCCCGGCGTGGTCGCAGCGCTCGTTGTTGTCGTGGTCTCGTTCTTCTTCGGGCGCAAGGCGCGTGCCGACGCGGGGAACAGAGCGTGGTTCCTGGTGCCCGTGCTGCTTTTCGTGGTCATCCCCACGGGAGTTAAGCTATGGGGGTTGTTCGCGAGCGAGAGTTCCCTGTGGACGAAGCTCTGGGGCGGCTTCCCGTTTGCAATGGGATTTCTGGTTCCCATCGGCACACTGCTCGTTGTGTATTGGAGTCTGGGCAGGGGTAAGAGACAATCTGAGGCGGGGGCGTAGCTCGCACGTCACGCCGGCCGCGAGACGTGCGCGTGACACACCCGGCGCGCCACTGTGTGCGTGACTAGATGACGGCTGAGGGGAACATGGGAACGGAGAAGCACGTCATACGTGGAGCGTGCGTGTCGGATGCCCGCGACATGCATGAACTCCACGCCCGAGCCGTGGATGCCTTCTGCAGGGGACACTACAACGATGACCAGATGAAGGCGCTTCTGATAGGCAGAACGCCTGAGGGGTACCTGCCGGTCATCGAGCGCGACGAGATGTTCGTGATGGAGTCTGACGGTCGCATGGTCGGCTTCGGACACGCGACCGTGGGTGAGGTGCAGGCGCTTTTCGTCGATCCTGATCAGACCGGTCGAGGAGTGGGCGGCGCTCTGCTGAGACACGCGATCGAACTGGCGGCGCGGGGGCACGAGGGGCCGATCCAGCTCACGTCCACTCTGAACGCGGTTGGCTTCTACCGGGCCCACGGCTTCGTGGAGCTAGAGCCCACGGAACTCAACAAGCACGGTGTGGCGTTGCCGTTCGTTCTCATGGAGCAGACCCGGCCGGTGGCTCTGGATGCCTACGACTCGATGGCGGAAGCGTATGCGGCGGAAATCGAGAAGAACCCTCGTAGCATCTACTACGAGCGCCCGGCTCTTCTGGGTTTGCTGCCCGACGTGTCCGGCCGGCGGGTTCTGGATGCTGGGTGCGGCCCGGGAGTGATGGTGGAGTGGTTTCTCACTCAGGGAGCGGATGTTGTGGGGGTCGACGGGAGTGCCAACATGCTCAAGCTTGCAGAGCAGCGCGTCGGCGAAGCGCCCGCCCTGCACGTCGCCGACCTCGAGCAACCGATGCCCTTCCTGGCGGACTCGTCGTTCGACGTCATCCTCAGCTCGGGGACACTGGGTTACATCCGTGACTGGTTGGCGTTGTTCCGGGAGTTCTCTCGAGTGCTGAGACCGGGGGGATGCGTGGTATTCTCCGTTGGTCATCCGTGCTCGGAGTACACTCTCAACGAGACGGATGACTACTTCTCGACTGAGCTACGTGAATACACCTGGCGCGGGCTCGGTGCTCCGATAGTCGTGCCATGCTACCGTAGGCCGTTCTCGCACATGATCGACGCAATAGTTCGTGCCGGTTTCTCCGTCGAGCGGATGGTTGAACCCGTGCCGACCAAGGAGTTCGCGGAGGTCAAGCCGGAGGAGTACGCAGAGCTCATGAGGCGGCCTCGTGTGCTGTGCGCTCGGGTACGGAAGCCGGCGAACGGTGCGTAGCAGCGCAGCTGCCTGATGATCTCATGAACTCCATCGACTCCTTCTACGCTGCGATCGAGAACGACGACATCGAGACGCGGGCGGTGTGTTCAAGATACGGGACCGCGAGATCGTCCGCGACGTCAACGGATATTGGCTCCCGGCGTCCGTGCCGGCAGTTGCCTCTGACCCAGGAACATGCTCGACTCTGGTGAGAAGGGTCAGTCCGTGCTAGGCTGTTGACATGAGTACGCCCATCGCTCCACTCGTCCTGTTCGCTCAGAAGAGCGGCTTCCCCTTCCACCGCGATCAGCCCCGGATCTACGCGCCGCGCGTTCCGATGTCATCGGGGTGGATCGATTGACAGGTACTCCGCCGCTCTGTGTCCATGGAGTGCGAAGAGCCGGCACGCGCTACTGACTGAAAGGACTAGCATGCCGAACAAGACGAAGATCGGGATCATGATCTGTGACCGTTACCGCCGCTGTGCCGGTGGCAAGTGCTTCCGGGCACTGAAGAACAGAGAAGGCGCGTTCAGCATCTACAAGGACACGGACGTTGAGGTAGTCGGCTACACAACGTGCGATGGGTGCCCTGGTGGGAACGTCGAGTATGCGGGGGATGAGATGGTCAAGAACGGGGCGGAGGTGATACACCTTGCAACCGGCCTCGTTGTGGGGTATCCGCCGTGCTCGAATATCCGCACGTTCAAGGCTCTGCTCGAGGCTCGCCTCGGTGTGAAGGTGGTGGTCGGAACACATCCAATCCCCGAGAAGTACCTCGAGTTGCACACGGCACTGGGTACGTGGAAAGCGGAATCGTGGGCGTCGATTCTTGAGCCGACTATGGCAGACGAAGCGACACGCAAGGCGTACAACTAGATTTCATAGCCATCGGATGTCCGACTGAAGGGGGGGGATTGACCAATCAGACTCATGGCAACCATCGTTCGTTGGCTCGCGCGTTTGGGCGGGACGGCTCTGCTCGTGGCGCACTTTCAGCAGGGCATCTACGAGGTCAACAGATTGATCGTTCAGAAGTGGATGTACGGCGAGCGCATCTTCAGCATGGCCTTTCTGGGAATGCTGCTGGGCGTGCTCGTTGGCTGGTGGAGTGACCGGCTCGGCGCCGCGCTGCTCATTTCCGGCTACATTCTCGTTGCCGCGGTGCCCTTCATGAGCGAGTTCACCCGTCCGATGCTCGGTTCTGATGCGCTGGGCGTGGCGCTCGTGCTGTCGCCCTTCCTGGCAGTTGGTCTGGCCTATGCCTACGCGGGCAGGAAATGGTCCACTCTGGTGTAGGCGACGGTGTCGCGTGCTCGTGCGTGAGAGTGAGCCGGCGGTGGCGCGATCGACGCGTCCTGGCAGAACAGGGGGGGGCTGATTGAGAAGGGGCAAGAGGAGCAGGTCGACAGGACTTTTGGTGGCCGCGCTGCTGTGCCTCGCGGTAGCGGCCGTGGCATTCGGGGGGCTGATTCTGCGAACCGACTACGCGGGTCGCGCGATTTTCGGCGCTGCCTGGGGGGCACTTGGGGTTGTGTGGTTGGTCAAGTACTTCATCGGCGCTCAGCGTGAAGCCTGAGTCCGTGACGGAGCCCCACGCGATTAGAACGAGCGCGACCTACTACGTCCGCAAGGCTCCCGCCACGAAATCGGGCTATGAGATCTACCGAGAGGTGACGTTCGAAGGGATGACCTTCACGAACGAGTAGACCGTCACCGCGATCTGGAAGGGAGGAACGGAACCGTGAGTCCTCGAGAGGTTGTGAAGGCCGGTGTCGTGGTGGGGGCGGTGGTTCTCTGTCTGGGATTCGCACCTTCCTCCGGAAGCGCGGCTATCATCCGGGTACCGGGTGAGCAGCCCACCATTCAGGAAGCGGTCAACGCGGCGAGTTCCGGGGACACGGTCCTCGTGGCGGCGGGGACCTACACGGGTTCCCTGAACCGTGACATCGACTTCGGCGGGACCAATCTTGTCCTCGTCTCCGAGTCGGGCGCCGGGCTGACCATCGTGGACTGCTCGAGCGCCGGGAGAGGCTTCCTCTTCGCGAGCGGTGAGGACTCAACGTCCGTCCTGGACGGCTTCACAATCACAGGAGGATCCCACGACATCGGTGGCGCAGTGTACTGCAAGGGCTCCTGGCCGATCATGAGGAACTGCAGGTTCTCCGGGAATGGGACCGTCGGGGTGGGCGGGGCCGTGGCGTGCACCGCGGCCTCTCCGCTCATCGCCGATTGCGTGTTCCATGGGAACTCATCCGAGCTTGCGGCCGAGGGGGAAGGCGGAGCGCTCTACTGCTCCCAGGGTGCGGCACCCCGGGTCAGACGCTGCCTGTTCTTCGCGAATTCCTCGGATATGGGCGGAGCGGTCTCGTGCTCCGATGGTTCGGCTCCGGAGTTGAGCGAATGCCTGCTCCTGGAAAACGCGGGCGACTCGAGAGGTGCACTGGGGTGCATCACTGGTTCGACTCTGACGATCGAGAGGTGCACACTCGTGGGAAACATGGGCGTTGGCGGCAGCGGCATCTACGTCGACGGGACCTCGACGCTGATCGGGGTACGGAGCATCATTGCGTTCGGTTATAAGGGAGAGGCGGTAGCATGTTCTGGGCCCGGGGGCACCGCGCTCCTCAGCTGCTGCGACGTGTTTCAGAACGAGTACGGGGACTGGATCGGCTGCATATCGGGACAGAATGGCGTCGACGGCAACATTGGAAAGGACCCTCTGTTTTGCCACAGCGCGAATCCGTCAGAGCGCTACTCACTGCATAGCGATTCGCCGTGTGCGCCCGAGAGCAACCCGGACTGTGGCGGGATCGGTGCGTTGGGCGTAGGCTGCGGGGCGACTCCAGTCCAGACGATCACCTGGGGACGAGTCAAGTTACTGTACCGATAGGCCGAGCGATCGAACCGGAGAAGGGCCCGGTGGTTGAAGAGATACCAACGTGGCTGGGCGCACGCACCTCGGTGAACTGACCGAGAGGGAGGCGATGCTGGTGGAGGATATCACGTGCAGACCGATCGGGGTCATCCGAAGCCCCCACACGGAGAAGAAGGATACTCCCATCCAGCCTGTCTTCGCGAAGGGCGTGGCCGGGCAAGTCGAGGTTCTGCCCCAGTACGAGGAAGGGCTGCGTGACATCGAGGGGTTCTCGCACATCTACTTGCTCTATGCCTTCGACCGCGCAGATGGGACGAGGCTTTCGGTGATACCGTATCTCGGCGAGACCGAGCGTGGCGTGTTCGCGACCAGAGCGCCGTGCCGGCCGAACGCCCTGGGCATGAGCCTGGTCCGGCTTTTGCGCAGAGAAGGAACGGTCCTGGACATCGAGGATGTCGACGTGCTGGACGGCACGCCACTGCTTGACATCAAGCCGTACATCGGGAGATACGACAGCCGGGACGATGCTCGCTCGGGATGGCAGGAGGACGTCGATGACGACACCGCCCGTGAGCTGGGCCGGCGCGGCTTCAAGCGTGGCGGGTGATGGCGCCAGGCGGGTGATGGCGCCAGGCGGGCGATGGTTTGCCGCGTGGCGCGGCTCGCCCGCGCCCCATGCGGGGGCCCCGTTTACTTGATGACACCGGGGCTCTGGCGGTGTACCTTCGATGCAGTGAGCTTCTGTCGTCGTCAACCGGACAGGGGGCTAGAGCTATGTCGGGGTGGATACCGCAGGTGCACTACGATTTCCTTGCCCGTGTGATTCCTGGCTCCGCGGTCATACTGGGCGCTCTCTATCTCAGGGAGGGGCCGCCGAGGGGCGTCGGTTTCGTCCTTCGTCAGATGTGCGACCAGGGTCAGTCCTGGGTCTGCCGCCTCGGCGTGGGCCTGCTTGCTGCCTACCTCATCGGACTGATCATCGGGGAGCTGGGTGAACTCTTGGCTGGACGAGTGCTGGAGCGCAGGGACGCGGAGCACGAAACGGGGTTCATCAGGGAGTGTCTGGACGACCACTGCCGTGCTCTGGAGGCGGTCGGACGGGCGCCAGTCACCCTCCTTCCGGATGACCTTCCTGACACCAATCTGATGGCCGAGCAACTGACTGTGGTTGACCGCTACAGCGGCAGCCGCCTGTTGGCACTGAGCGCTGAGAGGCGGTTGTGCCTGGTTCTTGCGTTCGGCTTCTTCATACTTGCCGTCGGCAATCTGCTCCTCTATTCGGCGGACCTGATCCACAAGCGTCTCGTCGTTGAGGGGCTGTTCCTGGTCGGTATGCTCGTGCTGTGGCGCAGGTCGTCGCGGCTTCACGAGCGCCTTACGCGCAAGACCTGCATAGGGTGGCTGACGAAGATCCTGAGCGGGGGGTTCTCGGGCGGCGCGAGCTGATCCGGAGCGACGCCGGTGACTGATGCCGGGGCGCTGGAGCGCCGCGGTCCACGGGTGGGCCTCGGTTGGAAGAGCTCGCGGTCTTGATAGCAGCGGGTCGGCGACAGAACTGGCGTCGGCCCGTCGCTTGTTTGAGGGCGGACCGGAGAGTGGGGGAGTGATGGAAGGCAAGGCACTCAGCTTCATCAGCGAGAGAGTCGAGCCCTTCTTCGATGAGGAGAAGGGGTTCGAGAAGCGGCCGCTGTGCCCCAGCGGTTTTGAGTGGCGCGGCCACGCGTATCGGATTGAGGAGTGCAGTCGCGAGTGGAGGGACTACGCGCGGCGCGGGAAGATGGGGCACAACATGCGCGCGTCGCATCTCGAGTCGGCGGAGAAGCGAGGCTCGCGCGGAGTCGGGCGCTACTACTTCCGAGTGCGGATCGACGACGGCCGCGTGTTTGACCTGTACTACGACCGAGCTCCGAGGGACACGCAGGATCGGAAGGGCCGCTGGCATCTGTTGCGGGAGATGGAGCGTGAGGATGAGGCGAGCACGGCCGAGTCCGGGACGCGGGGAGAACAACAGACATGAGCGAGCGGATGTCGAAGCGGGAGGAGAGCGGTCCCACCCTGAGCGAGTCGCAGGTCCGAGAGCTCATTGAGCGGACGGTGCGCTCCGTTGTCGACGAGGCGGACACTGCCACCACATATCGACCACCGCTGGTCGGGTTCGCCGCCGCTGACGACCCGGCGTTCGAGGGTCTGAAGCGGTTGGTCGGCCCCGAGCATATGCTCCCCGTGGATGTTCTGCCCGGTGCTGCGTCCGTGGTGTCCTTCTTCTTGCCGTTCGGGGCGGAGGTCGTGGAGGCGAACAGGGTGCGGAAGGGGCGCGTCGCGCGCGAGTGGGCGGTCGCTTACCTGGAGACGAACGACCTCATAGGAGCGGTCTGCGAGGGGCTGGATGAGGAACTCCGCGGCGCGGGATTCACCTCGGCGTCTGTGCCGGCCACCGGCAAATTCGACCGTGCGACGCTCGCGAGCGACTGGTCACACAAGAGCGTCGCTGTCATCGCGGGGCTCGGGCGCTTCGGGCTCCACCATATGGTGATTACTCAAGCGGGTTGCGCGGGGCGGTTCGGGAGCTTGGTGACCGACGCGGTACTAAAGCCCAGTTACAGATCTCTGCGCGAGCTCTGCATTCACATGAGCGGAGGCACGTGCAAGGACTGTGTGACCAGGTGCCCCGTGGGCGCCCTGAACGGCGCAGGAGATCTCGACAACGAGCTGTGTTGGAGCCGCTGTGAGGCGGTCGCCACGCGGCTCAGCGAGCTTGGGCGCGTCCCAGTCTGTGGGAAGTGCGTCGTTGGTCGGTGTAGTATGGGACCGCCTTCGACCGAGGAGTAGACAAGTGATGGGCGGCCGGACCATGTACTCAGATCGCACATACGCCGAGAAGGTCTTCACGCAGGTGCAGCTTGAGCAGGACGACGTCGTGTCTGCTGAGTTCCGGGCGTGCAGATTCGTGCGGTGCGGTTTCAGCGATTCGGTGCTCCGTGCGTGCGTGTTCGAGGAGTGTGTCATCGACCACTCGACCTTCCTTGGGTTGGACCTCAAGGGCATCAGTTTTGTCGACTGCACGGCGAAGGACGTCGACTTCCGAGAGGCGGACCTGTCGAATGCGGATTTCTCCGGCAGCGACCTGACCGGGGCGCAGTTCGGCGGGACGAATCTCACGGGCGCAAATCTTGAGAGGGCCCGCAACTACAGCATCGACCCCGGGCGGAACGTTCTGAAGGGTGCGCGATTCTCGCTCCCGGAGGTGATGTCACTTCTCTCGGGTCTGGACATAGAGATATCCGGATGGGATTGACCGTGTTCAGTGGGCCCCAGGCAGAGACGGCGTTGAAGACGGCGCTGCTGGCAACGGCGGGTTGGATAGTCTACAATGCCATCGGGACGTTCAGGACGCCAAACGACGGAATGCTGGGTGTGGTCGAGGGGCACGAGATCGCCACCGAGGTTCGGGCACGGCTCCTGGACTGCGGATGTGACGTCGCGGAAGCTATCGTGCACGTGGAGCCGTGTGAGCGAGACGCCGGGTGACGGCGCCGTGTTCGGATTGTGTTGTGATCGGGCGGCGCGACCTCGCAGCGGCAGGGCGGGTCAGCGGTACCACAGATATGGAAGGGGGCGTCGATTGTCGTTCTGTACTGTAGTCAACTGCATGGACGGGAGGGTTCAGCTTCCCGTCATACGTTACCTTCAGGATCGGTTCGAGGTTCTCTATGTGGACTCTGTTACCGAGGCAGGGCCGGTCAAGAGCCTTGCCGAACCGGTCGACGAGACGGTGAGCCAGTCAATACTGAGTCGAGTGGCGGTGTCCACGGAGAAGCACGGCTCGAAGATCGTTGCGATCGTCGCTCACGACGACTGTGGAGGGAATCCGGCTGACGAGATCACGCAGAGACGTCAGCTTGAGGAGTCAGTGGATTTCATCGCCGGACATTTCCCCGAGACGACGGTTCTTGGGCTCTGGCTCGACATGGATTGGAGCGTGTTCGAAGTCACGAGCAGGGACCCGGCTGGCGGGGCTTAGCTGGAACTGGGTTGTCCACGGGCTGCCAGAGGTGACGGCTTGCTCGGCTGACGGAAGAAGGGACGCCGATGCACAGGCGGAAGGACGGAAGGCCACTGAGAACCAAGATCGTGGCGACCGTGGGGGCGCTCACGCACGAGATGTACGGCACGGACGGTGTTACGGCCGTCCGGTTCGGAGGGAGCTCCGACGATTGGGAGCGATTTCTGGGGTGGTTCGAGCGTGATGACGGCTATCTGATCGACGTACTCCGCATCAACATGTCCTTCTACCAGCCGGCGGACGACGGGACCCCCGACCCCGGCTGCAAGGAACTGAAGATCCTGAGCCTTCTCAAGGCCCAGCGGCAGCGATTCCGCGATCTCGCCGTGTTGGGTGATCTCCCCGGACCCAAGCTGAGGCTGCTGGGTGTCGGTGAGGGGATCGCATTGAGCGCCGGGCAGCGTGTCGAACTCAGGATAGCGGGGGATTGCAGCGGGCCTACTATCTGCGCCTATGGGAAGCCGGTAGTGGAAGAAGACCCAGGGATCGCCGAACGTCTTCGCGGGTACGCCCGGAGCGAGGAGCGGCCCATCGTCTCCATCGGCGACGGGAGCGCCACGCTCAGGCTAACTGACGTCACGGACGATGCGATCGTCTGCGTGTCCGAGGAGGACGGGTGGCTGAGGGAGCGGAAGGGCGTCACCTTCAAGGGTCTGTCGCTGGACCTAAGGACGTTCCGGGAGGACGATGAGCGGGCCGTCGACTTCCTGCTCGAGCACGGCATCGATTGGGATGAGCACCCGTGGGACAGCGCTAGTGGGGGCAGTTTCCTTGCGTTCATCGCCGTCTCGTTCGTCAGGAACGCCGAGGACGTCGAGCGGGCGAAGCGCTACGTTGAAGAGCGCGTTCTTGAGCGCCTGCGACCCCGCTTCGGGTACCTCGGAGAAGAGGGGCTGATGCGCGAGGCGAGGAACTTCGCGCCCTACATCATTGCCAAGATCGAGACGAAGGATGCCACCGAGGACATCGAGCGCATTCTGGACGTGGCGGACGGGGCGATGGTCGCGCGCGGCGACCTCGCGCTTCAAATCGGTCCTCACAACGTCCCGGGTTTCCAGAAGCGACTCATCAGGCTGTGCAATCTGCGCGGCAAGCCGGTGATAACGGCCACCCAGATGTTGAGCAGCATGGTCGATGAACCCGAGCCGACCCGTGCCGAGGCCAGCGACGTGTTCAATGCCATACTCGATGGGACCGACGCGGTAATGCTCTCGGACGAGACGGCGGCGGGCAGCTATCCGTTCCAGGCGGTGAGCACCATGGCCGAGATCGCGGAGGCGGCGGAGGAGCACCTGGAGGGCACACGCCGATTCGGGCCGGTCGAAGAGGCCGAGAGGCGGCGGCTCGCCGTGCGGCGCAGCCACGACCTCGTGTTTGACTCTGCGGCCGAGATCCCGAGGATGCAGAAGAGATTGCGTGCCGCCATTACGCGGGCGCGCGGTGACGAGTGGCTTGAGGCGATGTACGCCGAGAAGCTGGAGCGATGCCTGACGCAGAGGATCACGGACGAGATGTCGGCGGCATCGAGCGCGTTCTCCGGGAGCGGGAGCGACTACGATGCGATCGTTGCCCCGACGACGTCGGGGAGGACGGTCAGGATGATCGCGCGTTTCCGCCCGGATGTGCCGATCCTCGGCTGCGCCCACGACGTGCTCAACCAGAAGAAACTTCTGATGAGCTTCGGCGTCTGGCCGGTGAACGTCGGTAGAATGGCCGAGGGTGAGGACGCGCTTCTCAGCGACACCGAGAGCGTCTTCAGGGCGTGTAGCGACACACTCAAATCCAAAGGAACGCTCGAGACCGGTGACCTGGTGGTCTGGACGGCGGGCAGTTCGCTCTTCGTTCCGGGTACCACGAATCTCATAGAGATCCGTAGAATCGAGTAGATCTCCGGCGGTCGGGAGCGAGGAATCGGCGCGACTCCGGCCGGCAGAGGGGAGGACATCCACGCATGCTGATTCCGGACATACTCTGTCTCGCTTTACTGCTCGTGGCGGTCGTGCTGTTGGTGGTCCTGCTGCGCAGGTCGGGCGGCTCGTCGGACTCGAATGTCGAGCAGGCCGTGCGAGAGGAGTTGAGGGCGGCGCGTGAGGAGTCCGCCGGGACCGCCGGCAGACTGCGTGAGGAGATGACCAACTCGCAGGCAGCGAGCGCTGAGCTGGTTGTGAAAACGATCGGTGAGCTGGGCAAGGGGCAGGGCGACGCGCTGGCGCTGGTCACAAGGGAGATCAAGGACCTCGCCGGCGCGAACGAGGAACGGTTCGAGAAGCTGCGGGGGACGGTTGACGCGAAGCTGAACCAGCTGCGTGAGAGCAACGAGGCGAAGCTCGAGGAGATGCGCCGGACCGTCGACGAGAAGCTCCACGACACGCTCGAGAAGCGGCTCGGGGAGTCGTTCAAGTTGGTGAGCGACCAGCTCGAGGCCGTTCAGAGCGGACTCGGGGAGATGCGGAGTCTCGCGACGGGCGTCGGCGATCTCAAGAAGGTCCTCTCGAACGTCAAGACGCGGGGCATCCTCGGGGAGGTTCAGCTCGGTGCGATCCTCGAGGAGATTCTCACTGTCAATCAGTACGGCACCAACGTGCGGACCAAGCCCGACTCCGGAGAGAACGTGGAGTTCGCGGTCCGGCTTCCCGGTCCGGACGGGGATACGGACAAGTGCGTGTGGCTGCCGATCGATTCGAAGTTCCCGCAGGAGGACTACGTGCGTCTGGTCGAGGCAGCGGACGCGGGCGACATCGAGGCGGTCAAGGACGCCACCCAGAGCCTGGTCAGGTCCATCAAGAAGTGCGCCAGGGACATCTCGGAGAAGTACATCTACCCACCCGACACCACGGACTTCGCCATCATGTTCCTCCCGACCGAGGGGCTCTACGCGGAGGTGCTGCGCCAGCCAGGGCTTCTCGACGAGCTGATGCGGACGCACAGGATCGTGGTTGCGGGGCCGACCACGCTCGCCGCGATACTGAGCAGCCTGCGCATGGGCTTCCGTACGCTGGCCATCGAGAAGCGGTCGAGTGAGGTCTGGCAGGTGCTTGGTGCCGTGAAGACCGAGTTTGGGAATTTCGCGGGAGTGCTGGACAAGCTCCAGAGGCAGCTCTCCACCGCGAGCAAGACGGTTGAGGAGACGGGCGTCCGCACGCGTGCCATCGAGAGGAAGCTCCGTGGCGTAGAGGAGCTACCGGACTCGCAGTCCGAGGCCATCCTGGAACTGGGCGGGACCGCGGTGGAGGGCGCCGAGGTGGTGGACAGGGAAGTGGCGCGCGACGACGACTGACGAGGAGAGCTAACACAGACAGGGAGGGCGTTTGCTGACGCTGGGTTCTCTGATGACGGGCCGCCGAGACGGCGCCGAGTTGGATCCGCTTGCGCAGGAGGGGAAGCTCCGCAAGGAACTCGGGGTTCTGGCCATCTTCTGCATCGCGACCGGTGCGATGATAAGTTCCGGGCTCTTCGTGTTGCCCGGCCTCGCGTTTGCTGCCAGCGGGCCCTCTGTCATTCTGGCCTATCTCCTCGCGGCCTTGCTTGCCATTCCTGCTCTCTTCAGCAAGGCCGAACTGGCCACGGCCATGCCGAAGGCGGGAGGCTCATACTTTTTCATAGAGAGAGGTCTGGGCGGCGCCTTCGGTACGATCGGCGGAATGGCCGCGTGGCTGTCGCTGACGCTCAAGACGGCCTTCGCTCTGGTGGGCATGGGTTCGTTTGCTGTCCTCCTCTTCCCCCAGATGTCGGTCTTCGAGGTCAAGCTGCTCGCTGTCGGTCTCTGCATAATCTTCATGTTCATCAATTTCGTTGGTGCGAAGCACGCCGGGAGGCTCCAGTCCGGACTGGTCATGGCGCTTCTTGCCGCGCTGGTCTACTTCGTGGCTCGTGGGCTCCCGTCTGTGGAGGTCGCCCGCTTCGAGCCGTTCATGCCGAAGGGGTCGGGCGCGGTGTTCGCGACGGCGGGCCTGGTCTTCGTATCCTACGGCGGGCTGACCAAGGCGGCGAGCGTGGCGGAGGAGGCCAGGAATCCCGGGCGCAACATTCCACTCGGCATGATCCTCGCATTCATAGTTGTCACCTTGTTCTACGGGCTGGCCATCTTCGTGACCGTGGGTACGCTCGATGCTGGTGTGCTCGCGGAGTCCCGCACGCCGCTCTCGACCGCCGCGGCCTCGTTCGCCGGCACGCCGGGCCTTCTCATACTGGCCATCGCCGCGCTCGCGGCCTTCATCACCACGGGCAACGCCGGTATCCTCGCGGCATCCCGGATCCCGATGGCAATGAGCAAGGACGGCCTGCTGCCAAGCTTCCTCGGCAGGGTGAACCGGCGGTTCGGTACGCCTCACTACGGCGTCTTTGCCACGGGCGCGATAATGATCGTCGCGATCGTCACCCTCGACCTCGTGACTCTGGTCAAGGTCGCGTCGACGATGAAGATCATCCTGTTCCTGCTCGTGAACCTCGCGGTCATCATGATGCGCGAGAGCCGGATACAGCACTACCGTCCGACGTTCCGCTCGCCCTTCTACCCCTGGGTTCAGGGGGCCGGCATTCTTCTCTACGGTTTTCTTGTCTTCAAGATGGGTCTTATGGCGCTCGCTCTCACCGGGGCGTTCTTCTGCGGGAGCCTGCTGTGGTACGTGGGCTACGTGGGAATCCACATGCGGCGCGATTCGGCGTTGATACAGGTGGTGCGGCGAATCACCGACAGGGATCTGGAGCCCTCGGGCGTGGCGCTCGAGAGCGAGCTTCGAGACATTCTTAAGGAGCGTGACGAGATAGTCGAGGACAGGTTCGATCGCATGATCCACGAGTGCACGATTCTCGACAGAACGGAGCGAGAGAGTGTGTGGGACTTCTTCCGGGGCATATCCGGCACGCTGGCGGACGAGCTTGGGATGACGGAGGACCGGGTGTACGAGCTGCTGGTGGAGCGCGAGAGGGAGTCGACCACTGCGCTCCGGCCGGGGCTCGCCATACCACACATAGTGGTGGAGGGAGAACACGTCTTCCGGCTGCTGCTCGCGCGTTCCAAGTCGGGCATAGACTTCGGGGACGACACGCCTCCTGTCCACGCGGTGTTCGTGCTCATGGGGTCGGCCGACGAACGCAACTACCACTTGCGGGCGCTCATGCACGTAGCGCAGATCACGCAGGATTCGGGATTCGACGCGAAGTGGATGGCGGCTGCAGGACCGGAGCAGCTTCGCAACACGGTGCTTCTGGGAGAGCGGAGGCGGGACGTAGCCGAGAAGGAGTAGGCGAGAGGGCGTGGCCGAGGCTCATGCGCAATGGTGACGATACGATTGATACACTGGGGGTTCGAGGGCGCCGCGGGGCGGGCGCTCGTCCTGACGCGCGCGGGTCGCGACGGCCTGTGGATAGCCTGGCCGAAGCGCGCATCGGAGAGAGCGGAGGGTGCGTTGTTGATGATCGGAAGATACCTGGGTGTTGCGCTCATTGTCTTTGGGTTGCTGTGCGGAGCGGCGATACTCTACGGTGCCTACGAGGGGCGGTACGAAGCGGGTCTGCTTCGCACGTGGACGTCCTTCGGTGCTGCCTATCTCGTCGGGTTGTTGCTGGCGTCTCTTTGCTCCGGAGTGTCGAACTCGGAGCGCCTCGTGAAACGCGCGGGGGGCGCTCTCTTCGGGCTCGGTGTTCTGTCCGCCGCGTTGCTCGTACTGAACGCAGCGCGCGTCCTGCCGCTCGTGGACACCATGCAGCCGTGGGCGCTTCTCGCGGCGTGTTTCATCGTGGGCGGTGTCATTTTGTTTGGGAGTACTTCGTAGTCCGGCGATGTTCGGGACGCGGCTGCACGCACCACGACCTGTGATTGGGAAGGCAGTGCGCGATGAGCTATGACGTTTACAGGAGGCTTGCGCGGCGGCTCGATGAGATCCCGAACGGGTTCACGCCGACCGAGAGCGGGGCGGAGCGCGATGCCGTTTGTTGAGCTTTCAGAGATCCGGGAGAGAGAACCGGTCCCCGGCTTCAGGGTCAGGTTCATTCACTCGGACAGCATGACCGTCGCGTACTGGGAGATCGAGCCGGGGGCGTCGATGCCGGAGCACTCCCATTCGCACGAGCAGATAGTCAATCTCATTGAGGGCGAGCTTGAGCTAATGGTCGGAGGCGAGGTGAGGACGCTCGTGCCGGGACTCGTCGCGATCGTACCACCGGACGTGGTGCACTCGGGCCGGGCCGTCACGATGTGCCGGCTCATCGACGTGTTCCATCCCGTCAGGGAGGATTACAGGTAGCGCGCAGCAAGGAGCTTCGACAGCATCGCGCGGACGCGGGCGGAAAGGACTGCTTCATGTCAGAGAAGGCGTTTCAGGATCACTACCCGGATGACGTGAGCTACTGCTTCGGGTGCGGAAGGCTCAACGCGGACGGTCATCAGATCAAGAGCTACTGGGACGGTGACGAGGCCGTGTGCACCTTTACTCCAGAGCCGTATCACATCGCCATCCCGGGGTACGTCTACGGCGGGCTCATCGCGTCGCTGATCGACTGCCACAGCACCGGGACGGCCGCCGCGGCCTCCTACAGGGCTGAGGGGAGGGAGATGGACACGGAACCGGCCTTCCGCTTCGTCACGGCATCGCTCCACGTCAGCTATCTGAAACCGACGCCGCTGGGCGTGCCTCTTGAGCTTAGAGGCGTGGTGAAGGAGATCAAGGGAAGGAAGGTCGTGGTGACCACGACGGTCTCAGCCAACGGTGTGGTGTGCGCGGAGGGCGAGGTCGTGACGGTGCAGATGCCCGAGAACATGATCCCCAAGTGAGGAGCAGGACCTCGAAGGCCGGCGAGCGTGCCCTTTCCCCCTCTTGAAGGAACGCCGCGGTGGAGTTAGAATGCGCACTTGATGGGCCTTGTGCCCGGGCGGGCGCGCATTGATTCACTCACCTTGGAGAGCGCTGATGGCAGATTCCGAGACCGGTACCTCCGTCGATTTCGTCAGGGCGATGATCGCGGAGGACATACGGACCGGCAAGAACGACGGCAGGGTACACACGCGGTTCCCACCGGAGCCCAATGGGTATCTCCACATCGGGCACGCGAAGGCATTCAGTCTCAACTTCAGCATCGCGGCCGAGCACGGTGGTTTGTGCAACCTCCGTTTCGATGACACCAACCCCCTGGCCGAGGATGTCGAGTACGTAGATTCGATCATGGAGGACATCCGGTGGCTCGGCTACGATTGGGGTGACAGGCTCTACTACGCGTCCGACTACTTCGACCAGCTCTACGAACTTGCCCTCCAGCTCATCAGAGAGGGCAAGGCGTTCGTCTGCGACCTGACCTCCGATGAGGTCAGGCACTATCGCGGGACCATAACCGAGCCCGGCAGGAACAGCCCCTATCGTGACAGGACCATCGAGGAGAACGTGGATCTCTTCGACCGGATGCGGGCCGGCGAGTTCGACAACGGCCGGCGGACGTTGCGGGCCAGGATAGACATGGCCTCGCCGAACATGAACCTGCGCGACCCGGTGATGTACCGGATACTGCACGCGGCGCATCACCGAACCGGCAGCAAGTGGTGCATCTACCCGACGTATGATTGGACTCACGGGCAGAGCGATTCCATCGAGGGCGTGACGCATTCAATCTGCTCGATCGAGTTCGAGGACCATCGGCCGCTCTATGACTGGTACCTGGACGAGCTTGGGATCTACCACCCGCGTCAGATCGAGTTCGCGCGGCTCTATCTGAGCGGAACAGTGCTGAGCAAGCGAAGGCTGCTGCAGCTCGTGAATGAGGGGCACGTCACCGGTTGGGACGATGCGAGGATGCCCACACTCTCGGGGCTCCGCAGGCGCGGCTACACGCCTGCGTCGATAAGGGAGTTTCTCAAGCGCGTGGGTGTTGCCAAGACGGAGAGCGTCATCGACATGGCTCTCCTCGAGCACTGCCTGCGGGAGGACCTCAACAGGGTCGCGCCGCGCGTTATGGCGGTGCTGAAACCCCTGCGCGTCGTCATAGACAACTACCCCGATGACAAGGTCGAGATGTTCTCCGCGGCGAACAACCCTGAGGACCCGGGCGCGGGGTCACGGGAGCTGCCGTTCTCGAAGGTGGTCTACGTCGAGCGCGACGACTTCCTCGAGGATCCACCGAGGAAGTTCTTCAGGCTTGCACCCGGCAGAGAGGTCAGACTGAAGCATGCCTATCTCGTCACCTGCGAGAGCGTGGTTAAGGACGAGGCGACGGGCGAGGTGACGGAACTCCGTTGCACCTACGACCCGGAGTCACGTGGTGGCGAGGCGCCCGACGGACGCAAGGTAAGGGGCACGCTGCATTGGGTGTCGGTGGGACACGCTGTTCCAGCGGAGGTCCGGTTGTTCGACCATCTTCTGCTGCCTGACGACGGCGAAGGCAAGAAGGGCTTCATGGAACTGCTGAACCCCGAGTCGCTGAGCGTGCTCACCGGCTGCATGGTCGAACCCTCTCTGTGCGACGCCAAGCCTGGACGCACGTATCAGTTCCTGAGACGGGGGTACTTCTGTATCGACAGCGTGGACTCACAGGCGGGTGCGCTGGTGTTCAACAGGGCGGTGTCGCTACGTGACACTTGGGCCAGGATCAGCAAGGCGCAGGCCGGGAAATAGCCCCGGCGGACAGGAGCTGCACACATGTTTATCCATTCGGAGTTCGCCGATTACTACGATGCGATCTTCCCGTTCGAGGAGGAGACCTACTCGTTCCTGCGAGATCGGTTCCCGTCGGACGCCGCCCGCGTACTGGATCTGGGATGTGGGACAGGCGACTACTGCGGACGGTTCGCATCTCGGGGGTACGAGACGCTGGGCATCGACCTTGATCCGTGGATGGTAGAGCGAGCCGCGAAGAGGTATCCCGCGTCGAAGTTCATGGTGCTCGGCATGCAGGACGTGGGCACCCTGACCGGTTCATTCGGCGCCGCTTACTGCATCGGGAACGTGGGGGCTTACCTCGCTCTGCATCGGTGGTCCGATTTCCTGTGGGCATTGCGGGAACGTCTGACGATGGGAGCGGCGTGGGTGGTCCAGACGGTCAACTGGGATTTCATCCTCGGGCAGGAGGCTTACAGGTTCCCGGATGTGCCCGTTGAGGGCACGAGCCTCGTATTCGAGCGGAGCTACCCGGAGATCTCGGAGGAGAAGGCGCTGTTCAAGATGCGCCTTCGAGATGGCGAGCGCTCCGTCTTCGAGGGCGAGACGGTCCTGTTCCCGGCGCGCAGCGAGGACTACATCCACGTGCACCGGGAGTCGGGGTTCGAATTCATAGAGCACAAGGGGAGCTTCGCGGAAGCGGCGTTCGACCCGGATGAGGCGTCGGGGAGCATCCTGGTCTTCCGCAGGCTCTAGTTCCCGCGATTGAGCAGGAGGAGGTCACTGTGCTTGCGAGCTTCAGCGTGCTGCCGGTCGGTGTCGGAGAGGCACTGAGTGAACACGTGGCGAGGATAATCGCCATCATCGATGAATCCGGACTGGACTACAGGCTCGGCGCAATGGAGACGACGGTCGAGGGTAGTGAGGACGAGGTGATGAACCTCATAATGAAGTGCCACCGTGCCGCGCGCGACACGGCGTCGCGAGTGCTCACGTCGATCACCATCGACGATCGCGCGGGAGTGACCGGGCGCCTGACCGGGAAGATCGAGGATATCGAGCGCGTTCTCGGAAGGAGCGTCAGACGCGGGTAGTGCCGGGTTCGAGCGCTTCTGGAGCAGGTGGCGTTGGAGCATGGAGGTCACGAATGACACCTGCGGACACCGCCGCTCTTGCGAGCGCAGAGCAGGAAACGGACAGGAGAGCCGATGCGATTTCTGCGGGCGAGTTACCGAGTGCTCAGGACGGTGTTCCACCGGCTGGGATGTGAACGCTGCCCCGAGGCCGCCGCGAGCATCGGTTTCTACGCGGTCTTCTCCATGTTCCCGCTACTGTTCATGCTGGTCGCCGTGGGCAGCAGGTTTGTCGAGACCGCGGGAGCGCAGGAGCGGCTGCTCGACGCGGTGCTGCGCTTCATGCCGGTCTCCCGGGAGTTGATCCATCAGAACGTCCTGGCGGTGGTGAGGGTTCGCGGAGCGGTCAGTGGCCTCAGTGCGATAGGGTTGGTCTGGGCGTCGACAAGCGCGTTCTCCACGCTCGTGCGGAATCTCAATCGCGCGTGGGCCACGGCGCGACCGCGGAACCTGTTCGGCGAGCGTCTCCTCGCGCTGCTCATTGTTGTGTGTCTCGTCGCGGTCCTGCTTCTTTACCTGGTGGCGAAGGCACTGGTCAACCTGCCGGGTGACTGGGAGGTTGCAGAACGCGCGGCGGCGTGGGCGCTCGACGTGATTCCCATCCCATCGTCGGCGGCCCTCTCGCTCTTCATGTTTGTGGTGCTGACGATGCTGTACAGGTGGCTCCCGAGGACAAGTGTGCTTTGGCGGGAAGCGCTGGCTGGAGCGGCGACGTCGTCGCTGGCCCTCTGGGGAGCGACCAGTCTGTTCACGCACTTCCTGGCCAGTGGTCTGGCCCGCTACAATCTGATCTACGGTTCGCTCGGGGCGTTCCTGGCGCTCCTGTCCTGGGTCTACATCGCGAGTCTCATCGTGCTGGGCGGCGCGCACGTCGGGGCTGCGATCGCCGCGAACACGCGACACGCCATCATCGAGGAGGAAGAGGGGGTGGTGGAGCCAGGGGATCCGGCGGAGTGCGAGCGCGCCTCGGCGCGCGAACGGGGGGGCTCGTGAGAAAACGCGACGAGAGCAAGGGCATTTTCTGCATCGAGGGTCTGTGGGACCCGGACCTGCGGGTCAGCTCCAGCGTGGAACCGCTGCTGGACCTGCTGAACCTCAATGCGCTCCTGGAGTACATCCGTGTGGATGTCGCCACGCACGAGGAGTTCGAGTTCTACATCCGGAAGTGGACGCAGAAGCGCTACAGCCATTACCCCATCCTGTACGTGGCCAGTCACGGCAGCGAGAGCGAGATTCAGATCGGCGAGGATGCGTATTCCATCGAGGCCCTGGGCGATCTGCTTGAGGGGAAGTGCGCCAACCGCTTCATCATGTTCTCCTCGTGCAGCACGCTCAGGATAGCGAAACGGGTCCTGCTGCGGTTCCTGAGGAAGACAGGCGCGCTCGCCGTGTGTGGTTACAGCGTTGAGGTCAACTGGCTGCGGTCGACCGCGTTCGAGCTGCTTCTGTTCTCCCAGGTACAGAAGAACGAGTTCTCCGGGCGCGGAGCGGAGGCGATAGTCCGCGGAGCAACTGAGCTCGCGCAGTCGTTCAAGGATCTGAAGTTCGTCATCGTCTCTGTGAAGGACCTGGCTGACTGACGCGCTGCCCTCAGGACGGAATCACACCCGACAAGAGGAGATGGTCAATGCCCCGGTACGCCGTGGGTTGCGAGGATGTACTGTCGGCCATGCCTGCGGCACTGGAACCGCCGGATCACATTCAGGCGATGTGGGAAGCGGGGGCGAGGAGAAGTTCCTGCAGCCGGAGATCGACGGCCGGCCGCACGTTTACTTCGACAAGAGCGGAGTCGTGCGTTTCAAGCCGCTCGACGCCGACTCGTTCGCGAGTAAGCTCAGGGAGAGGGTCGAGGCTCTCCGGATCTTCCACGATCCGACGCGTCACAACTTCCACACGCGATACGTGCACTACGCCTTCCCAGAGAGCGATGTCAAGCGCCTGACGGAGCTCATCTTCGTTGCAAGTGGAGAGGAACTGGCGGCGAAACGGGAGCGGGGGGAGGAGTGGTTCAACGAGGTACTGGGTGCGATAACTGATGGGACGCTCAGTGATGGCATCCGGCGCGCTGCAGGCCGCACGAAGGGAATGGAAGACGATGCGTGATTCGGGAATATGGCCTCACACTTGCATGAGGAGAGCCGGTAGGTCGGTTCTGACCGCGCTCGTGCTGGCGGCAGCGTGTGCCGTGGCATCCCCGATGTTCGAGACGGCGGCAGCGTTGGAGGAGCTCAGGGCCGCGGTCAACAGGGACGAGACGCTGGGACCGAGGGCCAGACTGGACACGGACTTCGAGCCGCTGTACGAAGAACCCGTGTTTCTTGAGATAAGTAGGGACTGAGTCCGAGGAGCGCCTTGGACCGTCCCCGCGACCGGACGTGTCAGGGGGCGGTCATCGGAACGGACAACGAGCACAAGACCAGCGACGGGCGGCCGCGCGAGTGGAGCGGGGAGCTCCATTTGGAGAGTGATCACAGCTTCGCGCAGGCGGACTCTGCCGAGGAGCTGCGCGCTATCAAGGAGCGCTGCCGCGTCATCTCGAGCCTGATATCGGACTACACCTATGGATGTTGTGTGGGGCCGGACGGCGAGCTGGGCGGCGCGTGGGCAGCTGGCGACCTGTTCCGGATAACGGGCTACACCTTCGACGAGCTCAACCAAGGACGCCGCTGGCAGGACGTTATTCATCCCGACGACATGCCGATCGCGATGGGCCAGCTGGACGACGTGCTCGACGGCAGGTCGACAGTGGTCGAGTATCGGATCATCCGCAAAGACGGGGAGATCCGGCGGATGCGTGGTCATGTGAGACCGGTACTGGATGAGCAGACGGGGCGCGTGGCTCGCATCTATGGCGCCGCCCAGGATATCTCGGATTACAGGGAGATGGAGGTGGCCCTGCGCGAGAACGAGGAGCGTTACCGCGTCGTCTCCAGTCTGATATCCGACTTCGCCTACGGTTTTCGCGTGGGGCCGAGCGGTGAGCTGTCGCGGGAGTGGGTCACCGGCGCGGTCACCGAGATGACCGGATACACGGAGGAGGAGTTCATCGCGGGCGAGGGTTGGTCGGCCTCGGCCGACCCTGCCGACGCGGAGGTCGTGAAAGGACAGCTCGCGGAGATCCTCGCGGGCAGGGCGATGGTCGCCGATTTCCGTCTGACGTGCAAGGACGGGAGCATCCGGTGGGTCCGCGACTACGCGAGGCCGGTTGTGGACGAGGAGACCGGGCGCGTAGCGCGCATCTACGGCGCCGTCCAGGACATCTCCGAGCGGAAGGAAGCTGAAGAAGTGCAGTCGGTGCTGCTCAACGTCTCGCAGGCGGTGAGCGAGTCCGGCAACCTCGAGGAACTCCTTGCTACCATCCATCGTGAGCTGGGCAGACTGATCGATACCACCAACTTCTACGTTGCCCTCTACCACGAGGACATCGGCAAGTACACCTTCCCGTACCACGTCGACCAATTTGATGACAACGATGAGGTTCAGCCGGCGACCGTGGCGAAGAGCCTGACCGATTACGTGCGCCGAGCGGGCACGGCCCAGATGATCGATGAGGCCGCCTTCCAGGAATTGGTCGATTCAGGCGAGGTCGAGCTGATAGGCGCCTCGTCGGCCATCTGGCTTGGTGTTCCGCTCAAGGCGGCGGGCAAGGTCATTGGCGTGGTCGTTGTGCAAAGCTACGAGGAGAGCTCTCCCTACTCGGAGCGTGATTTCCAGGTGATGACGTTCGTCTCAGACAACATAGCCGTGTCGATCGAGCGGAAGCTGGCCGAGGAAGAGCGAGAGCGTCTTGAGGCGCAGATCCGACACGCACAGAAGCTGGAGAGCCTCGGTGTCCTTGCCGGTGGGATAGCCCATGACTTCAACAACCTGTTGACCGGCGTGCTCGGCAACATCGAGCTCGGTCTCTTGCAGGTGGATGAGAGTTCCCCAACGCGGTCCTGTCTGAAGGAGGCGAGAGCGTCAGCCGAGCGGGCGGCCGATCTGTCGCGCCAGATGCTGGCGTATTCGGGGAAGGGCAATTTCGTGATCGAGGCGGTGGATGTCAACGAGCTGGTAACCGAGATCGGGAACCTGTTGGAGGTGTCCGTATCGAAGAACGTCGCGCTCAGTTACGACCTGTGTCACGACCTCCCCGCGGTCATCGCGGATGTCACGCAGCTCCATCAGGTGGTGCTGAACCTCATCACGAACGCGTCCGACTCGATCGGGGAGGATGGAGGTGTCGTCAGGCTCCGCACGGGCGTCAGGCAGTGTGACCGAGCCTATCTGAGCGAGACCTACCTCGACGACCATTTGCCGGAGGGAGCGTACCTCTTCATCGAGGTGAGCGACACGGGATGTGGCATGGACGCGGAGACTCTGCAGAGGATCTTCGATCCGTTCTTCTCGACGAAATTCGCGGGGCGGGGACTGGGTCTGGCATCGGCTCTGGGGATCGTCCGCGGCCATTCGGGCGCCATCAAAGCAGTGAGCGAGCCGGGACGTGGGACCGCGTTCACGGTGCTTCTGCCGGTGGGGAACTGCGTTGCCGTGAGAAGCATGGACACGCAGCCGGAGGTGGCAGAGAGCGAGACGAAGGGCGGGACCGTACTTTTGGTGGATGACGAAGATGCGGTGCGTGATATCGGGATGCGCCTTCTCGAGCAGGCGGGATTCGAGGTCGTCGGCGCGGCCGACGGCTGCGAGGCCGTGAACTACTACCGCGAGCATTCCGACGAGATCTCCTGTGTGCTTCTCGACCTCACGATGCCCAGGATGGGTGGCGAGGAGACGTTCCACGAGCTGCGTAAGATCCGTGACGACGTCATGGTTGTGCTGTCGAGCGGATTCAGTGAGCACGAGGTCATCGGGAGGTTCGCGGAGGGTGGAGTCTGCGGCTTCGTTCAGAAGCCGTACAGGTTCGAGAAGCTCGTTGCGGAAGTCGAAGCGGCGGCCAGGGCCGGTGCTCGGGGCACTCAGTAGCGTACTTCATCGCAGAGGGACAGCAACGGCAAGACCGGAGCGAACGGCGCTCCGGTCTGTTAGTGTACGGCCGGTTCAGAATGGGGTTGGGGGCACGAAACGCATCAAGTGAGGGTGACGAGCAGCACATCGCCCAGGGCCATCGCGAGCGCTAGCGCGGAAGAGCACGACGGAGAAGGCCCAGATAAGGGCGGCGAGGACAGAAAGCATCTCACCGAGATGAGGAATCGTCACTTGTGTGCCCCTCTGGAAGTGAAGGCTCGAACGGTTCGGGGAGGGTAGTACAGCTCAAGGGGTGGTGACGAGCGCGATTCGGCGTGCGAGCGGTCGCAGGAGCCTCGATGGAGAAGAGACGGGCAGCCGCGGTGGGTGGGACACTTGCGGTGGGACACTTGCGGTGGGACACTGGTGGTGGGACACTTGTTGCTTGACAGGACAGGCTACAGGCATATACTATTCAGGTTCGTAGAAAAGACGTCCCGAAAAGGAGTTACGAGACAGTCTGGGAGGAGTCGTGGATTACGCAGTAGTGAGGAGCGGAGGTCTTCAGTTCAGAGTTTCCGAGGGAGACGTTGTCCGCGTCCCGCGCATGAAGAGCGAGGTTGGCGAGGGCATTGAGATATCGGATGTGCTGGCACTGAGCGTCGGTGGAGACGTGAAGGTCGGCGCGCCGCTTGTCGAGAGCGCGATGGTGAGAGCTGAGGTGGTGGGGCATGGGAAGGGTAAGAAGGTCATCGTGTTCAAGAAGAAGCGCAGGAAGGACTATCGCGTTAAGAAGGGTCACAGGCAGGACTTCACGGAGATTCGCATCACGGGCATAACCGCGTAGGCCGCACTGCCCGTGCGGGAGAGCCGTGTCTGAACAGGGGGTCTGGAAAGTGTCACACAAGAAAGGCGTTGGCAGTTCGAGGAACGGGCGTGATTCCAATTCACAGCGCCTGGGCGTCAAGCGTTTCGGCGGGCAGTTCGTGCGTGCGGGAACCATCATTCTCAAACAGCGCGGCACGAAGTTCTACCCGGGGCAGAATGTTGGGAAGGGCGGGGACGATACGCTCTTTGCTCTGACGGACGGGCTCGTGACGTTTGAGCGATGGGGTCGCGACAGGAAGCGTGTGAGCGTCCAATAGAACGCAGAGGTGAACGTCGAGTTGCAGCGAGAGAGCGACGACCGGGACGGGGGAGAGTCACAACTGGGTGAGGGGACATCCCGGCCAGAGACCGAACACCAGACTGCAGCAGGATCAGAGGGGGCATCGCTTGGGAACGTCCGCGTTCCAGCGGGGCCCCTTTGTCGTTACTGCGTCGTCTACGAGGCACCGCGGATAGGTCGAAAGGGGAGTTTGAGACAATGAAGATCACTTGGCTGGGGCACTCTTCGTTCCTGGTCGAATCGAAGGATGGTACGAGAATCGTGACCGACCCGTTCGAGGCCGGTTCCTACGACGGGGCCGTCGGCTACTCTCCCATTGACACGCACGCCGACGTGGTAACCGTGAGCCACGAGCACGCCGACCACAACGCGGTCGATACGGTCAGCGGCGGGCCGGAGGTCGTGCGTGACCCGGAGGAGCGCACGGTCAGAGGGATCCCCATAAGGGGCATCTCCGCCTTCCACGACGAGAGCAAGGGGCAGGAGCGGGGGCGCATCAACATCTATGTGATGGAGGTCGACGGTGTGAAGGTGGGGCACCTCGGGGACCTCGGGCACCTTCTCTCCGCGGATGACGTAGCGGCTCTGGGGAGTGTGGATGTTCTGCTGACGCCCGTCGGCGGATACTACACGATCGGCCCGGAGGAGGCCAAGAGGACGGCCGAGGCGCTGGGGGCGAAGATCATCATCCCGATGCACTACAAGACCGACGTGCTGGGTTTTCCAATCCAGCCGGTCGATGATTTCCTGAAGCTGATGGAACACGTCGAGAGACTGAACAGTACGACCGTGGAGATTGACGCGAGCGATCTTGGTGACACGGCGAAGGTCGTGGTCCTCGATTACGAATAGAAGCGAGTGAGGGCAGCCGGGGAGCGACCGCGTGCCGGCTGCGGACCGGGATTGCAGGGCGGAGGTGGCCGCTGGACCGAGCGGAAGTGGGTTCTGTCTCTCTCCTAACGCCCGGGCGATACTGCTGGGAATCCAGCGGCGTTAGCGCTTTGTATCTTCATCACGTTGGGATATACTGCTTCCGGCGCGCGGCGCTCGGGCGACTCGCGTCGTTCCCGAGGTCGAGAGACGCATGAGCGCCTCCTGATTCCCGGTAGGTCTTCTCTCCTCACATGTCTCCACAAAGGAGCGCTGGCACGATGCCGAAATACATCTTCGTTACGGGTGGCGTTGTATCCGCTCTGGGGAAGGGCATCGCCTCCGCTTCCATTGGCTACCTTCTCAAGAGCAGGGGGCTGTCGGTCACGCTCCAGAAGTGCGACCCCTATCTGAACGTCGACCCCGGTACGATGAGCCCGTTCCAGCACGGTGAGGTGTTCGTGACGGACGATGGTGCTGAGACGGACCTGGACCTCGGGCACTACGAGCGCTTCGTGGGGAAGGAACTCGGGCGGGACAACAACATCACGGCGGGCCAGATCTACGAGGCCGTCATATCGAAGGAGAGGCGCGGCGACTATCTGGGAGGGACCGTTCAGGTCATCCCTCACGTGACGAACGAGATCAAGGAGCGCATCGACAAGGTTGCTTTGAGTGGTGTCGACGTTCTCATAACGGAGATCGGGGGCACGGTCGGCGACATCGAGAGCCTCCCGTTCCTCGAAGCCATCCGTCAGATGCGGCTCGATAAGGGGAAGGAGAACGTGCTGTTCATTCACCTGACTCTCGTTCCCTACATCAAGACGGCGGGCGAGCTGAAAACGAAGCCGACGCAGCACAGCGTGCGGGCGCTGCGCGATATCGGCATCCAGCCTGACATTCTCCTCTGCCGTACGGAGCGTCCCCTGACCGACGACCTCAAGAGGAAGATCGCGCTCTTCTGCAACGTCGAGATGAGCGAGGTCATCGACGCGCGTGACGTGCCGTCCATCTATGAGGTGCCTCTGAGGTTCCACGAGGACGGGCTCGACGAAATCGTACTGGAGAAGCTGGGCATCGACGTAGGCCCGGCCGATCTCGGCAGGATGGAGTCGGTGGTCGAGGGCGTGACCAGTCCCTCGAGCGAGGTGTCCATCGCCATCTGCGGCAAGTACATCGACCTCCAGGATTCGTACAAAAGCATCACCGAGGCGTTCGCGCACGCGGGAGTGGAGAACGACACCAGGGTCAACCTGGTATGGGTGGACGTCGAGGATATCGAGCGGGCGGGAAACGCTGCCGGCGCGCTCGAGGGTTGCCACGGCGTGCTGGTGCCCGGTGGTTTCGGTGAGCGTGGTATCGAGGGCAAGATAGCGTCGGCCGGCTTCGCGCGGAGAGAGGGCGTGCCCTACTTCGGCATATGCCTGGGGCTGCACTGCGCTGTGATCGAGTTTGCACGGAACGTGTGCGGGCTCACGGCGGCGCACTCGACCGAGTTTGACCCGGACACCGCGTACCCGGTCATCGATCTGCTTCCCGAACAGAAGTCGGTGGTCAACATGGGGGGCACGATGCGGTTGGGGGGCTACGACTGCCATGTCGTCGAGGGCACCACGGCGCACGATGTCTACGGGGAGAGCGAGGTGCGGGAGCGACACCGCCACAGATACGAGTACAACAACGAGTTCCGGAGCACGTTTGAATCCAGGGGACTCGTGTCATCGGGGATCCACGTGGACGCTGATCTTGTCGAAATGGTCGAGCTCAGTGACCATCCGTGGTTCGTCTGCTGTCAGTTTCACCCCGAGTTCCGTTCTCGTCCCGGTGTGGCGCACCCTCTGTTCAGGGAGTTCGTGAGGGCCGCGCTCACCCACAAGACGGGCGATGATCCCGTGTCGTCAGAGCACAGATCGAGCGATGGCTCCGAACCGCTGGAGCGTGTCGCGGGTAGCAACGTCGATGGCAGGACGCGTGGTTAGCATCGGCGATGTCGAGATCGGTGAGGGCAAGCCCCTGGCTCTCACTAGCAGGATTGTGCGTCGTTGAGAGTGAGGAGCTCATCCTCGAGGTGGCCGGGCGCGTCAGCGAACTGGCCGCCGGGAACGACCGTGTCCTGCTGACGGAGCGCGGCACGTCGTTCGGCTACCATAATCTCGTCGTGGACATGCGTGGGATCGAGACGATGAAGCGCTTCGGCTGTCCCGTTGTCTTTGACGCCACACACAGCGTGCAGTTGCCGGGAGCGGCCTCGGCCCTGTCGGACGCCCATTCGATGATCCCGCTGTCGGAGCTGCGCGGGGTTCTGGAGGGCGTTCTTGTGATCGCTCAGGCCGTGCGCGCGGCGGGAGGGTAGTGCCCTTGCTATCGTTTGACAGTGGTGCCGCGGCCGACATAAAGCTCCTGATCCTTGACGTGGACGGTGTGCTGACGAACGCGCACATCGTACTGGGTCCGTCGGGTGAGGAGATCAAGGAGTTCTCGGTTCGCGACGGCATAGGGATCAAGGTCGCGCAGTTCGCGGGTGTCGAGGTGATATTCCTGTCGGCGCGCGTGTCCGAGATCGTGAAGCGCCGTGCCGAAATGCTGGGCGTCCGTGAGATCTACCAGGGCGAGCAGCAGAAGCTCGAGGTCGTGCGACAGATCGCAAGCAAGCACGGTGTCGGGCTTGGGGCCATAGCCTACGTCGGCGACGATCTCGTTGACATGGCGTCGATACGGGAAGTTGGGTTGGGTGTGGCAGTCGCCGATGCGTGCGCGGACCTTCTGGAGTCGGCCCGGTACGTCACCGAAGCTCCCGGCGGCCGTGGGGCCGTGCGCGAGACGGTCGAGGCGATTCTAAGGGCCAGGGGTGACTGGAAGGAAGTGGTTGCGGAGTTCCTGGCAGGCATCTGAAGGGCCCGCGTGCAAGAGCCCGGCGGCGTGCGGTGGGCCGGTTTCTTACGTGCGCGGCTCCTTGTTGACCCCCCATTCAGCATTCTGCTATTCTCCTCTTCTGAAGGGCCCCTGTGAACTTGTGCAGTAGTCGGCACGTACCCTTGAGGACGAGGGTCTTCTCGGGTATATTGAAAGCGCGCGCCAGCCGCCGCCGGTGGTGCTTCACTGTAGAGACGAGATTGTCCGAAAGGGGAACGGAAACCCAATGAAGTCGTCGCCCTTCTTCGCACTGGCCGTCGTCCTCGCATGCACGCTGCTGCATGGGTGCGGTGATGACGAGGGTGGTGAGTTCAGGAGGTCCGGGACGCTTGCCGATCAGGAGGTGGACGGTTTCACGCTGACGCAGACGCGGGAAGGCACGAGGGTCTGGTCCATCTCCGCGGATCACGCGCTTATCTATGAGGACGCGGACCGCGTCGAGATGATAATTCTGCGAATCGATTTCTTTGATGACGACGGTGAGGTCCGCTCTACTCTGACCGCGAACGAGGGCATCCTGGCCCGCCGGACGAACGACATGGAGGCCATAGGCAATGTCATCGTCTACGCGGCGGACGGCACCATCCTGACGACCGAGAGGCTCAGCTGGAACGAGCGCAAGGGGAAGGTGGAGTCGGACCGCCCCGTCCGCGTGACGAAAGGCGACGACGTGATGACCGGCGTTGGCGTAGAGGCCGATCCCGACCTCAAGAACATCAAGGTGAAGAGCGGCTTCAAGGCGTTCGTCCGGACGCCAGAGGGGGAGCTTGTCGAGGAAAAGTGAGAGAGCGGGAGATGCAGGTGGCACGTCTGCGGTGCGAAGCCTCCGCGCGGTCGGGTTGGTGAAACGCTATGGCCGCCGCACGGTGGTCAATCAGGTGGAACTCAGTCTGGACAGAGGTGAGGTCGTCGGACTCCTGGGCCCCAACGGTGCGGGCAAGACGACGACGTTCCACATGATAGTCGGGCTTCTGACGCCCGATGGCGGGGCCGTTCTCCTCGATGATCAGGAGATCACCAGGCTGCCGATGTACCGGCGTGCCCGTATGGGTGTGGGCTACCTGTCGCAGGAGTCCTCGATCTTCAGGGGGATGACGGTAGCGCAGAATATCACTGCCATCCTTGAGACGCTTGGCGGAACCCGATCGGAGCGTGAAGAGAGGCTGAGCGAGCTCCTCGGAGAGCTGGGTGTCGAGGAGCTGCGCGACCGCTCGGCCGATACACTCTCCGGTGGAGAGCGCAGGCGCGTGGAGATAACGCGGGCCCTGGTCACGCGACCCTCCTTCCTGCTTCTGGACGAGCCCTTCGTCGGCATCGATCCGATAGTGGTGCAGGATATCCAGGCGATCATCAGGAAGCTCAGAGACAGAGGGATAGGGATTCTGATCACCGACCACAGCGTCCGCGAGACGTTGTCGGTGACCGACAGAGCCTATATCATGTACGAGGGTCAGATCTTATTGTCCGGGAGCGCCGATGAGCTGGCGTCGAACGAAGATGCCCGGAAGCTGTATCTGGGAGAGCGCTTCCGCCTCTAGCGGGAGCTGGGCTACCTGAGGAGTCTGGTTCCGCGCGCGGGGCCTCACCGGGGGCGCCTGCAGGACCAACTGAACTGGCACAGGGGGACGGTGATGGATCTTAAGCAGGGACTTCACATGAGGATGTCGCAGCAGCTCGTGATGACTCCACGGCTGCAGATGGCACTCAAGATCCTGCAGGTGTCGACGCTCGAGCTGGAGCAGTTTCTCAAGCAGGAGCTGCTGCAGAACCCGCTGCTTGACCGTCTTGAGGACGAGGAAGCGGAACTCGAGAAGGAGGAATCGGAGGCTGAACGCGCCGAGGATGGGGAAGGGGCCGGGGAAGAGCGACAGGGCGAGGAAGCGGCGGGTTCCGACGCGGAGAAGACAGAGAGCACCGAGGAGAAGGACGCGTCCGGTGATGACCTCGACTGGGACGACTATCTCGACGACGTCTACTCGCACGCTTACGGGCAGAACTTCGTCAGAGACGACGATGACGAACGGTTCGAGCGGGTTCCGGTGGCCATCGCGACGTTCGAGGATGAACTGAAGCACCAGCTTCACATGGAGTGTGAAGACGACGGGCTTGTGGGCATCGCCGAGTACATCATTGACGAACTGGACGCCGACGGCTACGTCGTTGACACGCTGGAAGAGATCGCGGCCGCGCTCAAGATTGATGTCAAGAGAGTTGCGAAGGCGCTCGCGATCGTGCAGGCGCTTGACCCTGCTGGGATAGCGGCACGCGTCATAGAGGAGTGCCTGCTTCTCCAGCTGCAGCGGAAGGAACTCGGAGACACGCTGGCCGCGCGAGTGGTGTCAATCTGCTTTGAGGAACTGAAGGCGTGCAAGTACGATGCGATTCGCCGGAAGCTGTCCGTCTCGACGGACGAACTCCGCGAGGCGGTAGGTGAGATAGCGAAGCTCGACCCCAGGCCTCGCATCGACCCCGTTGCCGGCGATCCCGGCTACATCACGCCGGACCTCGTGATCGATGAGGTCGACGGGGAGTTCGTGGTCTATCTCAACGACCAGGATGTTCCGCGAGTGCGGATCAACCCGACCTATCGCAGGATCCTGTCGTCCGGCGCCGCTTCAGAGGAGAGGGAGTTTATCTCCAAGAAGCTCAAGGCGGCGCGGTGGATCGTGCAGAGCATCGAGAACCGGCGGCGCACCATGGTCCGTGTGACAGAGAGCATCGTCAGGGCGCAGCGGGCGTTCTTCGAGAAGGGCCTGTCCGCTCTTAAGCCTCTGACGCTGCAGCAGATCGCCGATGACGTCGGCATGCACGAGTCGACCGTCAGCCGCGTGACACGCGGGAAGTACGTGCAGACGCCCCGTGGGACATACGAACTGAAGTACTTCTTCTCAAGCGGCATACCCAAGAGGAACGGCGACCACGTTGCCTCGAAGGCGGTGCAGGATTCCATGCGAGAGATAATCAGCAAGGAAGATAAGAAGAAGCCGCTCTCGGACCAGAAGGTCGCTGAGGAGCTCAGGGACATGGGGTTCAAGATCTCGCGGCGTGCGGTGGCCAAATACCGCGATCAGATGAAGATCCTGAGGGCGGGTCTCCGCAAGGAGATCTGACGGGTCTGGGGGCTGAGTGAGGTGCTCAAAGACATAGTTCTGGAGACGACCGAGTCGGAAGCTACCGAGTTCACTGTCTCGTACTGGAAGGTGGACCCGGGCGCTGCCGTGCGCGAGGGCGACGAGCTGCTCATTGTGGAATCGGTCGATGACAAAACCGCGCTGGCGGTGATATCTCGCCACGCGGGAACTCTTGCCGAGATCCTGGTGCAGGAAAATGCGACCGTCGCGCCGGGTGACAGGCTGGGGAGGATAGACGTCGAGTGAAGACCGGGGCGCGTCTTCCAGCCTGGCTGACCAAGCCGTTGGCCAATCCCGCGGAGACCAGGTTTGTTCGGGAGACGCTCAGGTCTCATGGCCTGAACACCGTGTGTGACGAGGCGAGGTGTCCGAACCGCGCCGACTGCTTCTCTCGGGGAACGGCGACGTTCATGATTCTAGGAGACCGGTGCACGCGGGATTGTAGGTTCTGCGCGGTTTCTCACGCGGGTCCCCTCCCGGTTGATCCAGCGGAGCCCGACGAGGTGGCCTCGGCGGCCACGACGCTCGGGCTCAATTTCGTGGTCGTGACGTCGGTGACACGGGATGACCTTCCGGACGGAGGAGCGGCTCAGTTCGCGGCGACCATCCACGCGATCAAGCGTGCCGATCCCTCGGCCGGGATCGAGGTGCTGGTACCGGATTTCGGGGGCTCGACGGACGCCATAGAGACGGTGTTAGCGGCGGGGCCCGACGTCTTCGGTCACAACGTTGAAACGGTCGAGCGGTTGTATCACGCGGTCAGGAAGGACGCGCGGTACGAGCGGTCGCTCGAGGTCCTGTCCCGCGCGGCGGCCTCGACCTCCGGGGCGTTGGTCAAATCGTCGATCATGCTCGGCCTGGGGGAGACGCGGGAAGAGGTGAGGCGGGTGTTGGTCGATCTGCTGGCGGCGGGCGTTGAGATCATCTATATGGGTCAGTACCTTCGGCCGTCCGCCGAGCACCATCCGGTGGCGCGCTTCGTGACACCAGAGGAATTCGACGAGTTTGCGTCTGAGTGTCTGTCGATGGGATTCAGGTGGGCATCGGCGGGACCGTTCATCAGGAGTTCGTACAGGGCTCACGAAGCGGTGGAGGCGCTGGGCAGCCGGCGTCCCGCGTTCGTGGACAGCGTGCGGGGAGAGGAGCGAGCATGAGGATCACGATCACCTGTAGACATTGTGAACTGGAACCTGCGTTGAGGACACACGTCGAAGACAAGGTCGCGCACCTGGCGCGCTATTTCGACCGCGTGGACGAGGCGCACGTCGTCTTCCAGATCGAGGGGCATCGCAGCATCGCGGACATCACGGTGCACGCGTCCCGAGCGGTGATCTCGAGCGAGCAGTCCGCGGACGACTTGAGGTCCGCCTTCGACCGCTCGATAGACAAGGTCGAGCGGCAGATACGACGCTACAAGGAACGCGTCAGGCACCACAAGGGTGTGGAGACGACGGCCAGCGTGGCCGAGGCGTCGGGCGGTGTGTCGCTGGACGATCTCGGGATCGTCCCAGAGAGCCTGGCGTCCCGGGCGATGACGGCGGCCGAGGCGTTCAGTGAGCTGGAGGAGCTGCGCGCGGCGTTCCTGGTCTTCATGAACTCGGAGACGGACAAGGTCAACGTTATCTATCGTCGCGACGACGGCGATTACGGACTGGTCGAGCCGGAGAAGTAGGTGTGAGCGGAGGCTCCGGCAGGAGGCACGAAGGTGGCTGAGGAACTCACGGTTCAATCGCTCGCGGCCGGAATGGGGGAGTTGCTGTCGCTCTCCGCGGTTACCAGGCCGGAAGTATCGGGCGGGACCATCCGGGAGAGCAGCGTCTGTCTGCCGGGCCTGCTGCTTGCGGGTTACGACGAGGGGTTCCGCGCCGAGCGGGTGCAGATCCTGGGCGCTCGTGAGGTGAGCTACGTCAACTCGCTGACCGAGGATGCGCGCAAGGCCGCGCTTGATCGGCTGTGCAATCCGCCCGTACCGTGTGTCATCGTTGCTGACGGTCTCGCACCACCCTCGCTGCTGGTGGAACTCGGCAATTCGCGCGGCGTCGCCGTCTTCACGACGCCTCTTACCTCCGACGAGCTGGCGAGAGAACTCGTTTCTGAACTGGAGGACCTGCTCGCGCCCCATGAGATCATTCACGGCACGCTCGTGGACGTTCACGGTGTGGGACTCCTCTTCACGGGGAAGAGCGGCATAGGGAAGAGCGAGTGCGGGCTCGACCTCGTGGCGAACGGACACAGGCTCGTTGCGGACGACGTCGTCTGCGTCATGCGCACGCGAGTTGACTACCTGATAGGCTACGGGAACGAGCTTCTACGAAGCTACATGGAGATCAGAGGCGTCGGGATCATCGACGTTCAGGCGATGTTCGGCACCAGAGCGTTCAGGCAACGGAAGCGGATCGAGGTGGAGGTGAAACTCGCGGCGTGGTCTGATCTCTCCGACTACGAACGCCTGGGCTTCGAGGACGAGACATCGAGTATCCTCGGTGTTGAGATACCCGCGGTGAGATTGCCGCTCGTTCTCGGCAAGAACATCACCGTTATCTCTGAGGTCATTGCCCTGAACTACCTCCTGAAGCTCAAGGGCATAAACGCTGCCAGAGACTTCGATAAACGCCAGAGGGACGCTATGGCGAGAGAGGCCGGCGTGCTGCGTGCGACGCGAGGTGACGAAGAGTGAGCGGTCAGGACAAGCGCATAGGGTGTGTCATCGTGGCACACGGCAACGTCGGGGAGTGCCTGATGGATGCGGTGCAGGGGATCCTCGGGACGCAGGCGAACTGGGCGGCGGTGTCCAATTCCGGCATGGGTCTGGGCGACCTGAAAGAGGCGGTGGCGAGTGCGGTGGCCGGTCTGGCGTCGGAGTGTGAAGTGGTGGTGATCAGTGACATGCCGGGTGGGAGCTGCCATCATGTTTGCCAGGAGATCGTGGCCGGAGGCAACGGCATTCGGGCTCTGACGGGCGTCAATCTGATGATGCTCCTTGAGTTCTTCGTCAGAAGGGACCGCACCGAGGTGGAGGAACTCATACACCTGGTCAAGGAGCGCGGGCGCGACGCCGTGCGCATCCTGTGATCGTTGAGCCGACGTGCGGCCCGGGAGTTCGCGAATGCCCTTCGTGTTGGTGAGGGTGGACGACCGATTGATTCACGGCCAGGTGACGGTTGCCTGGGGTATCTCGCTCTCGCCTGAGTGCATGGTTCTCGTCAACGACGAGGTCTGCTGCTGCGACTGGAGGTGTGCCCTCTACGCCGACGGCGACTCCATGGGCGTGCCCGTGTCGGTCGTCACGTGTGAGGGATTCGCCGAAGGACTCAAGGCGGGTGAATGGGACGATGTGCGCGCATTCGTGATCGTGGGTAGCCCTCACGACCTTCTGACGCTCATCAGAGGAGGTCTCGAGGTGCCGGAGGCGAACGTTGGAGGCATGCACTACGCGGAGGGGAAGCGGGAGCTTCTTCCCTACGTGTTTGTCGATGACGCTGAGGTCACGGCCATGGAAGAGATCATGGCCGCGGGCACGAAGCTCACGGCGCGCGATGTTCCACAGGCGCAGCCGCAGGACCTGGCCGTCCTGCTTCGGGCGCTCGGAGAGAAGTGACGGCTGGTCTTTCAGGAGCGTCTGTTCATGAACGGTGTCACGCTTGTCCTCTGCATACACAACCACCAACCAGTAGGTAATCTCCCGGGCGTGTTCGAAGACGCCTACAGATCGGCCTACCTGCCGTTTCTGGAGGCGATTGAAGAGTTCCCCGAGATCAAGGTCGTGCTTCACAACACCGGTCCTCTGTTGGAGTGGTACGAAGCTCACGCCCCGGACTACATCGAGCGTGTGCGGGCACTGGTGGCGAGGGGCCAGGTGGAGATTTTGGGAGGGGGCTTCTACGAGCCGATACTCTGCGCGATCCCGGAGCGGGACGCTCGCGGGCAGATGCAGATGATGACGGACTACGTGGCCAAGAGCTTTGGAGAAAGACCCCGGGGGATGTGGCTGGCAGAGAGAGTTTGGGAACCGCGCCTGGCCAAGACCATCCACGACGCCGGCCTGGAGTACCTGCCGCTTGACGACTACGAGTTCCGCCTCGCCGGGATAGAGGACAAGGACCTGGCGGGGCCGTTCCTCACCGAGGAGCAGGGGGTCGCCGTCCGCGTTTTCCCGATCAGCAAGAAGCTTCGATACGCGATTCCCTTCGCCGAGCCCGAGGAAACACTGAACGTCCTCCGCTCGATCGCCGAGCGGGGTGAAGGCGGCGTCGCCGTGTTCGGAGACGACGGGGAGAAGCTCGGCGTCTGGCCCGGGACACACGCACACGTTCACACCAACGGATGGCTCAAGCGCTTCCTGAGAACGCTCTCGGAGAATCGCGATTGGGTAACGACAGCGACCTTTGCGGAGGTTGCAGACGACGCGCTGCCCAGGGGGCGCGTATACCTGCCCACGTCGTCGTACCCCGAGATGATGGAGTGGGCTCTGCCCACTGGTGCCAGGCGCAGCTACGAGAAGTTCCTGGGCAAGCTCGGGGACGACGGGCTCCTGGATGAGTGGGGACCCTTCGTTTCGGGAGGCACATGGAAGGGCTTCCTGTCCAAGTACGATGAGTCGAACCTGATGGTCAGGAAGATGATGCGCGTCAGCGAGAAGATCGCAAGCACGCAGCGGAGGGCCGATATCCTTGAGACGCTCGACGAGCTCGAGGCCGGCCAGGAGCCTGCTGACGGCGGTCCCGCCACGGTCCCGGCTGCGGTGCTTGCGGAGGCGAAGCGTGAGTTGTGGCGGGGGCAGTGCAACTGCGCCTACTGGCACGGGATCTTCGGTGGGCTCTACCTGCCGCACCTGAGAACGGCCATCTACGACCACCTCATCAGGGCCGAGCGTTTGATAGACGGTGCCCGGAGCGGAACGTGGGATCATGCCGAGGTGACTGACTACGATATCGATGGACGGGATGAGGTCCTGCTCGAGTCGGACAGCATCAACGTGTACGTCGCGCCTTCGCGAGGAGGCACCATATTCGAACTCGACGTCCGACGGGCAGACTGGAACGTGCTGGCGACGATGTCTCGCCACAGCGAGGCGTACCACGATGGGATACCCGAGGATGGCGACGCCGAGTACGGTGAGGGCATACAGAGCATTCACGACGGACTGAACGTGAAGGAAGAAGGTCTGGCCAGGCTCGCGTGCTCCGATTCGCATCCCGCGGTTGCCGCGATCGACCATTTCCTCGCCCCGGACGTCAAGCGCGCGGAGATGGAGGCCGGAGGTGTGGAACTGGGTGACTCCGCGTGGGGTAGCTATGAGTTCGAGCTAGGGAGAAGGAACGGTTCGATAGGCGTGGAGATGAGCAGGACGACCGTTGTGACCGCGGATGGACGGGAGTGTCCGGTGACGATCGAGAAGCGCGTCTGGCTCACCGATGGGGGGAAGGTGCGCGTCGAGTACGACCTGACACCCGATGGTGACTTGGACGTTCTGTTCGCACCCGAGTGGAACCTGTCGTTCCTCACGCCCGAGAAGGAGTGGGTGTCGTTTCACGTGGGCGACGCGGAAGGCAACGGGCTGGGGAAAGGGATGACGCTGGATGATGTTGGCGCAATGAGAGTCGACGATCGTCTCAGGGGAGAGCGGCTCTCGATCTCATGCGAACCAGCGGCCGGTGTCTGGACCTGGCCTCTCGAGACTGCTTCCCGCTCGGAGGGGGGGCTCGAGCGGGTGTTCCAGGGACTGACGGTGATCACACACTGGCGCGTCACGGGGGGGCGAGGAGCGCGCGCGAGCTTCGCGGTTGAGTTCGCGTTCTCACCGCTGCCTGCCGAGTGACAGAGCCATTGAACTGCCGCGTCGAGCGAGGCTGCGGCGAGCGTGGCGAGAGCTGTCTGACAGCATGGAAGCAGGCACATGTCTGAAGTCCAGATGATAGTGGTGTTGTCGCTGCTCGGCGGGGCTCTGTCGGTCGATGCGACCGCCGCACTGCAGGTGATGTTGTCTCAGCCGTTGGTGGCCGGGAGCATCGCCGGCGTTGTTGTGGGAGACCCGGTTCTCGGACTAGTCGTGGGATCCACGCTGCAACTGATCTGGATCGGAGTGCTGCCCGTTGGTGCGACGCCATTCCCGGACGGCGCCGTGGCAGGCTCGGTCGGTGTTGGTGTCGGGGCCATTCTCGCGGGCTCGGGGGTATCCGAGGGGCTGGCGGTCGCAGCGGGTACGATCGCTGGTTTGACGGCCGGTGTGGTGGGACAGAGCGTCACGTCGCACGTTCGCAGGCTCAACGTGGGGTACGCCGCGATCGCGGAGTCGCGAGCGCAGCAGGGTGACGCACGGGGCGTCAGGGCGGCTGTCGCGCTCGGGGTCGCCACGAGGTTCGTCACGGCCTCGCTTCTGGCCGCCGCGCTTCTGACCGCGTCGCTGCTGCTCAGGTTCCTGGGGTCGTTCACGGTTGGCGGCGTGTTTCCCACGGTTCTGTGGGCGGCACCCGTCGCCGCCGCGGCGATCACGATCGGGGGGAAGGGCAAGAAGGAGATCTGGTTCCTGGCCGCTGGGTTCGCCGTTGGGCTTGTGCTGGTGGTTAGTTCCTGATCGGGCACTACGGTTTTCGCGTGAGCCGATTCGCGCGTCCGGGACCACGCGGCGCCGGCCGAGCGCCGTGGCTCGCTGCCCTGCGCAGAACGGAGGTTTCTTGACCACAGACTCCGACCGGGAGACCGCTCAGGTTCTGACGCGCGGGGAGCGCGCCGGAATGCTCTGGCGTTCTCTCCTGCTGCAGTCGGTCTGGAATCCGCTCGGGATGCAGAACGTCGGTTTCTGCTTCGCGATGCTGCCGCTACTCCGCAGGTGCGGGGAGGACAGGGAGGCCAAGAGCGCGTTCTTGCGACGGCACCTCGGCTTCTTCAACACGAACCCGGTCCTCGCGTCGTACGTTCTCGGAGCCGCCGCGGCTCAGGAGGTGGCGGGCGCCGAGGCTTCGGCTGTGGCGTCGGTGAAGAAAGGGCTCGCGAGCCCGGTGGGTATGGCGGGTGACGCGCTGTTCTGGGGGGCGCTTCGTCCCCTGGCAGGCGCCGTAGCGGTTCTGCTGGCGCTGCAGGGCGTCGTGTGGGCGGCTGTGGCGCTCCTCGTGATATACAACGTGCCGCACCTCGTCCTCAGGGTCAGGGGCATTGGTGTCGGGGCCGTGGCCGGTCCGATGGGCGCTCGAGAGCTGCTCGGGCCACGTTTCAGAGGGGCCGTCCGGTGGACGAGAGCACTGGTGGCGTTCGCCGTGGGGCTGATTCTCGCGAGGGCGGTGGCTTCGGGTGGGGTGGTGGAGCCCCGGAGGGTCCTGGCGGCAGGTCTCTTCTTTGTACTTGCGTATGCGGCGGCCAGGGCAAGGGTGCCGGTGACGGTGGTGGCGTTCGGTGGAGCGGCTGCTGGTCTTGTGCTGCTCCTGACCGGGCTGAATGGGGGATAACTTGATAGAGCGCACAGTGGTTCTCGCAAGCAAGCACGGTCTGCACGCGCGGCCTGCCGCAGACCTTGTGCGGCTTGCCGGTCGCTTCAGGTCCGACGTGAAGCTCACCAAGGACGACATAACTGTCGATGCCAAGAGCATCATGGGGGTCATGATGCTGGCAGCGGAGTGCGGGAGCGAAGTGATCATCACCGCCGAGGGGCCCGACGAGATCGAGGTCGTGGATGTCGTGGCGAAGTTCCTGGAGACGGAATCAGAGTAGAGGCGGTTTACGCTTGGTAGACATCAAGGCGATAGGTAAGACCGAGGTTCTCGAGGGCGTGCCGGCCTCACCCGGCATCGTCATAGGTAAGGCGTTCGTGCTGGATACGGAGCGCCCGCACGTCGAGGAAGAGGAGATCCGCCCTGATGACATTGAGGCTGAGATAGAGGCCTTCATGTCCGCCATCGGCGAGACCACGCGGGAACTCGAGAGGCTGAGAGGCGGACTCGAGGAAGCGCTGGGAGAATCGCACGCGCGCATATTCGATGCGCACCTGATGATGCTCAAGGACTCGACGGTGATCGAAGGAACTCAGCGCCGCATCCGTGAGGAGCGTCAGAGCGCCGCCTTCGCGCTGACCGAGACCATAGGTTGTATCACGAGCGTGATGGGGCGCACCAAGGACGAGTATCTGCGGGAGCGTGTGTTTGACATAAAGGACATTGAGAGACGTCTCCTGCTGAGATTGCTGGGCCGCAAGCAGAGATCGCTCCGGTATCTTGACGACGACGTCATCGTGGTTGCCCACGAGCTGGCCGCAACGCACACGGCGTCGATGCACGAGGAGCGGGTCACAGGCTTCGCCACGGACGTCGGCGGCCGCACGTCGCACGCGGCCATCATGGCCAGGTCTCTTCAGATACCCGCCGTCGTCGGGCTCCACGAGGCCACCGACATCATCAAGCAGGGTGAGAGGATCATCGTCGACGGGACGCTGGGGCTTCTCATCTACAGATACGACGATGCGGTCCTGGAGTACTTCCAGGACCGTCAGCGAAAGCACGAGAAACTGGAGAAGGAGTTCCTGGTGGACAGGGACGCTCCGGCCGTCACCGTGGACGGGCGGCGGTTCGAAGTTGCGGCCAACATCGAGATCCCGGACGAGGTGCGCGCGGCGATCTCTCACGGAGCCGAGGGGATCGGGCTGTTCAGGACGGAGTATCTGTTCATCACCGGGGACGAGATTCCCTCTGAGGACGAGCAGTACGAGGCGTATCGCGGGGTTGTGTCGCTGGCGGCCCCCGCGACGGTGGTCGTACGGACCGTCGACCTCGGAGGTGACAAGTTCGGCCCCCAGGGTGCTCCGGAAGCCGAGGCGAACCCGTTTCTCGGGTGGCGCGGCATCCGCTACAGCCTGTCGCAGCCGCACCTCCTGCTGCGCCAGCTCAGAGCGATCCTCCGGGCCAGCGCACACGGGAACGTTAAGATAATGCTGCCGATGATCTCGTCGCTCCACGAGGTCAGGGACGCGAAGCAGGTGCTGGAGGCAGCCAAGCAGGAACTCAGGGCGCGAGGGAAGGACTTCGATGACAACGTTCCGCTGGGTGTTATGATCGAGACGCCCGCGGCGGCGATGATAGCGGACGAGCTGGCCCAGGAGGTGGATTTCTTCAGTATTGGCTCGAACGACCTGGTGCAGTACACGCTGGCCGTGGACCGGGGCAACGACAGGGTGGCCTACCTCTACGACACGTTCCACCCGGCCGTGCTGAGGCTCCTGGACATGACGGTGCGTGCGGCGCGGAAGCACAAGAAGTGGGTCGGTTTGTGCGGTGAGATGGCGGGAGACCCGCTCGCCACACTGCTCCTGGTGGGGCTTGGTCTCGACGAGCTGTCGGCCGCGCCGGCCGTTGTGCCGGAGATCAAGAGCATCATCCGCTCGACGAGCTACGGCTACGCGAAGCGCGTCGTGGGGAAGGCCCTCAAGATGAAGACGGGTTCGGATGTTCGGCGCTATCTTGAACAGATATTCAGGGTCAAGTTCCCGAAGATAAACGAGACGGAGATGATCTCATGAGCGCGCTCGCGAATGTGGAGGAGATGTTCGGCCTCGATCCCGGCGGGATGCGTGGGCACCTGGAGGGCTTTGCGGATCAGCTGAGAGAAGCGGTCGCCATGGGGCGGGATACGCCGCTCTCGGTATCGGGAGACGGCATCACCTCCGTTGTGGTCGCAGGGATGGGTGGGTCCGCGATCGGCGGCGAGCTGGCCGGCGGGTACCTGACCGGGAGTATGTCCGTACCGCTCTCGGTGATCAGGGGCTACTCGCTTCCCGCATACGTCGGTCCCTCGACGCTCGTGTACGTATCCAGCTACTCGGGTAACACCGAGGAGACGCTGTCCGGCTATGCCGAGGCGCGAGATCGGGGCGCGCGGATCGTTTGCTCCACGACCGGCGGAGAGGTGGGCAGGATCGCGGACGAGCATGGACACGACGTCGTGCGCGTGCCGACGGGTTACCCTCCGCGCGCTGCGCTTGGATTCGGGCTTGTGCCCCTGCTCTTCGTTCTGGGGCGCCTTGGTCTGGCGCCGGATCCATCAGATGACATCGCTGACGCCATCGAGACCGCGTCGACGTGCATTGAGCGTCTGGGTCTGGCCGTGCCGTCGAGTGAGAACGAGGCGAAGGAACTTGCGTCCTGGCTGTTCGGGCATGTTCCTGTAGTATACGGGAGCGTACCTGTCACTTCGGTTGTTGCGAATCGCTGGTGCGGGCAGCTCGCCGAGAATTCCAAGGTGGTCGCGCACAGGAACGAGTTGCCTGAGATGAACCACAATGAGATAGTGGGGTGGAGTGGTCCGCGCCCGGTGGGAGGCGACGCCCGAGTGGTGTTCCTTCGGGACCAGGACGACCACCCGCGTGTGGCGCGCAGGGCCGAGATCACGCGCGAAGCGATAGCGGGGAGCGGAACGGAGGTGCGGGATGTCGTGAGCCGGGGGAGGACGAAGCTCGCCAGGCTGATCTCGTTGGTGCAGCTCGGCGACTTCGTAAGCTTCTATCTGGCGATGCTCGGCGGTATCGACCCGACACCCGTGGCGCCCATCGACAGGCTCAAGAAAGAACTGACACGGTTCTAGGGATCTCGCGCGGTCAGGAAGCACTGGCCGGCGCGAAAGGAACGTCCGGTCCTTCTGAAAGGAACGCTCATGAAGGCTGTCATCCCTGTCGCGGGAATCGGCACGCGGCTCAGGCCGCATACACACACGATTCCGAAGGCACTGGTTCCGGTCGCGGGGAAGCCCATCGTCGGCCACATTCTCGAGGAGCTGGCGCCGCTCGGCGTCAATGAGATCGTCCTGGTGACCGGCTACATGGGCGACCGGGTCAAGGACTACGTTGCTGAGTGCTTCCCGCACCTCGACGTCTGCTGCGTTGATCAGGAGGAGCGGCTGGGGCTGGGACACGCCATCTATCTGACGAAGGAATGCGTGGCCGACGGACCCGTTCTGATTGTGCTGGGCGACACGGTTGTAACGGCGGACTACTCAGCCTTTGTGGGAGGCGAGCGCACCCTGATCGGTGTGAAGGAAGTGGATGACCCGGAGCGCTTCGGCGTCGTCGAGGTGGAGGATGGGCGGGTCAGGGATCTGGTGGAGAAGCCGGACGTGCCGCCGAGCAACCTGGCGATCGTCGGGCTATACTACATCGTCAACTCGCCGCTTCTGTTCGAGTGCCTGACGGAGATCGTGGAAAAGGACGTCCGCACCAAGGGCGAGTACCAGCTGACGGATGCGCTCAAGCTGATGCTGGAGCGCGGAGAGGATATGGGTGTCTACCCCGTGCAGGGGTGGCACGATTGCGGGCTTCCGGAGACGCTCCTGGACACGAACAGAGTGCTCCTAGAGCGTTCGGGCGGTAACGGGAAGACCATCGAGGGTTCGATAATCCTGCCGCCGGTGTCCATCGATCCGACCGCCGTGATCGAGAAGTCAGTCGTGGGGCCGTACGTATCAGTCGCGGCGGGCGCGACAATACGTGACTCGGTCGTGCGGGACAGCATTCTGAGTGCCGGTGCGGTAGTCGAGATGAGCCTGCTCAGCCGCTCGCTGATCGGTGAGGGGGCGGTCGTGCGGGGACACTTCCAGCGACTGAACGTCGGAGATTCATCGGAGATAGAGATTGGCGGCTGACCCGAGGTTCCGGACCTGGGTGCGGCATGGCTAAACATGAACGGAGGGTACGCTTGGAGAAGCACCTTTTCACATCGGAGTCGGTGACGGGGGGGCACCCCGACAAGGTCGCGGATCAGATCTCGGACGCCATCCTGGACGGCATCCTCTCTCAGGATCCGTTGGGGCGCGTGGCGTGTGAGACACTCGTGACCACCGGGATGGCGTTCATATCCGGAGAGATCTCGACGAAGGATGCGTACGTTGATATCCCCACCGTGGTGCGCGACACCATCAGAAAGATCGGTTACACAGACGCGTCGTACGGTTTTGACTCGGAGACGTGTGCAGTGGTAACGGCGATCGGGGAGCAGTCGTCCGACATCTGGATGGGTGACTCAAGGGGACATGCAGTGCACGAGGGTGGCGCGGGCGATCAGGGGATGATGTTTGGTTACGCGACGGACGAGACGAAGGAACTTATGCCCATGCCCATCCACCTGGCGCACAAGCTGGCGCGCAGGCTCGCGGATGTACGCGAGGACGGGACGCTTGATTACCTTCGACCCGACGGCAAGACGCAGGTGACGGTGGAGTACGAGAACGGCGCTCCCGCGCGGATCGACACGGTCGTCGTCTCGACGCAGCACCATCCGGACGTCGACATGGACTCGCTTGGCGATGCAATTCGCAAACACGTGGTGGAGCCGATGCTGCCCGCCGAACTTGTCTCTGGTGGGAACTACAGGCTGCTCGTCAACCCCACGGGGCGGTTCGTCCGGGGTGGTCCTCACGCCGACTGTGGGCTGACGGGCCGGAAGATCATCGTCGATACCTACGGTGGGCTGGGAAGCCACGGCGGTGGCTGCTTCTCGGGTAAGGATCCGACCAAGGTCGACAGGTCGGGTTCGTACGCGGCCAGGCACGCGGCCAAGAACCTGGTCGCGGCCGGACTGGCCGGTCGTTGCGAGATCCAGATCGCGTACGCCATCGGTGTGGCCGAGCCCATCTCGATCATGGTGAACACGATGGGGACGAGCGAGCTCAGTGACGGCGAGCTGGTGGGAATCGTCAAGAAGCACTTCGACCTGAAGCCTGCTGCCATTATCGAGCGGCTCGAGCTCAGACGACCGATCTATCTGCCGACGGCCGCCTACGGTCACTTCGGCCGCGAGGAGCCGGACTTCACATGGGAACGCACGGACATGGTGGCTGACATCAGGAAGGGATAGGTTCATGCCGAACGACATCAAAGACGAGAGGTTGGCACCGAAGGGACGCGACAGAACCGAGTGGGCGGCTCAGAGTATGCCGGTGCTCGCCGGCATCCGTGAGCGTTTCGAACGAGAACGCCCTCTGGACGGCGTGGCAATCGGAGCGTGCCTGCACGTGACCACCGAGACCGCCAATCTGATGATAACGCTCAAGGCCGGCGGGGCGTTGGTCTCACTCTGCGCCTCGAATCCGTTGTCGACACAGGACGACGTCGCGGCCCACCTGACCGTGGACCACGGGGTGTCGACGTACGCGGTCAGGGGCGAGGACAACGAGAGCTACTATGACCACATCAGGGCGATTCTCGATGCGGGGCCGTCGATCACGCTGGACGACGGCGCTGATCTGGTTTCGACCATTCACACGGAGAAGCAGGAGCTGATCCCGAACCTCCTCGGGAGTATGGAGGAGACGACGACCGGTGTGATCCGGCTGCGTGCCATGGAGAGGGACGGAGAGCTCAAGGTCCCCGTGATCGCCGTGAACGACGCCGACACCAAGCACATGTTCGACAATCGCTACGGCACGGGGCAGAGCACGATCGACGGGATCCTGCGCGCGACCAACACGCTTCTGGCGGGGTCGACATTCGTGATCGCGGGCTACGGCTGGTGCGGGAGAGGACTGGCCCATCGAGCGCGCGGCCACGGTGCATCCGTCGTGATCACGGAGGTGGACCCGCTCAAGGCGCTCGAGGCGACGATGGACGGATTTCGCGTGATGCCGATGGACGAGGCGGCGGTGCTGGGAGATGTCTTCGTGACGCTGACAGGCGACATCCGCGTGCTGACCGGACGCCACTTCGAGGCCATGAAGGATGGAGCGATCGTCGCGAACTCGGGGCACTTCGACGTCGAGATCGACAAGGATGCTCTCCATGCGCTTTCGACCGATGTGCGCACTCCTCGTGACTCCGTGGAGACGTTCGTGCTCGCGGGCGGTAAGCGGATCAACCTGTTGGGGGAGGGGCGACTGATAAACCTTGCCGCCGCGGAAGGACATCCTGCGGCGGTCATGGACATGAGCTTTGCCAACCAGGCGCTCTGCTGCGAGTATCTCGCTGGGCTGTCGGAGAAGCTGCCGGTCCGTGTGCACACCGTGCCCGAGGAGATCGACCACGGGGTGGCCAAGCTCAAGCTCTCGTCGATGGGCGTGAACATAGACACGCTGACACCGGAGCAGGTCGAGTATCTGGCGTCCTGGAAGGTGGGTACGTAGACGGACGGAGGGGGTGAAGATGACGGTTCTCCCGGTGCGGGAGTTCCTACTTCGGGGCTCGTATGAGTAGGCCCACCCCGATTCCTCCGAAGATGATGTTGGATATCCACGCGGCCAGCCAGGGCATGAGTATGCCCTGGCGGCCCAGTACCTGACCCACCTGCAGCGCCCCATAGTAGAAGAACGAGATGGCCAGCGCGGCCGCGAAAGAGCGGGCGAAGCCGCTCCGCCGCGCCCCGGCCACGAGGGTTCCGCCGAGGAGCGTCATGATCACGGTGATGAATGGGAAGGCGATCTTGAGCCGCAGCTGCACCGTAAGATCACGCGGGTCACTCCCAGTGGCGCGCAACTTCAAGATGTAGGATCGGAGCTCACGGAAGGGCATTTCGTCGGGATGGAGCTTGCGCACGCCGAGTTCGCCCGGGAGGGGTTCCGAGTAACCGGGCTCCAGCGTGTCAAAGTTGGTCACCTCCTCACCGGTGGTCGTGAAGCGTCTCAGACTGCCGTCGTAGAACACCCACTGGCCGTTCTCCCACACCGCTGATTTCGCATCGATTCTGCTGGTCGGGCTGTTGGCCTGGTCGAACTCCTCGACAGTGATCTCCTCCAGAGTTCTCGTTCGCGAGTTGAGTCTCCGCGCATGGAACATAGTGCCGTCGGGGCTCACGTAGACAGGGTCGGTTGTGACAACCTCGCTCGCGCGCCGCGAGATGGTGGTCTCCTTGATCTGAAGACGATGGCGCGTGGCTGAGGGCAGGATCAGCTCGCCGATGAGCACGTTGGCGAGGCTGACCGCGACCGCGAGAGCGAGCACCGGCGCGAGGATCCGGTAAAGGCTGACGCCCGATCCTTTGAGCGCCATTAGCTCGTTGTTCTTCGCCAGCCCACCAACGGCAAGGAGAGTGGCAAGGAGCATCGCCACCGGCGATGTCAGGACGACTATGAGGGGGAGGTAGTACGCGTAGTATGAGAAAACGACGCCCAGCGTGACGTCGTTGTCTATGAACGAGTGGGCGTGATCGAACAGATCGACCAGCACGAAGATGCCCGCGAACAGACAGAGCATGATGGCCAGGGGCCCGCCTATCTTCCTGAGGGCGTAGGTGTCGATGATGCTCATGTGGTCTCCGTGCGGGCCCGTGGCCTGTGAAGGGCACGGAGCACAGTTCCCAGCCCCTTCCTGATGCGTGGGAATCGCCACTCGCGCGACACGGAGAGCGTGAGGAAGAGGCCGAGTCCTCCGAAAACAACGTTGGGTGTCCACATGGCCCAGAACGGTGTGACAAAGCCGCGATCGCCCAGCTGCTCGCCACCGACAAGGAACAGGTAGTAGATCAGGAAGAACAGTATGCCGGTGCCCGCCCCGATACCAACCCCACCGCGCTTGCTCCTGATCCCGAGCGGGGCCCCGACGAGCACAAAGACCACGCAGGCGAAGGGGATCGAGAGCTTCTTGTGATATTCCACCTCGAGACGCCGCACCTGTCTCAAGCTGCTTGCCTGAGCCCGAAGGTCTGACTCCGCGGACCGCAGCATCCGGCTGCGACTGGCTCGCATGTCGGCGGTCAGAGGGAGCGTAGAGGTGCCGTCAGCGAGGTCCAGTAGCTCTGCCAGATGGGTTTCCAGCCCGTCCGCGACCTTGACCGTAGCGGCGTCGGCGTCCTCGCGGCGAACGGCTATGCGGGAGCCGAGCTCGGCCAGAGAGAGTTCCCTGTCCCCGCGCCTCGTGCCGTCGTTCCTGACGAGCTCCGAGGACCCCTGCTCGATGTTGATGACATGGCGCTCGAATAGCAGACGGTTGAACCGCGTCGCATCATCCGGGTCCACCTCATGGATCTCGCCGTCGAGGAGTTCCAGGCGCACGAATTCGTCTCCCCCTTCGCTGCTGATGTGCCCTCGCTCGGCCACGATCGTCTGGAGGGGCTCTGTGCCCTCGTGCCGGTGGATCCTCACTCCGGAGACTTCCGATGTTCTGGGGTCGAGCTTGTCCACCAGGATGCTGTAGCCCCCGGGCAGTTCGGTGAGGATGCCCGGCTCGATGGTCGCGAGCGGGCGTATCCTGTGGATGTCCACCAGGAGTTTCTTCAGCCGGTGATTGGCGGCGGGGAGCATGTGATTCCCGAACCAGAAGAGCCCCAGGGCGATGATCACGGAGGCGGTCAGAACCGGCGCGATCAGAGTGAAGATGTTCACGCCTGTAGCCTTGGCGGCGGTGACCTCGTTGTCCGCGGAGAGCCGTCCAAAGGCCGTGAGGACGGCGACCATCACTGCCATAGGAACGGCCATCACCGTCATCCAGGCGAGGCTGAGGAGGAACCCCTCGAGCACGGCCAGACCGGGGACTCCCTTGGCGATGAAGAGGTTCAGGTAGTCGACGATGAAGTCCATGGAGAGAACGAAGTAGAAAATGGCGAGTCCCGCCGCGGCGGGGGGGATGTGCGCTCTGAGAACGTACCTGGACAGAGTGCTCATGGCAGATCCGAAATGCGCACCGCTGCCGCAGTGCGGGCCTGGAGTCGAGGGCGCGGCCGACGCCGCACCCCGACAACATATACTACCAAAGCTCGTCGGTGCGCAATATCATTGTCCCATCCGCGTCGTTGGCGGCGCCCTTTCTCTGAGATTGGAGGGTTCGGGCACCGCTCGTATTCAACACGGTGGAGAGGCTGGCGCTTTCGGGGTCGGCTTGACATGTGCGGTTTGCTTTGCTACATTCCGCTCCGGCGTAGCAGCTGGTCGTCGTCTCTTGTGGAGCCGTGCATGGGCGCCGTGTGAGCGACGTACGGGACGCCCCGCGGTCGCTTTCGGTCCGCAATACGGCGCGCGCCGGGCGCGCTTCTCGAAATCGGAGTCTTCCAATGTCCCTCGATGGCGCCGTCCGGACGATAGTCTCTCCGAGAGCCGCGACGGTCGGCGCGCTGATCTTGCTGCTTCTCAGTGTCAGTCCGGCGTTCTGTCAGAGCTGGGGCGAAGGCGGCGACCTTCCAACGGCTCTGGACGTGCGCAGGGAAATCGCGGATTTCATTGCGAGCTTCAGCGACAGAACTGACAGCCTGGACACAACCGAGCCCTCTGCCGTGGCGGCGGACAGCCTCGTTGTGGTCGAGTCCCCTGTCGCGGCGGCGGACAGCCTCGCTGTGGTCGAGCCTCCTGTTGCAGAGGTGGACAGCCTCGTTGCGATCGGACCCCCTGTCGCGGCGGCGGACGGTCTCGCTGCGATCGGACCCCCTGTCGCAGAGGCGGACAGCCTCACTGCGATCGGACCCTTTCCGCCATTCGGTGACACTCTTGAGGCCGCCGCCGATTCCCTCGCCGCCGGTCCTGAACGCGCAGCAGCGCGTGCTTCCTACTCCATCGGCGTTTCACTTCTCCCTTCATTGAACAACCTCTTCCTGAGGCCCTGGTCGATGGTGTCCGGGCTGTCGCCGGGGTTGGCTGTCAGGGCGCCTTCGATACCTCTCGGCGCCCCGTTGTCCGTACCGTTCTCACGCCGCGTCATTGTGAGCCGCGAGAATGAGACGATCCTGATGGTCACGGAAGTGGGCGAGCACGTGTCCTGGGTGAGCTGCGCGGTGCCGCTCGAACACTACCTGCATCTCAGTGGTGATGGGTACGTGGAGGCCGCGTGGAAGACCGCCGTCGTTGGTAGGCTTGGCAGGGGTGAGCTCGATCAGGGGCGGGGGCTCCTGGACATCGATATTCCCATGCCGATGCCAGGTCCGTTTGTTCGAGCGATTGGTCCGGGTGCGAATCTCAAGGTGCGCGGAAGCGAACGCATCACGTTCGGCGGGCAGACGAGCTACGTGGTAGAGGCGATCGAGACGGAAGCCGGGCGTCCGTCGAGATTCCCGCAGCTGGACATGGAGCAGCAGCTGACCGTCAATCTGGAAGGAACGATCGGCCGCAAGATCCACGTCTACGTGGACCACCGCAGTGGAGGCGACACGTTCGGTGGGGTCAAGGCAGACCAGATCCGGGTGCGCTACGACGGCGATGAGGACGAGATCATTCAGAAGATAGAGCTCGGCGAGGTCAATCTCTCTTTGCCGGGCACCGAGTTCGTCAGCTACAGCGGTCACCACCAGGGGCTCTTCGGCGCGAAGATGACCTCGAAGATCGGCAAGTTCGACCTGATCACGATCGCGAGCAAGGAGGAGGGCCAGTCCTCAGGCGCGAGCTTCACGGGGACCTCCGAATCGGATTCGCTGGTTATCAAGGACATCTCCTACAAGAGCGGGAAGTTCTTCGTCATTGACGATCTGGCGCTGAAGTACTCCGACGTTACCGTCGATGCGATCACGGTCTACCTCGACGACCGAATCTCATCCAACGACGCCGAAGACGGCGCGCAGGGGGGCAGCGCGTATCTTGAGGAGCCCCCCGGTGCGGGGGCTCCGGCGGACACCGTGCACAGACGCGAGGGTTTCTTCGTTGAGCTCATAGAGGACGAAGACTACTTCATCCCGCAGGGCAGCGGCTTCTACGGTGAGCAGTCGGGTTACCAGTCGGGCGTGATCGTGATGACCAGGGCCATACGTGCCGGCAGGATGCTGGCGGTCAGCTACGAGCGGGTTACGGGCAGCGATAGGGATGCGATCGGCGGCTACGACGGTGAGCGGCTCCATCTGAAGATGATCAAGCACGACGACAGAACAACACCCGCCGGCTGGGAGAGAACGCGGCTCTACGAATTCAAGCACATATACGATCTGGGAGCTGAGGACATCCCGGAAGAGGGATTCCAGCTGACGATCCGCAGGGCCGCCGCCTCGGGCGAGGATCAGGACGTTCACCCATCGGGCGTGCCCTACACGAAGCTCCTCGGGCTCGACACCGAGGACGTGGGCGTTGGTTCGAGCACCGTCGACCCGACGTGGGTAGACCTGCGGAACGGACTGCTCAGTTTCCCCCACTACACCCCGTTCTGTCCCGACTATGACACCACCGGGTTCTACTACGCCGAGGGCGCCGAGCCCGATCCCATCTACTACGCCGACGAGTTCGATGACAGTGACAAGAACTGCGCGGTCTACTCGAAGGACAACTTCGACGCGGGTGACGACGACTACTACCTTGTCATCAAGTACAACCGCCCGAAGACCACCTTCTACCTTGGCCAGATCAACATCATTGAGAACAGCGAGGTTGTTCGCCTGAACGGCGTCAGGTTGACCAAGGGAACGGACTACACGATCTACTACCCATCGGGTCAGCTCACAATTCTGGCGGCGGAGGCCAAGGAACCGGACGCCAAGGTAACCGTGGAGTACGACTACAAGCCGTTCGGCATCGCCGGTGAGAAGACGCTGCTGGGCGCGAGGGGAGTGTACAACTGGAGCGAGAAGGTCAGGCTGGGAACGACCTGGATGTACCAGAGTAAGGGCACGCCTGACGACAACCCGCGACTGGGTGAGGAACCATCGCGCACGGTCGTGGGCGATGTGAACTTCTCAGCTGACTTCACGCCGGATTTCATGACCAAGGCTGTGGATGCGATCCCGTTCATAGACACGGACGCGCCGTCGCGCCTCAGGATCGCGGCAGAAGCGGCGGTCTCGATCCCGAACCCGAACACCAAGGGGTTCGTCAGCGTTGACGACATGGAGGGGGCTGAGAACAGAAGCATGCTGGGGGTGGCGAGGCGGCTCTGGGTGCCGTCGAGTGTTCCCGGTGTGGCTGAGATCCAGGCCGCTGACCGCGTTGGGATCGACTGGTACAATCCCGACCGGAAGGTCCAGGAGGGTGACCTGCACCCTGACCTCCCGGCTCAGGAGGCCGATGACAATCACAGCGTGCTGGAGATGTCATTCGGCGACAGCATCGATGCGGCGTCGTGGGCCGGACTGATGCGGCTCATGTCGAAGACGGGGAACGACTACTCCGACTATCAGTTCGTGGAGATGTGGATCAACGACGGGGGATCGGCTGCGCAGTCGACCGGTACCTTCCACATCGACCTCGGCACGATCAGCGAGGACTACTACCCGCTGATGTCCCCGAACGGTGAGCTGGACACCGAGGACGTGGACGTGCCGCCGAACGGATTCGACGCGGACGAGGACGTGGGTCTCGACACCGTGGCGGGCATCGACGGAGATGGAACTCCCGGCGACGACGGTGACGATGACTACAGCTTCGAGTACGGTTCCGAAGAATACTCCAGCATCAATGGCACAGAGGGCAATGAGCGCTTGGACACGGAGGACCTGAACGGAAACGGCTACGTCGACAAGGACAACAGCTACTGGACGTTGTCGGTCGACCTGTCGGATACGACCTACCTGATCCAGGACAACAGCGAGCTGGTTGCTGGCAACCACTGGAGGAAGTACCGAATCCCACTGGGGGACGCCGAGCCCATCAACGGCATTGGCTCGTGGCTGTCCATCAAGTCGGCTCGTATCTGGGTAGACGGTCTGCCCGTGGCACCAACGGAGTTGATGGTGGGCTCGATCGACATCATCGGCAGTCAGTGGGAGCCGCAGCAGATCCTCGATTCCGACGGAGTGGCCGTTGCCGACACGGCGATGGGCGACATGGACTTCCGCGTGGGGACGAAGAACACGAAGGAGGACGTGGATTACGACCCGCCGTTCGATCCGGAAAACGACAACGAAACGAATCTCCCCAAACGCGAGCAGTCCCTCTTCCTGCTCTACGAGAATCTTCTCGCCGGGCACACGGCGTCCGCTAAGAAGATCCTGTTCTCCGAAGACGACTACACGGGCTATCAGGCGCTCGAGTTCTATCTCCATGGGGACGCGGCCGTGGAGGAGGGAACGGTCTTCTTCATGCGTCTGGGGCGCGACTCGCTCAACTACTACGAGTACAGCCTGGAGGTCAGGCCCGGGTGGGTCCAGGACAGGAGTAGCGGGGACAACCTGCTGACCATCCCGTTCACGGACTTCACGGATCTCAAGATGGGTATGTGCGAGACATGCAGCGTGGCTTGGGCGTGGGGCGATACGAACGCGGTCCGGAGAGAGCGCTTCGAGGTGGTCGGCCGGCCCTCGCTCTCCAGGATCCGCAGACTGACCATCGGCGTGCGGAACGACGTGGCGGGCGATCCTGACATCACAGGCGAGATCTGGCTGGACGACATCCGCCTGTCTGATGTTCGTGACGACATCGGATTGGCCGAGAGGATCACGATTGATGCCAAGTTCGCGGACTTCCTGGATCTGGACTTCGAT
>JAUVLG010000037.1 GCA_030595835.1 Candidatus Eiseniibacteriota bacterium | reverse complement strand
CTCAGCTGACACCCACCCTTAGCGTAGCTCGGATGGCCCTTCTCTATTGTGGGATCCGAGGGGTCGGCATTGAACCCAGCCACACCCCACTGCTTGAAGAAAAAGGGTACGTCGGTGGCACGACAGCTCCTCCGGATCGCGTCTATCCAGGCTTTTCGAACGGGTCTGGCATGCGGTCCCGATTCGCCGCCCACAATCACCCAAGCAACAGACGATAGATCGATGTGATTCACCGGACCCAACAACGGCTCGAAGGACACGAATCGGATCTTGGCATCCACTCCGGCAAGAAGGTCGAGTCTGAATGCCACATCTTGAGATTCGATGGATACACCCATCCAGATGTTGTCGGCCCAAGGAAGTAGATGCGCAACTTCTGACAGTCGCTCCGCACGCTTCGTGAGAACCTGATACGTGTGGCGTGGCGTGGACTCCATCACGGCGAAGACCTTCTGGATGTAAGCAAGCGGTACGCTCTCGTGGAAGAGGTCGCTCATCGAATTCACGAACACCATTCTGGGCTTGCGCCACCTGCGCGGGTCTTCCAAAACATGCGGCACAAGCGTCACGTCGAAACCATTCTGATACTGTTTGACTCCCATCGCCTGCAGCCGCTTGGCCATCCGCTCTGCGTAACAGTGCCTACAACCCTCCGAGATCTTGGTACATCCCGTCACCGGGTTCCAGGTCATCTCGGTCCATTCGATAGCAGTGGCTGCGGCCATGGCTAGCTCCTTCTATCGCTGTACTTCGCGAATATCTCGCTGACGATCTTCGCTCCGGTGTTGTTCGGAGAGGCAAAGAACAGGTAGTAGATAATCGCACCCTTTCGGGTTCGCATTGGAATTGGTTCGGGGACATACGAAAATCCAGCAACATCCTTCAAGCGCTTCCGAAAGGCCTTGACGACAGCTTCGTTGGTGTTCTTCTCCTCGTACCCGAAGAGGTTCAGGTCTGTTGTGTAAGCCGCGTCCTTCCACGACTCGTCGCCCCAGTAGCAAGTCAACCTGGCCGCTTGCTTGGGTGATGTCTTCGTGGGGTCTCTCCATAGAATGTTGCGGTTCATATCACCTATCGGGAAGTTCAGGAAGATTTCGACCGACTTCATCGCCCCCGCCGTCGCGATGACATCCCAAGAAAGGTGTAGCCCGTACGGATCAAGAAGACACAACGCCCTGCGGTAATCACCGTAGCGTGCTCTGGGCAGAACATCCTGAAGCAGAACCTCGTTGCAGTCAGCCTCATAGATGAACACGGAGTCCTCGTCGTAGCTCTCCGGGGTACTGGTCCGGACAATCTCCCGAAGAGTCTCCGTCTTGCCCCGATCGAGATCTATGAAGTGATACTCCGTGAAAGGAGGATCAACCCCGAGGGCCACAACGGGTGAACCTGGTACGAGATCACCAGACGTTCGTGATCGATGAACTCCAGAACCACAGAAACCATCGATGTAGATGTGTCTGAGGCCTCGCTGGTTTGTCAGTATCGCGGAGTACGCCGTCGCGTACTTGCGGATGATCTCCAGCTTCATCTCCGACCAGTAGCCGATGTCGTCGATGTGATAGTCGGTTGTCTTCCCTGGCACGTCTTGTTCCTTTCGAGCGCCAAGTCTAATTGACCGCGTATCAGCCGCAAACGTCGAGGCTGGCGCGGCGGGTGCATACGTTATTGGGCCGCTAAAAACGGTGCCCTTGCCACAATTACCGCTTCTTGGAAACCGATCTACGGCTGCACCCATTAGCTGGACGGTACCCCAGTCTCGTCAATCCTAAATTCAACTGGCCCCATGGACAAGTTCACCCAGAACTCGTACACACTCCCTGCCGCGCGTTCCACAAGGTCAGCCACTTCCGCTAGATCCTCTGGGTCAATCTCCTCCATATCGTACTTTAGACCGTGCTTCCTACGAATTGTGGCTTTCACTCTGGCTGCGCGGCCCGTGAATCCGCGCGGACCGACATTGAAGAACCCGGCAGAGTGGACGATGGCGTTGCGACGTGAGGCAGCGTCATCGGCTGCCTTGACGACGGACAGGCACCGCTCAAGCTGCTCAGCATCATCTTGGAATCGGAGTCGCCCAAGCGCCGTCAGGAGATCCAGGAGGCGGGCAAACGGGACCCTAGCTACCATGATATGCCCGACGCTGTGCTCTGCTTTCATGAAATACATGACCGTGGATGCAACCCCGTACTCAAGCGACGAGAAGGCAGCCGTGAGGCGTCCGAGTTCGCGAAGGTGCTCGTCGCTCAGAATAGGAACATCGCTCATTTTCCATCTCCTCCGATGTACGCCGAATAGGCGCGCCTACCTAATCACTCATCTATACAACCAACGCCCAAACTGTGGCCCCGTCCATTGATCGAATCACAGACGCGGCCTCTGCAATCACTTCCCACAGTTAGGCCCTGAGAACCAAACTCCGCCTGACTCAGCTATACACGGACCTTGGTGCCGAGAAGAGGAGCGCCGCAAACCAGTCTACAACATCAATCCCCCCTCGTGCTTGAGAAGCCACTGTTTTCGCGGGAGGCCCCCTCCGTAGCCCGTCAGACCCCCGTCGCTGCCGATTACCCTGTGACAGGGCACAATAATCGAGACGGGATTGTCGCCGTTGGCCGCCCCGACCGCGCGCACGGCGCTGGGCTTGCCGATGGATCGGGCGAGATCCCCGTACGAGACCGTCTGCCCGAAGGGAATGCTCCGGAGCTCCTGCCACACCTGCTGCTGGAACTCGGTCCCCTCTAGAGTGATAGGCAGGTCGAACTCCTGACGCGAGCCCGCGAAGTACTCGGATATCTGCGCGACGGCTTTCTCGCACACGTCGTTCGTGGCGACCCCGGCGCAGCGCTCTTCGACAAAGAAGAGCGAGGTGATCCCCTCGGACGTGCCGCCGATCTCTATCAGACCTGTCGGCGACTCGTAGTACGCGAAGCCTAGTTTGGCGGTCGTGGTTCGCGCCTTCCTGTTCATGATTCTCTCCTGATTCGTCTTGCTGGGGTATCCCCCAAGCGACAGACAGATATGCCCGTTGCACATGCTCGCTAGGCTTCACCGTCTGCACGGAAGCCAATCCGTTGCATCTTCGGCGGCTCCTCCGGGCTCATGAGCCTCCTTATAGCCTTGACGATATCCAGGATGTTCTGGTCGTGATGTGCCAGGTGAGTCTCAAGCACCGCCACTCGTCTTGCCAGTTCCCCGTGCTCAGAAATTACCTCCCGTATGCGCACGAAGGCTCGCACAATGAAGACACTCATCTCCACGGCTCGGGGAGAACTCAGCACGCTGGCAGCCATGATGGCACCATGTTCTGTGAAGGCATGCGGAAGCGCTTTGGAATACTTGAGCCTAGAGAGGTGGTCGCACTTTGCGACCAGTTCATCTTTCTCTCCCTGCTCAAGCTGGAACATGAAGTCCTCGGGGAATCTACCTGGGTTCCGCTTGACCTGTTCGTTGAGACGCTTGGTAGGGACACCATAGAACTCCGCCAAATCGGCGTCCACGATGACCTTCTCGCCTCGTATGAGGAAGATCCTCTGCTGTATTGCGCCAACCTCGACCACCATTCTCTTCCTGGTCATTCTGAACGCACCTCTAGGGGCCGGCTCACACCTGGTCGCAGATTGCGACCACCTCTCCGTAACCACCCGTACACAAGCTCAATCGGGCATAGAGAAAGCAGACGCGCTCATCGCCAAATGCCTGCCTCAGGCTAAGCGAATCCCCGCGCGCCCGCCCTCTCTAGCCGTCAAGGTCGGTGCATGAAAGCGTCCACCCCATCGTGCGGGTGTTATACACGAGTTCGTAGAAGTCTTCTTCACTGGTGAGCACCGAGAAGTAGTGGAGCTTGTACTGCCCATCGTGCTCTTCCCACTTACCGGTGACACGATCGACGTCAAAGACTCTGTTCTTCCACTTGAAGCGAAGAGGGTCCAGCTGACCGCCGCTGAACCTGGTCAGAACCGTGACCGGCTCGTTGATCTCCTGAATCATTCCGTCCAGCCCCGTTTCGCAGGTGGTCTCGTGGTGGGATGCATCTTCATCCGATAGCATAGGCGGACGGATGCTCCGCCTTTAGCTCCACCTCGCCCTTCGGGGTGTCGTTGTCACGAGCGATCTCGCGAACCTTGCCCGGCGTGCCCGTTAGAAGGATGAGTGCCACGACGAAGGCCGCAATAGATACGGCTCGGCGTATCGGATGTATTCTTGTGTGCGTCATTTCTAAAACCTCCGCATCAGCCCGACGACACGCCCAAGAACCCGGACATCGCCACGCTTGTCGAGCAGGATGTCGTCGTAGTCCGGGTTCTCGGGTCGAAGTATGACCTTCCCCTTTGAGGTCACGTAGGTCTTGACGGTCGCCTCATCGTCGAGCATCGCCACAACGATGTCACCGTTCTTCGCATCGGGCTGTGGGCTCACGATGACCACATCGTCGTTGATGATCCCCGCGTTCTTCATGCTGTCGCCGTTGACCCGCAACGCGAAGCATTCCTCGTTTCGCGCTATCATCTCGTCGACCGCGATCCTTCCCTCGATATTTTCCTCAGCGAGCATCGGCACGCCGGCCGCGACGCGGCCGACCAGCGGGATCTCCACGGTGCTCCGCGAAGGCTCCGCCTTCACGTGATGCTCGAGCCACTCGATACCGCGCGAGATACCCTTGCTTCTCTTTATGTACCCGAGCTTCTCGAGAATAGAGAGGTGGTAACGCACTCCGTTGGTCGACGAGATGCCTGCCTGCTCGCCTATCTCGCGGATGGTCGGCGACCGGTCGTGCTTCCGGATCGTCTCTGTGATGAAGTTGAGGATCTCTTCCTGTGTCGGTGTGAGATCGTGTCTCATCCTTTAAGTATCTCCTGCTCGTAGGACCGAGGCGGGCCGCGCCGTATGAGAGGATTGGGCGGGCGAGCTGACCATTTTCCGCTGCCACCCAATGCGCGGCCCCGATACCCCGGCCCGTGGTGAGCCTTCAGTTTCAAGACCTCGAGCGACTGGCCTGGTTGCCGCCCTGCACATCTGTGCACGACATTACTGCACACATGTGCAGGAGTCAAGCGAAAAAGAAGAGGGGCCCCTGGGGATGTTAGAGGGGCCCCTCGGATACGACCCGGAGGAGGGGGAACAAACACCGCTGCCGGTGTTGCTGGCTCCTGATGCGCCCGTCGATGCGGATTCAAAGCTGTCTTTGGCAACTGACGGGACTCGGAAGCAGCGTATCGGGTCGTCTGATCTCGGGCCTGACAGGCTCATGCCTGCCCGTGACACTGCCGGTTCTCATGTCCGACGGGTGGTATTATAAGCGACCGTTGTTAGCTCGAAGTGAGCGGCAAGAGAATTCTCCATGATGACGGGACGTGTCTGAACCACCCCGTCGTCCTCAGGCAGATCCGCCCAGACGCAGATGGGCCGCCGGACAAGCCCGGCGGCCCATGAGCGCGATCCTCACATCACATCATCGGTCAGAAGCTGTTCGCGAATGGGATCAGCGAGGCCAGTCCTACGGTGAAGATGGTGATGATAATGACGATTATCCCTATCAGAGCGAGCACGCCGTAGATGGTGAAGTAGGTCTTGAGCTTCGACATCGCGCCGTAGAGTTCCATCTTGCTGCCGCTCGCCTTCGCCGCTTCCACCGTGCTTGCCGTCTGGAAGAGAAGAACGCCGATCCAGATGGGCAACCAGCAGATGATGAGGCCCACGACCGTGATGGCCGCGAAGACGCCGTAGACGATCATCAGGACACCAAGGAACTTCATCCAGCCCTTCGCCGCAAACAGTGGAGCGCTGACCTCGCGGACGAGCTGCTGCTCGTCGACCCCAGAGGGGGTGAAGCCTCCGCTTACCTCTCCCACGATTCACCTCCCGGCTTGAAACCAAGAAGGACTCCCTAGCACCTGCGGCAGGCTAGCACCGACGGTGCACGCCGGTCAAGTGCCCCGCCGTGACCCGCTAGCCGGCAGTGGAAGTAGATTCCTCGTCGGCTCGCTCGCTCACGCCTGGAGCAACTCCTTGATCTCATCCACGGACAGGAGCTTCCCCATGCTCTTGACCTCTCCGTCGATGGCGAGCGCTGGCGTCATCATCACGCCGAACGCCATGATATCTTTGATATCGGAGACCTTCTCCACCTCGCACTCCAGGCCGAGCTCGCCGATGACCTCGTCCACGCGCTCCGAGAGCGTCTTGCACTTCGGGCAGCAGGTGCCCAGCACCTGTATCTTCAAGACCCGTTCCCCTGTCTGCAAACCCACGCCTTCGAGCAAGAAGAAGTGGCCGCCTCGGAGAACCAATGCGGCCACTGTCACAGCCGGCACCGAGCGGCCGACTTCACTACCTCGCTCCGCCCCTACTCCCCCTCTTCGTCGTGCCCATGATGGCCGAAGTTGCTCTTATCATACTCCATGCCGGGCCTGAACGCCGACATCTCGCGCAGGCGCTCTGCAATTCCCGGCAACACCTCGAGTACCATATCGACGTCCTCGTCGGTCGACCACTTGCCGAACGTGAATTGAAGCGAGCCGTGCGCCTCTTCGTGCTTGATGCCCATTGCTAGTTGTACGTACGAAGGCTCGAGCGTCTTGGCGCTGCACGCCGACCCGCTTGAGACGCTGATGCCTTCCATGTCGAGCGACAGCAGCAGACTCTCACCCTCGATGTAGGCGAGTCGGATATTCACGTTGTTGGGAAGCCTGCGCTCGCGGGGCCCGTTCAAAGTCGTGTCCGCAATGCCCTCGAGGATCCCCTCCATCAGCCGGTCGCGCATGGGCCTGACGCGGGCGGTGTCCGCTTCCATCTCTTCACCCATGATCCTGGCGGCGGCACCGAATCCGACGATGCCCGCAATGTTCTCCGTTCCGGATCTCAGGCCTCTCTCCTGCCCTCCTCCATGCACGAGCGCCTCGAGCCGGACACCCTTCCTTATATAGAGAGCGCCCACGCCCCTGGGACCGTAGATGTCATTGGACGACAGAGTCATGATGTCGAACGGGAGTGTCGATACGTCGATAGGGATCCACGCCTCGGCCGCCACAGCGTCGGTGTGGAAGAGAACACCCGCGGCCTTCGCGATGTCTGCGATCTTCCCCACGGGCTGGATGGTGCCCACCTCGCCTGTGGCCATCATCACCGAGATCAGGATCGTATCCTCGCGGGTCGCCGCCTCGACATCGGCGGGGTTCACGAACCCCTCGGCGTCCACGGGCAGCCTGGTCACCTCGAAACCGAGCCGCTCGAGGTACTTGAGCGGCGTGATGACCGAGCGATGCTCGACCACGGACGAGATGATGTGCTTGCCCTTGGACTGGAGCTTCAGTGCCACGCCCTTCAGGGCCATGTTGTTGGCCTCGGTCGCTCCCGAGGTGAAGATTATCTCGCTGGGATCGGCGCCTATGAATCCGGCAACGTGCCCGCGCGCTTCCTCGAGCGCCTGGCGCGCGGCGTCACCATCGGACCGGAACAATATTGATGGGTTCCCGAAGTGCTCCGTCATGTGAGGGATCATCGCCTCTACGACACGCGGGTCGACCGGAGATGCCGACTGGTAATCCATATATCCTTTGGTCACTGGCATCCACCTCCACGTCCGGGGTCGCAGTGTGCCGGCGGCGCGTCTGACCGGCGGGTGTCGCCGGTCATGTCTAGTGTGTAGGCTACCGTCCCGTCGCTGTCGTCTCCCACTGCTCCTCCCTCGGTCGCGAGCTTCCGAACATAGTCAGACTCGCGGGACTAAGTCTGATGCGTGCGGAGTCTATGCGTTGGTTCCCGCGAGTCCTATGCACAACGTCTCGTGCACACGCATTGAGATGCGGACCGGGCAGGTGGGGTTCCGGAGCGCAGAAACTCCGGGTGTGCCTAATGGACGATCGCCGAGTGGAGTATCTCCACGAGCGACCAGAGCGGCCTCAGAACACCGGTGAAAATGAGGAACATGAGGATCATGAAGCCGTAGCGGCCGACACTCAGGAACTGCCAGCCCATGTCCCGCGGCATGGCGGCCGCGATTAGACGGGAGCCGTCCAGAGGAGGAATCGGCAGGAGATTGAACAGCGCAAGGAGGAGATTGATGTATATGCCCCACCAACCGATGAACGCGACGAACGCCCAGCCCAGCAACATCGACACATGGAAGATGATCGAGTAGACCATCACCTGGGCCAGATTGGAGATCGGTCCGGCCGCGGCCGTGATTGCAAAGTCGCGCATTGGGTCCCTGAACTGCCGTATGTCGATTGGGACCGGCTTCGCCCAGCCCAGGAGCGGTAGGTGCAGCAGGACCGCCATCGCCGGGAGGATGATGCTGCCCACCAGGTCGATGTGTGGAATGGGATTCAGCGTGATCCTGCCCTGCCTGCGGGCAGTGGGATCACCCAGCTTCTCGGCCACCAGCCCGTGCGAGACCTCGTGGATGATCACTGAGAAAAGCAGAATTACCAGTGTAACGGGAGTACGAAGTGCGTTGAGGATGCTCTCCACGGGTACCTCATCCAGAATGCGTCGGAGTGTCCGCGCGCGGCGGGTCTCTTAGATCTCGTCGCCGCAGTCGTCGCCGCCGGGCGGAACCACATCGCCCGCCGGGATCGCGTCGCCGGCCCGGCCCGCATCGCCCGTCCAACCCGCGGTGTCCATCCACCCGTCAATGACATCGACGATGTCCTTGAGCCTTGAGATGATCTCGCAGTCGACATCCTTGTAGGCTCCTACCGGATCGAGCAGCACGGGTGACATGCCTGCCGCCCTCGCCCCGCGCACGTCGACCTCGTAGTAGTCGCCGACGTAGACCGCTTCCTCCGGAGACAGAGAGCTTCTCGTCAGAGCGTCCTCGAAGATCCTGCGATCCGGCTTGCTGATACCCACGATAGCCGAGTCGATGACGAAATCAAACCGGTCGAGAATGCCGATCTCCTCCAACCTCCACTCCAGGCGCCCATCGGAATTCGAGATGACGCCCAGCGAGAGGTCCCGCGCCGACAGGTTGTCCAAAGTGGCGTCCAGGCCGTCCGCCGGCTCTTTCCATATGCCGAGCCCGACGTCGTTCGCAGCACGCGTCATGTCGATGGCGTCCGGTATCGACTCGTCAGGAACGCCGAGTAGCTCGAAGAACGGCGTGTAGTAGACCGGCCAGAATTCGTGCACGTCCGACCCGGGTGAATCGGCGACCGACCTGTCGAATGCGGCTCTCGCTCCGGCCTCAGCCCGCACGATCTCATCGATAGCGGTCTCCACGCCGAGCGCTTCGCATATATCCCGGTAGATGTAGTAGTCCGGGAAGAGAATCGTGTTGCCCGCGTCGAAGAAAACGCCTCTGATCATATTCAGGAGCCTCATCGTTCTACCGGGATAGAGCGGCCCCGGTGGACCGCTGTGCGGCAGCACCCGCGTTCAGGCAATGCAACCAAGCATTCATGTAGTTATGGAGCGCATCGATCTCTGACCCGGCACCCCTGGCGTCGTACGCACGTCCGAGCGCGAGGGCGGCGCGCGCCGACTTGATTGATATCTTCGCCGACCCAAGCTCCAGGTTCTCCCTCAGCTTGCCATCAACCTCCTGGAACACCTTGGCCTTGCGCTTGTCCTTCAGACCGTCCGAGTAGCCCGCTCTGTCGAGATAGAACTCCTCGACTGTGTCCACGGCCTCGGCAACCGAGGTCGATGTGTGCTCCACGGCACGCTCGGCCAGTATCGCGTTGGCGTCCACCTGGTGCACGAGAAGTGCGCCGATCCGCGCCTTCGTCTGCTGGGTCGCCGCGTGCCCGACGTACTCGTCGTCGTGCTCGCCCTTCGCCGTCTGCCCGGCGGACCCGCCAAGAACGCGCTCTCTGAGATCATGCGCGAGTTCCCAGTCGTTCTTCATTACTGTCCAAGGGATATAGAGGGTGCCGTCCGCATCAGGAGCGGCACTCAAAGCGTCCACGGAAGTCTCGGCGACATCGAGGAGCCCCCCCAACTCCACCAGGATGCGCAGCACGTCGGACATCGATTCGAGAGCCGGACCCGTTCGCTGTGCCGGTTCGCCCGCGTGAGCCGCGGCCCGCGAGGCCTCGGCCCACCTGTCAACGAGAAGCTCGGCGCTGTCCACACTGAGCGAGTCAATGAGGGCGCTCAGTTCCCGGGCTCCGGCGGCGACGGTCCCACATACCGCGTCGATTTGTACCGATGTTTCAATGATGCCCGGAGACAACTCGGCTATGCGACCCAGATTCCCCCGTGTGACAGCCTGCTCGAGATGCTCCCGATCCGCCGCGAGTTCGGCGGAGAACCCAGCCGCCGCATCGCCTCCGGCGGTCATGCGATTCACCAAACGCTCAAACCTCATCATCATCCCGCGCGCCGGGGTGGAAGAGAACTCGTGCCACACGACGAAGTCGAAAAGCGTATCCCTGATCGCACTCTCCGCAGGGATCATACGGGAGATGCCCTCGATGCCAAACGTAACATCCAGCTCGCCTATCGCACGCACCGCTGCCCTCATGTGTACCGTGGAGTCCCCAAGCTCTCTGCCCGCCTCAACGAGCGCGGTCAGATCCTCACCCGTCTGATCCTCGGCGATGCCATTGAACTCAGCGGACAGACCGTCGGCGAACTGTGTCTTGAGATCGAGAACTGTAGGAACGAGCCAGGGTTGTAGCGGGATGTCGTATTGAAGCTCGACGCCGGCGGCCGGCGCCACGGGGACAGGAACTGCGTCCTGGGCCTGCGCCGCGGCCGGCGCGGCCAGAACGACCGCACAAGCGAGCAGAATCACCAGTGTGTGAAAACCGAGGAGGTGCGTGGAGCCTGTTCGCATGTGTGTCATCCGTAGAATCCCCCCGCAGACAGGGCGAATATCACCTCTGTCCGGACGTATGTGATTCATCCGCGATATCATCGGGCCGGCAGAAGTGCTCAGGTCAGTCTACCGGCGCGCTGATGGTAGCACACTCCTATTCGCGTGCCAAGATAGGCGTTCATGGCCCGCCGCACTTGCCCGGGGGCGCGTACGAGTGCATAATCGGTCTTCAACGCATATCATCAGAGCGCCCAGGGCACCAACCCAGGGCCCAACGGAGGATTGGAGGAAAGAGATGCGGAGACATGCACGAATCTCCCTTGGCCTGCTGCTGGCGGCAACTCTGGCAGCGCTGCCCATGGTCGCCCGCGCGGTTCCCGAGCCGCTTGAGCTCTCGGAAGCCGTCAGTCTGGCGAGCAGTCTGGGAGGCCTTGAGGAGTACCCGGACGCCAACTCCATCACCGGACTCGACCACACCTACATCGAGTTCGACGAGGCCGGCGCCTACGAACAGAGCAACCACGCGTTCGTGAAGATACTCACGGAGGAAGGTCGGGACGACAACGGCAGCGTATCGATCACGTACCACAGAAGATACGGTTCCGTCGAGATCGCGATGGCGCGGGTCATCAAGGCGGATGGAACGCAGATCGTCGTCGAGGAGGATCTGATCACAGAGGGCACCCCTCCCGAGATCTCCGCGATGAACATCTTCGAGGAGGACTTCCGACAGATCTCGGTCGTCTTCCCAGGCCTCGAGATTGGCGACGCCATCGAGTACATCATCCACGAGAGCTACAAGCCGCTCATCGACAACGGCTTCAACGGCATCTACTTCCTTCAGCATACGGAGCCCATTGTTGAATCCCGGGTGACGATCGTCGGCCCATCGAGTCTCCCGCTCGTGCACATCGTGAAGAGCGGCGAGGCCGATCACGAGGAGACCCTCGACGGAGACCGCACGGTCCACACGTGGACGACGAGAGAAATGCCGAAGATCGAGCGCGAGCTCGCGATGGCTCCTCCCCGGCAGATAGCCGCGCGCCTCATCGTCTCGACGATGCACACGTGGGAAGAGACGTCACGATACGTCTGGAAGCTGGTTGATGAGAAGTGTGTCGCGGAGGATTCCGTTGTGGACCTCGTCGCCGAGATCACCGACGGCCTGACGTCCACCGAAGACAAGATCCGCGCCATCCACTACTGGATCCTCGAGAACGTTCGATACTTAGGGATTGCCATGGACCGCGGCGCCTTCCTCGAGCCGCACTTCGCGTCTTACACGCTGGAGAAGGAGTACGGCATCTGCCGCGACAAGGCGACACTCATGATCACTATGCTCTCGGAGATCGGCGTGCCCGCCTGGATGGTGGTGATCAACCCGAGCCACAGAATGGACACGGAAATTCCCACCATCTACTTCGAGCACGGCATCGTGGCCATCGAGGGGCCGGACGGCGACTACCTCTACATCGATCCCACCATCGAGGGAACGCGCGAGGTCTACGCCGGAAACGTTGGCGACCGCTACCTCCTCGTCGGCACCGAGGAGGGTGAGAACATCCGGCAGGCCGCGCACGTTCCCGCCACGGCGAACTCGGGCGACATCATGGACCGCGCGGTGCTGGCCGACGATGGCAGTATCGAGGGCAACGTCACCATCACCGGGAACGGCTTCTACGAACTGATACTCCGGACCGTCAGCAAGAGCGTCGGCCCGCAGCAGTTCGAAATGATGGCTGAGAAGATGGTTCAGAACATCTATCCGGGAGCCGAACTCAAGAGCTTCTCGGTCACGGACGCGGACGACCTCTACGAACCGACGGCCATCGAACTCTCCTATCATATCGATGACTACGCGCTGGATGCTGCGCCCTACACGCTCTTCAAGGTCCCCGCAGCCACGGGCTCGTTCGAGTTGCTCTCGGATTTCCTCTTCGGCCAGATGGTGGGTCTGCCGGAACGTAGCTACCCGGTGGCGCTCGGTGTCACACTGGGAGTTGACGAGAAGTCGGAGGTAGCGCTGCCCGCCGGATTCGTGGTCGAGAATCTGCCGGACGCCGTCGACTTCGAGGCGGGCGCCATCAGCCTCTCGATGACATACGAGTACGTGCCGCCCGAGGCCGGCGGCGGAGGGGGACTCATTCGCTACAACAGGAGGTTCGGAATCGACAAGTTCGAGATCTCACCTGCGGACTACTTGAACCTGAAGGAAGCCGTCAGGCTCGCCGCGAGGTCCGAGAAGGGTGAGGTCATTCTCAAGAGAGAGGAGGGCTAGATGAAGAAGGTCGTGTTGACACTAGTCGTGCTCGCTCTTGCGGCCACGATGGCCCTGGCCGAGCAGTGGCTGGACACGGACGTCGAAGGGTTGATCGAGAGCGCCCCTAGTAAGGAAGACTACCCGGACGCCTCGGCCGTCTTCCTGAAGATCCAGGAGACCGCGGAGGTTGCCGAGGACGGGTCGGTGGTGACCATGCGCAACAAGCTCATCAGGATCCTGACGCTCAGGGGCCGGGAGCGATACAGCAACCAGTCGTTCCTGTTCAACGAGGAACTCTCCGCTCTGTCGTTGGTAAAGGGCGTGACGGTCACGAAGATGGGGCGTGTGAAGGAGGTGGAGGAGGACGCGATCAATGATGTGACACCGGCGTTCCTCAAGGGAGCGTCGATGTACGCCAACGTACTGGAGAAGGTCATCTCGTTCCAGGCAGTAGGATCAGGGGCGACGATGGAACTTCAGCTGAGAGAAAACCATGACCCGGCGGTCGACGGCAGTTACTCCGGCATTGAGTACATGGGTGCCGAGGACCCGGTGTTCACCGCCTCATTCACCATCCGATACCCCGAGGGTGCCAAGGCCCCGTCGAGCGTCGGCTACACGGGAAGCCTGGACACCACCACGACGATAGCGAAGGCCGCGGAGCTGGGTGAGATCGTCTACAGCGTCTCCAGCGTCCCGGCCTTGATTGAAGAGGAATACATGCCGCCGGCGACGGAGCTCTACCCGACGGTCATCTACTCGTCATACACGAGCTGGGACCAACCGGCCGCGTTCTTCGCCGGTGAGTTCTTCCCTCACGTCGAGACCGGCGGAGAGATCGCGTCGCGCGCGGCCGAGCTGACGCGGGGCCTGTCATCCAACGAGGACAAGACGCGGGCGCTATTCCTGGACGTCGCGACCGAGGTCAGAAACGTGCATATGCCGCTCGGCATCGGCGGATACGCCCCGAACGATGCGGAGCAGGTACTCGAGAACAAGTACGCCGACACGCGCGACAAGGCAGTGCTCCTCACGAGCATGCTCCGCGCGGCCGGCATTGACGCGTTCCCCGCCCTGGTCGCCGGGAGTCCGGATGCTCGCTTCACCGAATCCGTGCCGACCCTTAAGCAGTTCACGCGCATCCTGGTCGCCATCCCGGACGGCGGTTCCTATGGTTTCCTCGACCCGTTCATGGATGACGTGTCCTACGGCTTCGTGCGGTGGGGACGCGGGAACACCGCGCTCGTGGTCAGGGACGACGGCTCGAGCGAACTCGTGCGGATCCCGAGCTTCCGCGCGTCGGAGAACCACGCTCGCAAGAGCATGGTGATAGCGATGGACAGCGATGGGAACGCCGATGTTCGCGCGTCCTGTGAGCTCACGGGCTACTTCGACAGGAAGGCGCGCCGCGACCTCAAGGACGCGACGCCGTCGGAGGCGCAGAAGCTGTTCGACACGGCGGCAAACGTCGTGTCCACCGGAGCGTCCGACGCCGACCACTCTCATTCGGACCTCACGAATCTCACCGAACCGGTCACGGTGCTCCAGAACATCGAGGCCGAGGGGTTCGCGGTGCGGCAGGGCGACATGATGATCGTACGTCTACCTCCGTTCCCTCACTCCTTCGCATCGACGGGACTCTATCCGTCGCTCGCGGAGAGGCGCTACGCATTCGAGTTCCCGTGTGAATTCGGAAGCGACATCGTGCTCGACCTGTCACTGCCGGACGGCTACGAGGTAACCTGGCTCCCCGAAGACGTGACGCTCATCACACCGGACGCCGTGTTCAAGTTGACCTGTGAATCGTACGAGGATCAACGCACCGTGGTCTGGACAAGGTCGATAACCATTAACGAACGCAGCATCAGCGTCGACAGCTACGGTGAGTTCAAGGAGAACTACGACACGCTCAGCTCTCCGAAGAACCGACTGATCTTGTTGAAGAAGATCTAGGCCCAACGTGGGATTGGGACCGCGGCGGCACGGGGCCGCTGCGGTCCGGCCCCCTTACATCACGAGCTGCCATGAAGTACCGCGCGCTTGAAGAGATCGCCGGCAGGATCGAGCGGAAGCAGGTGCCGTTCTCGGACCTCATGCCCTGGCGTGTACACCGCATCCTCCTCGTGTCGAGCCTCTACGACTCGTTCACCTTCCAGGAGGACGGCAACCTCGGCGAGATGCTCTTCACGGAGTATCAGGAACTTAACCTGAGCTCCACTCCCACGATCATCAGGGTCTCGACGGCGGAGGAGGCCGTTCGTGAGCTCGCCGAGAGCAAGCCCGATCTCATCATAACGATGCCCCGGGTCGGAGAGATGGACGTCTTCGATTTCGGCCGGCAGTGCAAAGAGCAGGCGCCGGAGCTACCGGTCGTTCTCATGGCCTACGACACGCGCGAGCTGGCCGTCCTCAAGGAGAGGGCGGAGCGGAAGGCCGTCGACAGGTTCTTCGTGTGGCTCGGCGACGCGCGGGTCTTCCTCGCGGTCATCAAGTGGGCCGAAGATCTAATGAACGCCTCGCACGACGCGGAGCTCGCCGGCGTCAAGCACGTCCTCCTCATTGAGGACTCGATCCGCTTCTACTCCGCGTACCTGCCGATGCTCTACGGTGAGATCATGGAGCAGACTCAGGCGCTCATGGCCGAGGGCGTCAACCGCATGCAGCAACTAATGCGCATGCGGGCGCGGCCAAAGGTGCTTCTGGCCTCCACCTACGAGGAGGCCGAGCAGATGTACCAGATCAGCGGTGAGCATCTGCTCGGCGTCATCTCCGACGCGCGATTCCCGAGGGACGGTAAGGCCGATCCCGAGGCCGGACTCGACTTCGCCCGCATGGTCAAGACCCGAGATCCGGGCACGCCTGTCCTTATCCAGTCGACCGACGCCGGGGTCGCAGAGAAGGCGGAGGCGCTGGGCGCCGCGTTCTGCCGCAAGACCTCCCGAACGCTCCTGCACGATGTCCGCGGCTTCATGCGCGAGCACCTGGGATTCGGCGACTTCGTGTTCCGGAATGACGGTGGGCTTGAGGTCGCCGGGGCCGACGACCTTCGTAGTCTCGTCGAGGCCATCAAGAACGTCCCGGAAGAGTCGCTCGTGTTTCATGCGAACCGCAACGACTTCTCCACCTGGTTGATGGCCCGAACGGAGTTCGACCTCGCCAAGGCCCTCAAGCCGAGGAAGATCGACGAGTTCACGAGTCCGTCTGCGATGCGCGACTATCTCCTGTCGGCCATTCGCACTTACCGCAGTCGTTCCAGGGCCGGCCTCGTCGAGGAGTTCTCCAGTGAGACGTTCGAGCCCGAGACGACCTTTTCGCGGATTGGCACAGGGTCGCTCGGCGGGAAGGGTCGCGGTCTCGCGTTCGTCAATTCACTCCTGAACGCGTACGACATCGAGGATCGCATCGACGGTGTTCACATAGAGGTGCCGCGCAGCGCCGTCGTGGCCACCGGCGTGTTCGACCAGTTCATGAACGAGTCGGGGCTGACCGCTTTCGCGCTCGAGGAGGAGAGCGACGAAAAGATCAGAGAGGCGTTCCTCGCGGCGAAATTCCCGAGAGAGACCCGGGACGAGCTGGCATCATTCCTCTCGCGTGTGGATTACCCCCTGGCGATCCGTTCCTCCAGTCTCTTCGAGGATTCGTCGTTCCAACCGTTCGCCGGCATCTACCAGACCTACATGATCCCCAACTCCAACGAGAACCTCGAGGTACGGCTCGACGAGCTCTGCCGTGCGATCCGGTTTGTGTACGCGTCGACCTATTCCTCCGATTCCAAGGCCTACATTGAGTCGACTCCGAACCGCCTGGAAGAGGAGCGGATGGGCGTGATCATCCAGCAGATCGCCGGGCGGAGGCACGGCGACTACGTCTACCCGAACCTGGCGGGTGTCGCGCGCTCCTACAATTTCTATCCCGTCAAGGGAATGAGAGCCGAAGATGGCATCGCGTCCGTGGCCCTCGGTCTGGGCAGGATGGTCGTCGAGGGCGGGCGTGTTGTGCGATTCTCACCGGCCCATCCGAACAAGCTCATCCAGTTCTCCTCGACCACCGACTATCTGAACAACGCGCAGAGCGAGTTCTATGCCCTGGACCTGGCCAGTGACGCGCCGGTCGGGCGTGCTTCGGACCCACCGTATGCGAACCTGGCCCTTCTTGGACTGGACGTCGCGGAGGAGCACGGCACGCTCGATAACGTGGCGTCCACGTACTCGGCCGAGAACGACCGCATCTACGAGGGCATTGGGCGGCCCGGACCGCGGCTCGTAACGATGGCCGGCGTCCTCGGCAGCTTCTTCCCTCTGCCCGAGACGCTTCGCTTCCTTCTCGAGATCGGGAAGGCTGGTTTCGCCTGCCAGACAGAGATGGAGTTCGCGGTCAACCTGAGCGAGAGACCGGGTGAGCCTCACGAGTTCGCCTTTCTGCAGATCCGCCCGATGGTCTTCGGCGGCGAGTTCGCGGATGTCGATCTCAGTGAAATCGAGCCGAAAGGCGCAATCGTGCTATCGGACGGAGCTCTCGGCCACGGGCACATCAGGGACATCCGCGACATCGTCTACGTGAGCAGGGACGCGTTCGACCGAAGCAGGTCCGTCGAGACAGCGGCCGAGATCGGAACCTTGAACGCGCGCCTGGCCGAGGCGGGACGCCCCTATCTGCTCATCGGTCCCGGCCGCTGGGGAAGCGCCGACCCGTGGTTGGGCATACCGGTGCGGTGGGCACAGATCTCGAGAGCGCGCTGCATCGTCGAGACGGAACTCCCCGACATCAAGGTGGAACCGTCGCAGGGCACGCACTTCTTCCAGAACATCACGTCCTTCGGTGTGAGCTACTTCACCGTCAGTGGAAACGGTCCGGGCGTCTTCATTGACGAGGCCTGGCTCGACGCCCAGCCGACCGAGTCGGGAACCTCGCAGGTCCGCCACCTGACGTTCGACCAACCGCTGGATGTCGCCGCGAACTCGAAGACGGGGCACGGCGTGGTGTTGAAACCGGGAATCAGACTCGCCGAAAACGACGCGGAGTAACTTCCCACAGGCCGACCGAATCACTCCCTCTGGACCGCGAAGCCCGTACGCAACGAGGCGGCAGAAGGTGAAACCCTCCGCCGCCTCGCGTTCGGCGCGGAACCGCTTGTGCGGACCGCCCTGAAATCACTTCACTGCAGCATCTTCCCCACTGCAGCGCTACCGTTCTTACACGACACCCTGATCGAGCATCGAGTCAGCTACCTTGATGAAGCCGGCGATGTTCGCACCGGCGACGTAATTCCCGTCGACGCCGAACTCCTTCGCGGTTTCGTACGCCGCCTTGTGGATCGCCTTCATGATGCCCTGCAGGCGCTGGTCAACTTCCTCACGGGTCCACGAGAGCCTCAGGCTGTTCTGGCTCATCTCGAGACCGGAGGTTGCGACGCCGCCCGCGTTCGCGGCCTTGCCGGGACCGTAGAGGATCTTCTTGTCCAGGAAGATCGACACGCCCTTGGGGACCGTCGGCATGTTGGCGCCCTCTGAGACCACATAGACACCGTTATTGACCAGGTTCTGGGCGTCCTTCACGCTGATCTCGTTCTGCGTCGCGCTCGGGAACGCGCAGTCCGCCTTGACGTCCCACAGCGGGTTGTAGTCGAGGCTTGAGTCGGCCGGCGTGTAGACGGCGCCCGAGAACTTCTCAGCGTATTCCTTGACGCGCCCACGCTTGATGTTCTTGAGCTCCATCAGGAACGCCAGCTTCTCGCGGTCGATGCCGGCCTCGTCGAGGATCCAGCCGCTCGAGTCGGAGCACGTGATGCACTTGCCGCCCAGATCGAGGACCTTCTCTATGGTGTACTGCGCAACGTTGCCCCCGCCCGAGACCAGGCAGGTCTTGCCTTCCATCTTCTCGTTGCGGGTAGCGAGCATCTCGGCCGCGAAGTAGACCGCGCCGTAGCCGGTCGCCTCGGGACGAATAAGGCTGCCGCCCCAGTTGAGACCCTTGCCCGTGAGAATACCGGTGAACTCGTTGCGGAGCTTCTTGTACTGGCCGAACATGAAACCGATCTCGCGGCCGCCGACGCCGATGTCACCGGCCGGCACGTCGGTGTTCGGACCGATGTGACGGAACAGCTCGCTCATAAAGCTCTGGGTGAATCGCATGACCTCAAGGTCGCTCTTGCCCTTCGGGTCGAAGTCGGAGCCGCCCTTGCCGCCGCCCATCGGGAGCGTTGTCAGGCTGTTCTTGAAGACCTGCTCGAACGCCAGAAACTTCAGGATGCCGAGGTTGACGCTCGGGTGGAATCTCAGTCCGCCCTTGTAGGGACCGATCGCACTGTTCATCTCGATGCGGAAACCGCGGTTGACCTGGACCTCGCCGCTGTCATCGACCCACGGCACGCGAAACATGATGACGCGCTCGGGCTCAACGATCCGCTCAAGGATCTTGGCCTTGCGGTACTCCGGTCGCTTCTCCAGAACCGGCCAGATTGACTCAACGACCTCGTCCACCGCCTGGTGGAACTCGGGCTGCGCCGGATTCTTCGCCTTCACAGAATCCATGAACTCGCTGAAACTTGCTGCCATTGCTTCCTCCTCCGAGGATCTTGATGCCTCTAAACACGGCTGCCGGGCGGCCCTATTCCCGCCCGAGAGCGACGAAAGCGAACCCTAGAATGCTAGCAGTACCGACGTCGTGCGTCAACGAGATTTCGGCTTCCTGAAGAGGCTACGGCGGCCTGTCAGAGACCCTTGGGAGGAATCGCGTGGCGGGTTCTGGACTCCCGCGTAGAGGCACTCCGGTAGTTGCGCATTCCGGGCGGGTCCTCGGTCATGCGCTCGGCCATCAGGACCGTGTGCTTGCCCTCCTGCGCGACGATGCTGCAGTTCCCGAAGACCTTCTCGATGTGGCGCTTGATGCCGACGTAGCGCATGAGGACCAGGTACATCTTGCCGTGGAACCTCAGGTGAGCATAGGCCTGATCGACCAGCGGGTAGAGCACGTCCACGCCGGCGTGGAAGGGGGGATTGGAGATGACACGGTCGAAGCGCTCGCCACGCACGGCATCGAAGCGGTCGCTGACCACGGCTTCCACCCTGGGCTTGCCATTCTTTCGTGCGTGATGGAGATGATGAGCCGTGATGTTGTGCGAGGCGCACTCGACCGCCCGCGCGCTTGTGTCAACCATAACAACTCGTCCCACCGATGCCAGGTGGGCGGCGGCGATGCCGATGGGGCCGTACCCGCACCCGACGTCGATGACCGAGTTCATCGGCATGACGTCAACGGACTCGATCAAGAGGAGCGTGCCTTCGTCCATCTCCTTGCGCGAGAAAATGCCCGCACGCGTGCAGAACGTGTACTTCCTCCCGCGCAGTCGCGTCTCGACCGTGTGCTCGTAGACCGACAGGTTTATGGGCTGTGGTGAGCGAACCGGACTGCGCTCGGCACGCATGAGCCAGTACCCGCCGCTCTTCCGAATTACCTTGGCCGGACCGATGGTCTCAGAGAGCCTCCGCATGTAGCTCTTGGCCCCCTTCCTCACCTTCGCGATGAGGTAGAAACTCCCGCCGTTCCGGAGCTTCGGGCGCGCGCGGTCGATCATCTCGAAGATGGCCTCGGTGCCGTCTTCGATAGGAGGATTCAGTGTGATGATGTTGAAGTAGCCGTCGGCGTAGCGGTCGAGCGTGTGGTCGAGGACGATGTGGGCGTTCTCAACGCCGTTCGCCCTGACGTTTTCCTGCGCCCACCGCACCGCGCGGATGTCGGAATCGACCATGCAGATGTCGATCCCGGGCGCGCTGTCGGCAAGGGCCACACCCACGGCCCCGTAGCCGCAGCCATAGTCGAGGACGGTGTCACCCGGCTTGACGTTGACGTTGTCGATGAGGATACGCGTCGACTTCGCGATGCGATCCTTGGAGAAAAGCCCGCCCACCGCTCGGAGGGTCCTCTCCTGCTGTCTCAGCTTGGACGTTATGTCGTAGGAGCTCTTGACCATGTCGAGTGCCGGCTGCTGTGAGAGAGAATGCCCCGCCTGCTAGAAGCGGGGCACCCGCGAGCTGGAGGCGATGATCGCATCCCGCCTTCAGCAAAACAGCAGAGTCTGTCCGACGACGGCAAGTGAACCGCCAACCGGTTTGTGCGAAAGCCGGCCCTTGGACCGACCGTTGCCTTTACGGATTCTGAGCGGACTATACGACGCGACTAGGGGTCGGTCAAGTTGATTGTGGGTCTTTCGCGTCGAACCCCCTCCGCCCGATCCGCCTCGCGACCAGCACGCCGCCCACGGACATCGGCACGAAGTAGAGAGCAAGCCGCCAGAGCACGAGCGACACACCGATGAAGCGCGCCGGCAGAAACGCGGCGAAGAACGCGATGTAGCCGCCCTCGCAGAAGCCGAGTGAACCAGGCGTGGGTGTCGCGGTGATCACGGGCTTCAGGAGGCACTGCAGCACCAGAGGTCCGACCATCGAGCCGCGGTAACCGAAGCCCCACAGGATCACAATACCGATCATGAACTCGGCAACGTAAGCGAGAACTACCAGGAGGATGCCTCGGAAGAGGACCCACCGCTTGTGGCGCCCGAGGGTCGTGAGCGCCTCACGGAAGATGTGCGACTCCTTCTCCATCAGGACCCGGGATTCTTCTATCTTCCGTGCCGCCCGCCCGCGCAGCCTGCGAGCCAGAAACGCCGCCACACTATCTATTATGCGGTCGAGGCGCCTCGGGTAGCGCATCATGATGACAAGGGTGGTCACAGCCAGGACAAGCGGCAGCGCGGATAGGGGGGCCACTATCTTGAGGAGCCTGGCCGTCCCCCCCGAGCCCTCCCACCCGAGCGCGGTCAGCGTCGTGACCCCTACGAGCACTAGGAAAAAGAACACGCTCGGAACGAACCCCTTCACCAGAACAATCGCCGTCGCCAACCCAAGCCGCACGCCCTTCCTGGTCAGAAGGAAGCCCTGATACGTAACACCGGCGGCACTGATGGGCATCAGTTGGCCGACGGAAAAGCCCTCGATCGTAAGCTCGAGGGCTTCTATCACTGTGATCTTCTCGTCCTGGATTCCGTTGACAAGAACCAGGAGTGCAAGAGATTCCAGGACCATCCTCATGGACTCGGCAACGAGGAGAAGGGCAACCAACCAGACACCAAATGAGAGCACGCCGTGCCACGTCTCGTCATCGGTGGTGACGATGACCGTCACGGCCATGATCGCAATGCTGCCCACAATAAAGACGATGGCGGCGCGGCGCAGCCTGGAACGGTCCAGACCCGGCGCTGCTGGTTCCGTGGAGTGAGGACTCCCCGGGCTCGGATGGACGGAGCTAATCAAGATGATGCCCCTGGTATGGTAATGGGGGCAAGCTGGACAGGTGGCATGGCCAAGACAAGAGCTCTCCACATGGCACAACCAGGACAGGGGTCCTCACGGCCGCGTGGCAGCATGACTGGGATTCGTGCCGGAATCCGTCTCGTGGAGCCTGGAGGCTCCGCGGGCGTCTTGATAAGCGCGCCGCACCGCGTTAGAATCATTGTTAACAGTCGAGACGCGACAAGAACAGAGGAATAGATGCCAGCGAACCTCCCCCCACCCTACAAGAACGCGGAGCAGCGCTTCCGCGAGGCGAAGACGACCGAGGACAAGATAGCCGCTCTCCAAGAGATGATGGCTATCATACCCAGACACAAGGGTACAGACAAGCTTCGCGCCAACCACAGGAAGCAGCTCTCGAAGCTCAAGGCTGAGCTCGAACAGCCCAGCAGGAAGGGTCACAGGGGCCCCTCCCACCACGTTCCGAAGGGCGAGTCCCCTCAGGTCATCCTGATCGGCACGCCCAACGTCGGGAAGTCGCAGATAGTCGCGGCCACGACAAACGCGACGCCGGAGGTCGCCAACTACCCCTTCACCACGCGCGTTCCGCTGCCCGCGATGATGCCATACGACGACATCTACCTCGAGCTCGTGGACGTCCCCCCGTTCTCGCCTGATCACATGGAGACGTGGCTGCCCGAGTTGGTCAGGAACGCCGACGCGGTGCTTCTGGTGATTGATGTCTCCGCGGACGACTGCGTGGA
>JAUVLG010000027.1 GCA_030595835.1 Candidatus Eiseniibacteriota bacterium | reverse complement strand
GTAGTCGAGCTCGCTCTCGACAAACGCACGATCCAGTCTGAATGGAGGGATGCCCTGCGTGAGAACTCCTCCCATCGAATCGGCGCGCTCGAATATCTCGACGCCGAAGCCCCGCTTCCGGAGTTCTGCGGCGGCGGCCAGACCGGCCGGGCCCGCACCCAGGACGGCGACCTTCTCGTCTCTTCCATCGGCCGGCACAGGCAGAGGCGCCAGCGTCCCCAGCTCGATGTCACCCGCGAACCTCTGGAGACCCGCAATGTCGATGGGAGTATCCAGATTGCCGCGCGTGCAGTTCTCCATACACAGGATCTCCTGCGGGCAGACGCGCCCGCAGATCCCCACCAGCAGGTTCGCCTCACGAATCAGCCGCGCCGCACCCCGGAAGTTCCCGAACCGTATCTTCCTTATGAACCTGCGAACGTCGACCCCGGCCGGACACCCGTCCAGACACGGAGCCTCATCGCACATGAGGCATCGTGATGCTTCCAGCACGGCCTCGTGCGGCGAGTAGGTCCGTCCAGATCCGCCCAGCTCCACGACGTCCTGTGCATTATCAGTGACGCCCTGTGCGTTATCCGTCATGTCGTCAACCCCTTGCGTCCAGCCCAAGGCCAAACTGCGTCTGTCCTCGCTCGGGACCGCCACTGAGCCTGACCGAGAGACCCAGCCCGGCCGGCAACCCCGTCTGCACGCGAATATACCACCTCGTTCCCGGCACATTCAAGGAGGTGAGTCCGAACTCGCCGGGGAGGCGAGGCTCGTACTGGATGAAGGAAGGCACGATCCCCTGCGATGTCATCGATGTCAGGCCGGCCGTGTACGAGCTTCTGCCCGCGATGTCGCCGTCGATCCGGAGCGCAGCCGCCAAAAGCGACCCCTCCTCCGCTCCGTCGGACAGGGACGTGATTCTCCACGCCGATACCACGACCGGGACGGACCCCCTGGTGCGCAGTGATACCCTCGTGCGCCTGACCGTACCATTCGTGGTGACCGGGGGATCGCCCTCGCCGTCACTGCGTGTGCGGACCTTCGACTCGACGGCCACGCGCCAGTTCCGCTTCGTTCTGAGCTCACCTCCGACGGCCACGGAGATCGAACCGTTCGGCAGTTCGGAGTGGTAGGACCTCCACGGTCGTCGCGCGATGCGCGTCGCCGCCCAGATCTTCCAGTCGGGTCCAGAGCGGTACTCCGCGCCCATCCAACCGACGGCGCCGTTGGATCCGCTCGAGAAGCCCGGGACGCCTCCGCCCAGAGGCGCCCAGTAGTCCCGGGACACGTATGCCCCTCCGGCGCTCAGGCGGGCGCCCCCTCGCCGCAGCCTGGCTGCTGCGAGCGTGGCAAATCCACCCGCGGAGGTCGTCGCTACCTCGCACCCGGCGGTGAGTTCGCCTGCTGAGACACGAACGTCGAAGCCGCCCGCCGCCAGCTCGTCGCCGCTGAACCGGAAGCGCTGCCTCAAGGGATCACCGGGGGCCAGCTCCGGCGAGAAGCCGAAACGAAGCGCGGAGGCAGAGAGCTCCAGTCCGGCGGCTGGCTCGACGCTGACGCGGGCGCCGACCAAGGATTCGTCGAGAGCACACGCGCCACCCATCTCACCCTCGGTGCGATGATACCCGGTCGTTCGTATGGAGGTGATCCTCCCGTCCTCCCCCACGGCTGCGTCCAATCTACTTCTGGCGAGGACGGCTCTGACACAGACCTTCCCTCTCGACGCAATGACGAACGCGCCCCTCCTGGCCGTCGCTTCTCCGGCGCCGTCGTAGCGCCTGAGGGAGTCGCGTCGGCGCGGGTACGCCGCCTCCGACGGGAACCCTCCGCTCCGTAGAAGCAGCCCCTGTCCCCAGCTGCCGGCGAAGTCGCCGAGTCCGACGGAGAGCGCCGGTCCGTCCTCCGGAACGTCCGCGGCTCCGCGCCAGACCAGGGAGACCACCGAGTGGTCCGCCAGACTAGCCTCTCCTATGTCCTTCTCGCATGCGACCGACAGGTCCAGCCGCTGCGCGTAGGACACACGCAGCCTGGCGAACGTCCCGACGGCCCCGAGGACGTCCCGCGCGCCCCACGGAGCGTCCCAGCGCTCCTGCGTCGTCGTGCGCAGACGCAGCTCCCAGGTGACCGGCAGCGGGGTTTTCTGCGAGGCCCGTAGCGTAGCGTCCATCGCGGAGTCCCCCGCGGAGCCCCCCGAAGCGTCCCCCACGGCCTTCACTGCGGCGTCCCCCGCGTTGTCCCCCACCGCGGGCATCACCACCTCGGGAACCGGCGACCGCGCGATGAGGTATGGCCGCACGGCCGCCAGAGCCTCGTGACTGAGACACCCGCGCGCCACAAGCTCGTCCAGGGACTCCGCGGGTCCCATACGATCACGCTGCGCCACGATGCGCACTGCCAGCCCCGGGCCGAGGAATGGCACGCGCAGGAGCTGGGCGAGCCCCGCGCTGTTGACGTCCACCGGGTGCTCCCTGAAGGCCGCCGCCTCACGCAGAAGTTCCTCCAGGCCGTCGATCGCGGCGAACTCGTCATCCAGTCCCATCAGAACCTCGCGGAGGGCGGAGTCGCACGCTCCGACATCGTCCGCGTCTGCGACGTCGTCCGTGTCCGAAGCGGAATCGTCGGCGAAGCAACGTACGGGGAGCGCCGCAAGAACAACTGCAAGCACGAGAACCACGATGTCACGGTTCGATAGTGACCGACACAAATGAGCTCACTCCCAACTGGGGATGCCACTGACAGGCGAAGTCAACGACGGGCCACCGGCCGCCGCGTGTTCGCCCCACGCCGATACCAAAGCCGAGCTTCCCTGGCGAGTCCCGGGCGCCCACCCTCACGCGGAGCCAGTCGGTCAGCGCCGCCTCGAGGCTCAGTACTGTCGCCGGAGCGAACGTCTCCTCAAGCGAAAGCGTCCACTGGATTAGCACCGAGGGGAGAACCAGTGCCGCCCCGAAGCCGGTCCGCGACGCCACGGGAGAATCACCGATCCGCGAGCGCGTCAGGTTCTCGCAGGCGGCGCCGAGAAAGACGCGACCAATGAAGCGTCTGGTCGCGCTCGCGTCCACCGCCACCGTCCAGAGGCCGTCAACGCCTCGAGCGGAGAGGCCGAGAACCCTTGCTCTCGCGGCCACGTGGAGATCCGGATCCGGATCCAACCCGGCCCGAAGACCGAGGGCACGTTCCTGGTAGAGTTCACCGCCCAACGTGGCCATCTCGATGCCGGCGGACACTCCGCGGAACCGGGCGGTGGCGTGCGCCCCCCAGCCCGCCGCCTCACGGACACCGTAGAGCTCACCGGCAGACACCGTGACACGAGGACGGAAAGGAGAGCGTGACGTCGTCGCTGAGTCCGGGGACGCCCGGGAGAGCACGTGACCGGGTGACCCCGCGAGTATCAGGCCAGGCGTCAGCATCCCTGCCGACCAGGCGTCCGGCCACGAGACCTCGAACGCCGCCCTGGCCGGGCTCGCGTGAAGCAGAACAGCACACAGTAGGATTGCGCACGGGCGCGCGACTGAACGCCGGGGCCACCTCGTGCCTTCTGAGGCCGCGACAAGAGAGGTCTTCATCAAGGGCACTCCTATCGCACGATCCCGACGGCCGTCTTCGCCGTGACGAAGATGCCCGCCCGGGCGTCGATCGCTTCCAAGTAGATGATGTAGAGCCCAGACGGCAGCGGCGCCCCGTCGGACCCTGCGCCGTCCCACAGAAACTCGCTCTCAGAGGAGAGCGCCGCATGGTCGGCCAGCACCGCCCTGACGCGCCCCTCCAGATCGAACACGGTCAGTCTTGCCGTCGCCCTCGCCACCGGCAGCTCCACACGGATCACAGCGCGGTCGGCGCTCCCGTCGCCGTTGGGCGTGAAGGGGTTCGGTGCTACGGTCAGCCGGCCGGCGGCCGGTACCGCACCGAGGTGGATGCTGTTGACTCGCCCGGGCGTGCTCCCCTCGGGGGCCACCGAGCTGCCCCAATTCCCCGCGTCCTGAGGTGGCATGTCCGGTCGCACGCGCTCGAGCGACACGCCCCGCTCACCGCCCCAACGCCGCTCGTATGTCACGCGGTCGATCGGAGTCCCGAACTCGTCCAAGAGCACCACGGTGTCGTCCGCCGAGAGTGCCTCCCAACCGTCGGTCTCTACGACCAGGCACGAGGTGAGCCCGTCCATTGCTTCGCTGTCGCGGGCAAGCAGCAGGAACGCGCCGTCGGCAAGGAGAGCGAACGAGTCGGGCCCCGTGACCATCCGGTATGCGTCCACATCATCGCCGAGCGCCCATCCGAGGAGCGCGACGGTGTCCCCGGAGACATTGAGCAGCTCCACCCACTCGGTCCCGTCCTCGTCGGGCGAGTGCATGATCTCGTTGACCGCGATGAGACCGCTCACCGCACCCACCGTGAGAGACGTTGCCGCCGTGTTGTTGGAGAGTTCGCAGTCCGGCGGGAACGTGAGGGTCACGCTGTTCCTGTGATACCCGCTTGCGGGGTTCGGCCACCGGAGCACAACCTCGACCGAGTCCCGCGGAGCGAGGTCGTCCAGGAGCACGGACGAACCGACGGGCGTTCCCGACCCGTCCTCGAAGAGCTCGAGCGTAAGCTCTTGCCCCCCGGTCGGGAGGGCACCTACGTTCCTGACGAGGCACTCGAGCTCCACCGGCTCTCCCTGATCGAAGATCACTCGACCGGGATGGCGGACCGTGAGACAGAGATCGTGCGAGAGCGCATTGAGCGCGCCGGGCGTCGGCGGTCCCGCGACGAAATCGAGACTGTTGTCGCCGTGGTCGAAGCAGTCGGGTGAACGCGCGAGCGAGAGGCCCGACGGCGCATCGACAGCCGGCTGGCCCTCGTAGTACTCCTGGAAGAGCGGTTCTCCCCACCCCACGACGTCGACCGGATCGACGCCGTCGGTGAGCCGAACTCCGTCCGGGCCGTTCTGAAGATCGAGGGGCGTCGTGTAGTCAGGAGGTGGCAGCACGTCCACCTCGCCCACGACGAACATCTGCCCGGGCTCGATGTAGTCCAGATCGTCACCGATCCACTCGACCGTCCAGTCGTCGGGGTGCGCGCCGTTCCCGGTCTCGAGCACCCACCCGGTCAGGAGCACGCCGTGCCGCCCGCAGTTAAGTAACTCCACGAATTCCAGGCCCGAGTCCGCGCCCTCCGGATCGTAGAGCACCTCGTTGATGACCACCTGCGCCGCGGCGGTGCCCGCGTGCGAACCGAGCGCGGCGAGCGTGACGACCAGGCCAAGCACGACACCGTCCGCCAGCAGGGCGGCCAGAGAGAACCCCCCGCTGCGAAGAGAGACACAAAACGGCATCTCCCACCACTCCTTCCAGGGGATTGGTGACTCACGGTATTCCGCTGTAGGGGAAGATCGTTTCTGGAACCAACGTACAGGGGATCGCCGCGCGACAGCGGCCGCTACGGCAGACCGAGCTTTCTTCTCAGCGCCCATTCGGCAGACAGGAGCCCGACACTCCCGAGGAGCAGCCACGGCGAGTTCCACAGCTCGAACTCCCTCGTCGTTGTGCGCTCGGTCCACGCCATCGGCACGTCCCAGGGCAGGGCGTCGAGCGTCTCCGGCGAGTAGTACCCGCCTCCACTCTCGTCGGCTATCCTTCTGAGCAGCGCGGACCTCCGTCGGGTCTCGGAATCCTCCAGGCTGAAACGCTCAACGATGAACTCGCCGGTAGCGGTGCCCACGTCCTCCCCTCCCCGGGACGCGGTTGCCCGCAGCACGTAGGGCCCGGGCGGGAGACGCCCGGTCGAGCCGCGGTAGTAGTCACCCACGGCCTCAAGATCGACGGTGGCCACCGGGGCCGAGGCCTCGCCACTGGCCACGGACACACTCACCAGCGCGTCGGACGCGAGACGATAGTCGCTTCCGTACACCTGGACCGAGAATCCGATGTCCTCACCCGCCTGATAGACATCTTTGTCGGGCGTCACCACGACACGCTCGAGCTCTCCGCGTGCCGTCAGCCATCTCGCGGTGTTCGTCACGAACCTGTCGTAGACGTCAATGGCGCCACCGTCCACCATTTTCCAGCGCCAGATGCCGTCCGCCAGTATCATCATCACGCTTCCGGCCCCGACGCGCACACCCGCCAGAATCGGCGCTCCGTCACCCTCGGGCCCGTGTCCCTCCACGAGAACACTGGCATCGGCGCGGGCCGACCACGCGGATGCGGTGAACGTACGAACAGGAGGCAGCGTCTTCCATACGTCGATGTTAGCAAACCTGTCTTCCGTGACGCGCGTCGCGGCCGCCGACTCTCCTGCCTCCGTCAAACGGACTCGCACGTCCCGAAGGTCCGAGTGCACGTCGGCGTCGAGGACGCACGGGAGGATCGCGGCGACGTCGTCCGGAGGACGCTCGCGGGGAATCCCGACAAACAGCAGGCCACCACCCCTGTCCCGCGCGAACGCGCGCAGCCATTCCGGCGGCACGAGCGGGTCGGACCAGTCCGACTCAAACAGAACCACCAGATCGTAATCGAAGAGCACCTCCCTTGACCCCGGCGGCGACCCATCGACCGCGGAGATGGGTGAGCCACGTCTTCTGACGACGGACTCGACGTCGACGTTGCGATCCGCTGCAAGTTCACGGCCGAGGAAGGCGAAGTCCCACGAGGGACGTCCCGCCAGCAGCAGCACTCGGATCCTGCCCTTCATCGCGGTGGTAACCACAACGCGCGAGTTGTTCGCCGTCGACAGCTCGCCGGCGGCAGGAGGTACCGACACCGAGTAGCGGTGCACGCCCGGCGTCGAGGGTGTCACGCGGAACGTCACGCGCACTTCCTCGCCCGTGTCCGAGAGGTCTATCTGTTTCGAATCGAGCGTCGATCCGCCCTCCGCGAGTTCGACAACGGTCTCCGCGCCCTCGAAGCCGGCGCTCGAGACGGTGACCTCGATGGGCACGCTCTCTCCCGCGTACGAGATGCGATTGGTCACGGCGTCCTCGATGGCGATGTCCTTCCCGGCCTCCGGGCTACCTACTCCAAGGACGAACACGGGTACACCCAGGGCAAGGGCTGCGTCGTACGGGCCGGCGCCGCGGTTGTTGGCGCCGTCCGTTGCGATGACCACGGACCCCAGATTCTTGCCCGAGAGCAGGTCTCCCAGCACCTCGAAGCCCCGAGCGATGTCCGTCACGCCACCGTCAAAGGCCGGCACGCCCACGAGGACTCCACGAGCGACGTCCAGTTCGCGCGACTCGGAAGAAAAGGCGAGCGCAGCGACTTCGGCGTCGCGCGCGATGCGGGTGAGTATAACCTCGTTCAAGAGGGACACGGCCTCGTCCCCGCGCCGGGCCCCACCGGTCCCGTCGCGAATGGCCATGCTCCTGGATACGTCCAGCAGCAGCCCGACGACGGGCCGTTCTGTAACCGTCCTTGACAGCGCGAGAACGGGTTCGACCAAGGCCACGCAGAGCAGCACCAGACCTGCCGATCTCAGGGTTATCAGAAGGGGTTTGAGACGTCCAACCGAGGGTGGCACTCTACGGTAGAGCCAGAAGATGGAAACAATGGCAGCGGCGCCGAGCAGCAGGAAGACCCACGCGTGCGTCTGATTCAACAGGATGGTCACGGCAGCTCACCCGGGCACGCGAAGCTCTCGTCCGCATCGGCCAGTCTGGCTTCCCACGTTCCGTCGTGCTCCTCGATAGCGAACCTCACGCGGCCTCCAGGCTCGAGAACAACCTCCATCGTCTCTCGCTCTTCCTGGACGCCCGCCCCGGGGGGCATGCGGGGAGTAAATCGAACAGTGAGAGACGGAGCATCGCCGTCAGCGACGACGACGGTGCAGGCCCGTCCGCCTTCGGTGTCCACGCGATGCAACACGAAGATGGACCCCTCGCCCACACGGACCGTGGCGCCCAACCAGCTACAGGATGACGGGAGCGCCGGTCTGATATCAACCGTCCCCTCAAGAACATCGGGACGCACGCCGAGGTAGTCCTGATAGAAGTTCCTCAAGAATTCAGCAAGGCTCCACGCCTGCGACACGGCGCCAGCCACGTTCTCTCCATGCTCCCCGGGCACGCCGTTTCGAAGCTCGGGGAGAGTGCCCGCCGCGCCCTCGTCGAACACCAGATCCGTGAGCATGGCCGTCTGCTCCCATGCCGCGTCGACCAGTCCATGCTTCACCAGCGCGGATACAACGGGCCCGCTCAGCCATACCCACACGTCGCCGTTGTGATAGGCCTCGTCGAAGTGATACCGCTCCAGGTCGAGGTGGCACGGATGGAAGTCCGGATCCTCCGTGTGCAGGGACGTGACACCGTGTCTCAGCACGCAGGTCTCGCGGACGAGCTCTAGCATCGCCCTTTCGTCTTCGCGCGGGAGAAGGTCGTCCCACGGCACGGTCGCCGCGAACATCTGGTTTGGTCGGATCCGCCGATCGGATGTGCCGTCCGGATCGAGGTGATCGAAGAGACCGTCAGTCGCCGGGTCCGGGAACTCCCGTAGAAACGCGGCCCCGACCGCTTCCGCGGCCTCGCGCCATCTCAACGCCTGCTCTTCCTTTCCGAGCGCGTCCGCCATGGCCGCACCGGAAAGGAGAGCCGTGTGCCACAGTACCTGTACCTCGACCGCCCGATTGCCACGGGGCGAGAATGGGTTCTTCTCTCCACCCGCGTCCATCCACGTCTCCGCCTGCCCATGGAGCAGGAAGCCCTCGGCATCCGTCCTGCGCGAAAGCGCGCCGTCGATCGCCCGCTCAATGACAGGCTGAAACCGCTCCGCGAACTCGAGGTCGCCGGTGTATCTCAGGTACTCGTACGCCTCACGAACCAACCACCAGGTTCCGTCGGCCGTGTTGTAATAGACCTCGCCGGGCATCGCAAGATTGGGGATGCGCCCGAACAGGAGGCTGTCTTCATCCGTTTGCTGCAGTGCACCGAACGCTTCCAGGATCTCTCTGGCTGTGTCGAACTCACCGCGCACGAGACAGGCACCGGGAAGAGCGATGAACGTGTCTCGCCCCCAGTAGTTCGGGAACCAGTGCAGCCCGGCGAAGATACCGCGGCCGAGCTGATTCATGATGAGCGCGTCCACCGACGCCGCGGCCCACTGAAGCGCCAGCCGATAGTCGTTGTCGTGCGCCGCGACACCACCGCCGTCCAGCAATTCGGCCGTTCTTCTCATCTTGTCGTCGTAGAGCGCGAACTCGTCGAGCAGGCCCCTGAGCGCGAGCTCCGAGGCCTCGCGGAGCGTGTCCCCGACGGCCACGCAGAACGTGACGCTGCCGGCGAAGCCCTCGTCACTCTCGAACGCGAACTCCAGTCGTCCCGGCGAGTAGGGACTGGCGGAGGCCATGGCTCTTCTCGCCGCGTCCTTCGTGTACGTGGTCTGTCTGTAGGCCTCGTGCGAAACGAACTCCGCGGGTCGATCGCACGCGACGGCAACCCACACCGGGTAATCCTGCTCATCGGTGCGCTCGGGATGATCGACCCTTCTCAAGGCGAGCACGCGCCGGCCATCGTCCCAATGCGTCTCGTACTCTGGCTGACCCTCCTCCCAGATACTTCTGATATCAAACCTGGGCTCGAAGGCCGCTCGCCCCGAATGGTTGGAGCTGTAGGAGACCAGCAGAATGTTCTCGCGATCGGCCAGGAAGACGGTCTCGGTCGTCTGCTCGATGATGTACTCGCGCGTGACACTCTGCGGCAGAACACAGGCGCTCTTCAGCCCCCACGAGGACAGCGGCACGTCGCCGAGGACAAGATCCCAGCCCTCCAGATACTTGTGGAGTTCTACAATAAGACCCGCGTAGCTTCTGGTGTTCGTCGTGCCCGTCTCACCGGCGAAGTACGCCTTCTCCTTGTTGGTCAGGATGTACTCGCGCGTTTCCCGGGGTCCGACAACGATCTGTAGCCCCTGACGCCGGCCCCTGAGAGGAAGCCTCTGTGAACCTGATGTCTCTTTCGGATCTCTGATCGTGGCTTCTCCTGTGAAACGTCTGCAACTTCCCTGCCATGCCCGCCGCCGGCCGTGAGGTGGGCCTTCCGGCCAAGCTGCGACTCTCGGCGTCAAGCACGTTGACGATGTACGTCCCGCCGCACCTACTCCACTACGATGACGCAGTTCTCACCGCCGCCGTTGTCGCCCAGATGCATCGCTCGCCCGGCCGTGCACCGCCGGGCGAGCGATGAAATACCCTCCAAGCCTTCTCAGCGCCCTACTCCAATGCCAGAGCCGGAAGCGTCACCAGCTGACCCGTCTCGAGACTGCAGTCGCTCAGGATTTCCTCCTGCGACCGCTTCCTCGCGCCGAAGATGCCGAGGATCTTTCTCGGCTCGGGCACTATGATGTCATAGAGATTACAGTCGATCGCCAGGTCGTCGCCACCGCCGCCGCGCCACTCCTCCGCGACCTTCTTGACCTCACGGAAGTCTCCCAGGCCCCCGGCCCCGTAGTCATCCTGAAGCCCGACCGCGGGCGTGAATCGCCAATCGGCCGCTGCGCCGTCGATGCCGTTGATCGGAACGCATATTCTTATGGTGCCGGCAGCAAGGTCCGTCTCGACGCTCGCCCCGATGTCGACACGCTCGGCCGCCGCGTCTATGACCTCAACGATCTCTCCGGCCGCGAAGATCTGATACTCGGACGGCTCGGCCAGACGCGCGTTCGCGTTGCGCCTGAGTTCGAGGTCGCCGCCCTCGTCCGTGTCTATGGCGACCACGACCATGGTCAGACGGTTGCCGACGTTCCACGGATCAACGAGGTTGCGGATCTTGAACTCGAAGATCAACGAGCCGTTCTCTTTCTCGATCGAAAACGACAGCAGGTCCGCCTCGCCTCCGTCCCCAAATACTTCGTTCAGAGGATACGTGTAGTCCCCGTCACCGGTGTCGTCTCCGGTCGGGTCGTCCCATCTCGCCAGTTCCTCGGCCGTCGCAGGAATCGCGACAACAAGAACCGCAAGGAGCACAACAGCCCCGCGCAACATCCTCACATCTGCCCCCTTGGGTGCGGAGCGCCGTCGCGCCCCCTCGCCTCATGCCGGATAGCCTCACAGCACACAATCTACTCGCCCGCGAGCAGTTTGTCTATCTCCGCGACCGCGGCGTTGAGCGCCGCCTCAACGGACTTCGTACCGTCCAGAGCGGCCTGCATCTCCGGATTCATCAGATTCTCGATCTCAGGGTAACCCATCACCTGCGGGCGCGGGATCGCGGTCTTCATCTGCTCAACGAAGACGGCGAGGTACGGATGCTCCTCGGACGTGATGACGTCGGCGGCCTTGACGTTCACCGGGATCTGGCCCAGCCTCGACGCCCACATGCGCTGTGTCTCCTCGCTGGCCACGAACCGCAGGAACTCCGCGGCAAGCTCGGGCTGCTCTGTATTCCTGAACACGACCAGGTTGTTCCCACCGACGTTGGTCGCCGTGCCGGACGGTCCCGCGGGGATCAGCCCGACTCCGAAATCGATGCCCGTACGCTTCAGGCCCTCCACCGCCCAGGGACCGTTCAAGATCATCGAGTATCGTTCGTTCTGGAAACCCAGATCGTGGATGATGCCGCCCGCACGCCACGCGCCACCTTCGATGCCGTACTTCCGGTGGAGGTCCACCTTGAGTTGGAACGCGGCGATGCCCTCGGGGCTGTTCAGCACGCAGCGCGTGCCGTCCTCGGAGAGAAACTGGGTGCCGTGCGTGTAGAAGAACGGGAGCGTCCACCACAGCGAGTTGGAAAGACCAATGCCGAAGACACCCTCGTCCTTGTTCGTCAGCTTCCTGCCGTACGAGATCAGCTCGTCCCAGGTCTCCGGCGGCCGCTCGGGGTCGAACCCGGCACGACGGAAGTGCTCCTTATTATAGAAGAGGCAGAGACCGTTGGTCTGGTCCGGCAGCCCCCACAGCGTGTCGTCGTAGTAGCAGCTCGAGAGTGCGACCGGGAGGATCTCGTCGCGGAACTCAGAAGGGACGTACGGACCGAGGTCCAGAAGCGCGTTCCTGCCGGCGAGCTTCGCCAGGAACGAGACGTCCACCCTGGCAATGTCGGGCTCGGTGCGCGTTGTGAGAGCCGTCTGGATCTTGGGCTCGGCGCCCGCGAACGGAAGCCTCACAACGTCGATCGTGATACCCGGATGCTCAGTCTTGAAGCTCTCGACGATCTCCTTGAAGACCGGATACTCCTCGTCGTTGTACGTCTGCCAGATCGTTAGTGTCGCGCTCTCGTCCTGTCCGCCCCCGCAGCCGGCCAAGAGCGCGACCGCGCACGCGACCAGAAGCGCCCCTCCTATAGACAGCGTTCTTTTCATGTCTGTTCCCTTTCGTCTCGCTCGGGACGCGCTAGCCCTTGAGCGCCCCCATCGTCATTCCCTCAATGAAGTACCTCTGAGCAAAGAAGAAGAGGGCGGCGATCGGCAGCACGGAGATGCACGACCCCGCCATCTTCAATGTGTACAGCTCCTCGTGCGCGCTCTTGAACATCGCCAGCCCCACCGGAACGGTGTAGAGACGCTCGACGTTCGTCACTATGAGCTGCCAGAGGAAGTTGTTCCAGTGGAACTGGAACGTCAGCAGAAAGAGCGTCGCGATGATCGGGATCGAGAGAGGAACCATGATGGTCCTGAAGACCTGCCACTCTCCGGCTCCGTCGATCTTGGCCGCCTCCAGGAGCTCCGATGGGATGGTCATCATGTACTGCCTCATCAGGAAGAGGCCGAAGACGTTCGCGAGGTGCGGGATGATCATCGCCTTGTAGGTGTTCATCCATCCGAGCCAGTTGATGATCGCGAACTGCGGAACCACGTACATCATCCCCGGGATCATGAGCGACGCGAGTAGAAATCCGAACACCTTGTCCCGTCCGACGAAGTCTTTCTTCGCGAAGACGTAGCCCGCCATCGTCGCGAAGAGCGTCGCGAAAAGCGCGGCCGTGGTCGCCACGATAACGCTGTTCCCGAAGTAGCGCGCGAACCCGTAGTCGGTGAGCACGCGCCTGAAGTTCTCGAGGGTCGGACTTCCGGGCAGGATCTCCTGGCTGAAGGCCTGACCCGGTTCCTTGAACGCCGTCACGACCATCCAGAAGAACGGAAACAACACGACGACCGCCGCGACCGTCAGCCCCGTGTAGAGAAGCGTCCTCCTGAAGATCGTCGCGCGCGTGCGAGCCACCTCTACACCTCCGCCCTGAGAAAGCGTCTGTTGACGATCGAAATGATGAGGGTGAGCGCCAGGAGCACATAGGACATCGCAGCGGCGTATCCGAGCTTGAACTGCGTGTAGAACGTGTCGAAGACGTAGTAGCCCGTCACCCACGTCGCACCGAGCGCCCGGCCGCCGACGTCTACGTTCGGCCCGCCGCCCGTCATTGCGTAGACCTCGGCGAACGCGTTCAGGGCGCCTATGGTACCTATGATCACCATAAAGAGCGTGATGGGCTTCACCAGTGGAAGCGTTATCGAGGTGAAGCGCTTCCACGGCGTGGCGCCGTCGATCTCGGCCGCCTCGTACAGCGACTGCGATATGTTCTGGATCGCCGAGAGGTACAGGATCATCCCGAACCCCGCGCCCTTCAGTACGTTCGCGAACACGACCGACGGCATCGCGGAGCCGGGCATACCCAGGAACCCGCGCTCCGAGAACGTGGTAATCCCTACTGATTCGAAGATGCGCGTGAGAATCCCCACGTGCGGGCTGTATATCAACGTCCAGACGATGCCGACGACCAGCATGTCCAGCACGTAGGGCATGAAGAACGCACTCCTGTAGACCGCCACCAGCTTCAATCTGTTGTTGAGAAGAAGCGCCAGCCCGAGCGACGCGGCTATCCCTGACGGGATGATGAGTGCCGCGTAGTAGAGGGTCATCAGTACCGACCACCAGAACTTGGTGTCGGTGAAGAGCTTCGCGAAGTTCCTGAACGCGACGAACTCGAGCCCGCCGAATATGTCGAACGAGTCGGCGGGCACCTGGTGAAGCGCCAGGTAGAGCGAGTAGAAGACCGGGAACGCCAGGAAGACGGCGAAGGTAATGAGGAACGGAGCGAGAAACGCGTAGGACGCGGCCGAGTCACGCGCGCGCCTGGAGGCTCGGCGCGGGCTCAGGTTCGCACCGAGCCCGTCCGGTCCAGGGTGTTCGTGCTTGCGCGTCCGACCGTTCTGGTGTGGCATCGGCGGAAAGGGCCTCCTGTCACCGACCCCCGCGCGAGATCACGGGGCCGCTTCCAACCGAGGAATCCTACTCAACGATCAGGACTGAATTGGCGCCGCCGTAGCCGTCATCGACGCTCTCCGGGTTGCCCGGATCCTCAATCCACGTGCCATCGACGACGAACTTGTAGAGGTACTCTCCCGGTTCGAGCTCGATGCTCGCCCGCCAGAGGCCGTCGTCACCCTTCGTGAGCGGCAGCGCGTCCGGGTCCCAGCCGTTGAACGTTCCCGCGAGGGCAACCGCTCCAGCGTCCGGGAGATCGACCTCGAAACTGACTCCCTCCCCCGTGATGGTGGTCGTCGACTTCGCGGCCTCGCGGTCGAAGCCCGCTCCCTCACCGATGACCGTGCCGGTCACTATCTCGTACTCGTACGAAACGTTCGGCGGGACGACGATGAGCGAGTTCTCGATGCCGCCCTCCGTGGCCTTGTCGGGGTTGTTGGGGTCCTGCTCCCACCGAATTCCACCGTCGATGACGTACTTGTACTGATACCGTCCGGGAGGAAGGGGAAGAACGACGGTCCAGGTGCCGTTGCCGTCGGTGTCGCTCATCGAGTCGATGCTCGGGTCGTACCGCCCGCCGCCCTGCGTCCCACCCCAATTGTTGAAGCTGCCCGCGAGCGTCACCTGACGCGCCGAAGGCGCATGGTAGCGAAACATGATCCCACCGTCCACTTCGGCGGGCGGCGGCAGTCGGTCCTGTATCCAGCTCAGGCTGCCGGCGCACGAACTGAGCGCGAGCGCGGACGCAAGTGCCACGATCAGAAGCGCCCCGAGTCGCATTCGTCTGTTGGTGATCTCTCTCACGATCTTCCGAGCCTCCGTATTGCCGTTCCCGTGTCCTCTGCTAGAACGTGATGACCGCCATGACCCCGATGGTCCTGGCGTCCGCGAGCGCCTCCTCGGCGTCCAGAACGTCGTGGCAGCTGTTCTCCCAGAGATACTCGGAGAGCCACCGCTCACGACCGTTCCCCCTGCCCTCGACCGGCGTGTCCGCGTAGCTGGTCGGGTTGACGCCGTAGCCCAACCTGACCTCGACGTTCTCCCTCGGGCTGTACACAACCGCGACGTAAGGCGCGAAGAAAGCCTCGTCGTCGTAGACGGTATTCATGCCGCCCTCACCGTCGTCCTCGACACCCACCATCGCGTCGGTGTACGACATCATCCTGAAGTCAACCTCGAGGCCCCAGTCCTGCCACAGCCCGACGTCTCCGCGCACTATGGTCTCGAAGCTCCCGGGGTTCTCGTAGTTCTCATCCAGGTAGTCCATGTGGAGTTTCTCCACTTCGATCTCCAGGCGAACCCTGTCGTGGACGTCGGCGCCAGCTGTCGCGGCGAATCTGGACCTGGTCTCCTCGATCATGTCGACGGTCTCGCCGAAGTCCCCCGCCAGGGGCTCCACGTAGTTCCATTCGTAGCCGTCCCGGTCCAATTCGAGCAACAGATCGAAGATACCGAAAGCCAAACCCGCGTCCGACTCAAAGGACAGAATATCCTGCGAGGGCGCCGGGCTGAAGACGTTCACGAACAGTGGCGACCCGTCGTACTTGACCTCGGTGTACACCGCCTCCCAGGCCGCGTACCATGAGGGCATCCCGTAGGCCACGTACAGGTCGTCCGCACTCATTGAGCCGATCGCCGTCTTCGTGATCTCCAGACGCAGATCGAGAGCCGGGAGCGGCGAGCTGTTCAGCACGGCCCTCGCAACCCAGCCGTCCATCTCACCCACGGGGACGTCGATCGCACCATTCGAGAGATCCTCTCCCTCGACCTTCTCCTTGTTACCCATGTCCCAGAGGCTGTCGAAGCTGTAGCGGGAATACTCGGCCTTCGCGTGGAGCAGGCCGCTCAAGAGAAGCATGTCGGCATCGAGACCGATCCAGGTCTCGGTGTTGGAGAGCTCGAACCAGTCGCTCAGAGATCCGGTCTCTTCCTTGAACTCGTCGATGTGCGGGCTCGAGTTCGAACCGGTCCAGTCGATCCACCAGCCGTCTCTCCAGGACGTGTAGGTAGCGCCGAGCGTGACGGGGCCGACGGAGCGTTTGAGGCGCGCTGCCAGGAGATCGGTCTCGGTGTTGTCGTATGCGCTGGGGTCGTTCATGATGTAGTAGTCGTAGATGTTCGCGTAGGTCGCGTTCAGGGTGAAGTCCCAGAACTCCGTGTCCACAATGACACCCTGAGCGCCCCGGCCGAACGGGATGTGCTCCTCGGCAATTGTGTAGTCGAGATCGATGTGCCCGACCGTCTCGAGGGGGTTATCGTACTGCACCAGTTCCTCGTTGTAGAACCCCGTCACTGTGAACGGGCCCCCCTCCAGCGTGGCGTGGCCGCTGTAGATGTCGGCCGATATCTCCTTGATGTCGCCGGCGCCCGTCGATAGGCGCACGACGGCGCTTCCGGAAGCGACGGACGTGACGGTCGGATTGACGCCGATGTAGAACTCGTGGGCCGGCCTGTTGAGCCGCCACCGCGGATCGCTCGGCACATCCGACTGCGTCTCGCAGGTCGCCCGATACCAGCCGTTCAGCTGCACCCTGGAGTTCGCGGGCGTGTTCGAGATCGCGTCCGCGGCTTCGTCCGACACGGGCTCGCCGTCGTCGTTGATCGTGAGCCCCGAGTTCCCGTAGTCACCTAGCACTCTGGGGTTCTCGGGATCTGCTATCCACTCGGAGCCGTTCACTACGAACTTGTACTCGTACTCCCCTGGTTCGATATCTACGACCACCCTCCAAACCCCGTCCCCATCCTGTGTGAGCGGCTCGGCATTCATGTTCCAGTTATTGAAATCCCCCGCCAGGCTCACGCTACCCGCGCTCGGGTCCTCGAAGGTGAACTCGATGCCACCGTCCACCTTGGACACACCGGCCTGCGCGGGAGCGGTTGCGAGGAGAGCAACGACTGCCATGAGTGCCACACCTGCGATCCTGTTGTGCTTCATGGGTTCTTCTCCAGTAAGGGGCGCCTCGGACGCCTCTCCAAACCGATTCCCGGGGCCGGTCCGGCCGACCCTCGATGTCTTCCTCTAGTAGTAGATCCTCACGAACGCCTTGAACACCCGCTCCGTGATCGCGTTCGAGCCGTGCGACGCGAAGTCACCATCGTTCACCAGATCGTTGCTCTGGTCGGGGTTGCCGAACTCGACGAAGAACTCGGCGCTGTTCCACCCCAGGTATCTGATCTGCGCGAATGCCGTCTGCCTGGACTCGGTGGCCTCGTCGACGTTCATCACACGCGTGTAGAACTTCCAGATGTCGCTCACGTTGACGTTGGCCTCGAAACCGTACGCGGTCAGCTCGTAGTCGGAGTCGATGTCCTTGATGCGGAACTGCGTGCGGAGCTTGACCAGCCGGTTCTCACCGATCAGCTCGAAGAAGAGGTTCGGCCAGATACCGTTGTTGTCCTGGTAGACCTTGTACTCCGTCTTACCCGTGAAACCGTTCAAGAACTCAACATAGGCCTCGGTTCCCCACTCGTCGATGGTGCCCGTGGACTGCGCGAAGCTGGTCGACGTGGGGTCCTCGGGCTCGGCGTGCCTGACCCAGCCCTTGAGGTTGACGGCCTTCGTGGGAACGCGGAAGTGCCCCTCGAAGTAGTACTGCGTGTAGTCGTTCTCGTTCTGCCTGTCGCCGTGCGCCAGCTCGTCCGCATAGAAGTCTTTGCCGTAGGCCTGCCATGAACCCAGGAAGCGCATCGGACCGACGCTCACATCGCGGATCTCCGTCTTGAACCCGTCGACGTCAGCATCATCCACGCCCCACAGTTCCCCCGATGTGTTTCGTCCGTACTCGGCAACCCATATGACTCGACCGAACTGCGTGAGAAACGGAACGACGTCGCCGAGTGCCACTTCTGCGTCGAACGCTATGACCTCTTGGAACTTGCCTCTGTCTCCGATGTAAGAGGAGTCGTCAAACGTCATGTCCTTGCGAGCGTAAGTCGTTCCGAGGTAGAGCCTGTCACTCAGGAGTTTCTTGTTCACCCGAAAGCCGCGGTAGTCATCGGTGCTGCTCGAGATCGTGTCGCCCGCAGCGGACCCCGCGTAGGAGCCCTGCTCCGCCGAGTTGAGCTTGAGCCAATCCACTCCGATGTAGTCGCTCCTCTCACTCGCGAAAGCGGCGCCCGAAAACCCGTAGAAGTCCCAGAAATCGAGCCTGATCCCCTGCGCCCTGGGCCCCCAGTCGTCGTGCTTCACCTGGTCCGAGTGCACGATCTGCAGCAGCGGCTCGTTCAGCCAGAACCTGTCCTGTCCCGCGAAGAGGTGCGTCTCGAACCTGTTCGCGTGGAACCGAACGTGCGCCTCCTTGAAAAGGAACCTCGTGTCCTCCGCATCGTCCATCGGCTTGTTCGACTCGGCCGAGATCTTCAGGAAGCTGTCGATGTCCTTCCACGGACTCGATTTGAGACGGAGCTCGGCATAGAACTGGGGATTGTCAAGCCCCCAGCTCGGGTCACCGCCGCCGCTGCTCCGAAGCTCGGTCATGAGCGAGGAGTAGCCGTCGAGAGTCGTTACACCTAGGGCGGGAACGACCCACGACACGAGCATCAGACTCGCGAGCAGGGGAACCAGCACGCGGCGGATTGTCTTTTTCTTAGATCGAACCAACGGAAGCTCCTTCGGAATCTGTAACGCCGGTAGTGCGCGACAGTGGCGCCCCGTTCGGGGACACCCACGCGGCCCTCCTACCACAGAAATATCGCCGACAGCCTGTAGAGACTCCCTATCCTCCGCTCCGACAGCAGGGCAACGTCTATCTGGACGTGCTTCGTCCTCATGCCCAGCCCCGCGGTGATCCTGTCGCGGTTCATTCCCGCTCGCAATGCAAAGGCGTCGTAGAACCAGACCTCGGTTCCCAGGTTGATGCTGTAGTGGCTCTCGTAGTACTCGGGGACCTCTCTCGGGGCGCGCCACTCCGCCGTCATCAGCATGACGTCGCGGAAGAGATACGAACCGCCCAGGCGGAACTCGCTGACCACGGGATCGAGGTCCTCATCGGCGGTCGAGGAGAGCAGCTGCAGCTTCGGCTCACCGATGTTTCTGACGACCCCACCGACGCTCCACTTCCCGCGCCTGTAGAGAGCCCCCAGGTCCGCCGAGTATGCGTCGTCGCCGCCCGTAGCGAAAGTCGGGTCGTTGTAGTACTCGTATCCGGGCGCCTCGACAGAGAAGCGCTTGACCGCAATGCCCGCTGCCAGACCGTCGATCGGCGTTTCGGCACCGTAGCCGGCCAGAAGCGTGTCCTCGCTGTAGAGATCTCCCATGTAGGGATCTTCCGCCCCCGTTCGCATCCACCCCACGCCATACCCCATGCTTCCCGTACCGTACGCCGCCAGAGCCGCGTCTTCAGACAGGCCGTCGACGCTGTAGACGCTGGTCCGCATGCCGAAGAGCTGAACCCCCTGGAGGCTCGCGAGCCCAGCGGGATTCCAGTGCAGCGCCGTGACGTCGTCGGCGACGGCCACGAAGGCGCCGCCCATACCCATCGCTCTTGCACCAAGTTCGGTCTCGAGGAAATTCGCCTGAACCACCCCGGCCAAGAGGAGAAGAGCGACGACCGTGCTTCCAATGAGTCTCAGCATAGACAGGTCCTTGCTACTTGATGATAACCACGGCTCTGTTCACTCGCTCGAACGTCGGCTCGGTCTTGAACTTCGCCTCGACACGCATCACGTAGATGCCGTAGGGAACCACGTTACCCTCTTTGTCGGTGCCATCCCAAGAGACCGTCGCCGGTGTGCGTCCCATGTAGTCGGTCGCATCCTGGAAGACCAGCCTCCGAACCAGCCGGCCCTCCAGATCGTAGAACTCGATGTTCACATAATCGGCCTCGCGGCCGAGGAAGAACGTGACGATCGCCTCGTCGTAGATACCGTCGCCGTTCGGCGAGAAGGGATTCGGCTGCACGATGACACCTGACAGACCATCCGCGTCACCCACGTCCAGAACGTCCCAGTAGAAGATGCCGTAGGTGCCGACGTCGAGTATCTCACCCGTCACGGTGTTGCCGGCAGGATTGCCGGCGCCCCCCCTGAGAATCCACCGATCGGTCTCGTGAATCCATCCGAAGAGGCCGAAATGCTCTTCGGCGAGCCCGTCGACATTGTACTGCGGGTAGTGCAGCGTCAGGCTCGGCCTGTCGATGAACGACACCGCCCTCCTGTCCGCGTACTGTGCCGTCAGGTCTCTGGCCACGCCGATGAACTCCATGCCGTCACGGATGTTCGAGACGTCGACCAGGCTCTCGGGAATCGGAGTCACGGTGAACTCGACATCTCCGCCCGCGCCCGGCAGGTCGCCTCCCTCTACCGTCAGCACGGTCCCGTCCTGGAACACCAGAAGGCGTTCCTCCTCCAGGTGAAGCGTGTCCGTGACGGAGAGTGTCTGGCTGTCAGACCACGGCTCCAGCACGCCGAACGTCACGGGCGATGTCGTTATGGCGTTTGCGCTGTCGGACGAATCAACCGCGTACACCCAAGCCTCGAGGATCCGCCCGTCACCGACCTTGTTGAGCCCGACGACATTCGTGTTGGCGATGACGTCCCAGCGTGCGATGTCTGCGGCCCAGATATCACCGGTCAGATTCACCATGTCCACCGAATCTCGGAGGGCCGGCAAACCCACCGGCTGCCAGTGGAGCCGCGCGACGTCGATACCGGTGATATCGGTGATGGTCGTCCACATCACGGCGGGTGCGCCGCTCAGGGCGACCCACGGAACATGCTGGAGATCCGGATCGTCAGCGAAGTCTGCGATGATGGGCGGTGACGTATCGACCGCGAAGCTCGCTTCGACGACGCACGCCACCTTGTTGTCGTCGAACCTCTGCCTCGCCTCGGCGGTCGTGTAGTCGAGCATTTCCTCCTGCAGCCGCCCGGGTTCGTGACCTTCACCCGGCGATGCCGCGAGGTCGATGATGTTGGGATCCCTGTCTCTGTTGCCCTCGCCGTCACGACCCCCACCGATCTGCCACTCGCTGGTGGTCCCGTTGACCCAGCGCACGCCGCCGAGATTCGCGTCGTTCGTGTCCCCGTCGTGCGAGGAAATGCAGACGATTATGTCCCAGAGTAGTATGGCGTCGTTTTCCGTCGGGTCCTCGGGTAGGCCGAGCAACGTTCGCTCGACGCTGACGTCGATGTAGTCCTCAGCGTAGTCGTCGCACATCGAGATGTCGCTGTCGTTCTTGAAGAGCTCCCAGATCGCCGACGAGTTGGAGCTGTGTGAGACAACGAACCACTTGCCCCAACCTTCGACCGCGATCCCGTAGTCCCATGCATCGACGGCCGCGATATCGACAAGACGACCGGGGAAGCCACTCGTCGCACCCTTACCCTCCACCGCATCTATGTAGATATCGATCTTCTGTAGGTTGAGGTCGGTACGATTGGGGTTATCGCACGTCTGTTCGCTCGGCTGAGGGGCTCCCCAATCGGCCGCGGATGCGTCCTGGTGGTTGGGAAGCTGGCTGATGTAGGTCCGGAAGACTATCCGGTTGCCGTCAGCGAAGATTTCCTCGCGCGTGATATCAAAGGCCCCGCCCGGGAACACCTGGTTGGTGGGATACTCGTAGTACAAACCCTCGACCGGGTCACCGCCGGCATCCGTGTGGTTGGGTCCGTGGTCGTCACCAACGGCGTCCTCGAACACCCTGATGGCCGTCGCGGGGTTGTCCACGACAAACTCGATGCCGAGCGTCGCGGATGTCTCGTTGGTGGTGTCGCTCGCCTTCACGGTAACGACGTGATCGCCGTCCGATGCCGCGGCCGTGAGCTCCTCCTCCGCCGTGTAGGTGCCGTCGCGCGCGTACTCGTCCGCGCGTGCGCCGTCGTCTGCCATCCGCACGAACCTGTCGCCGCCGACGTCCAGCAGATTGAGGAACACGTCACCTATGCCACCGCCCGTGTCCGTGACCTGGATCTCGTACACGACCAGATCTCCGGGCTGCGCCGGGGTGCCGGGCTGCTGTCCATCGGGGTGCGCGTTTCCATCGGAGAGAGCGGGCGCCAGCCCTTCTTCCCTGAGAACGTAGGCCTGGTAGTTCCTGAGAGTGATCGCGTTGGTCGCCGTCTCCCACCAATCGCCGTCGTCCGGCACCATGTCGTGAGTGGCGTCGTGCGGGGCTGAGTCCAGAGCAGTGTACTTGATGGCCTCCGATTCTCCGGAAACCTCCTGCATCGTGTAGCCCTGAACGCGCACCGTGTCACCTACAGACACGCCGATCGTCGAGAAGGGAATGCGGAAGTAGACGTCCCACTGGTCGTGGTCCATCTGTCTGTCCTGCGCGGCGATCCCGCCGACCCACGAATCGGGGTCGTCGGTGATCCAGCCCCCACTGTCCCAGTCCTGCCACTGCCATCGACCCAGGTCGCCGTTCCACCGGCGGAAGTCGGCGTAGCTTTGGTCGTAGAACTTGTAGACGAAGGCATAGTCGGGAAGAAGCGTGTGTCCGTAGTTGATCGGGAACGCGAAGGGATCCAACGTCGCACCGGCTGCGTCCCCGTTCGCCTCTATGCAGATGCCGAGGTGCGCACCGTCCCACTCGGAGTCGAAGATCAGGCCGACGATCAGTTCGTCGGTGCTGTTCGAGATCCTGAGCGCGGTGAGATCTACGCCCGCGTCGCTGTTGTGAGCGGAGTCGGTCTCCGGGGCGACCTCATCCATGGCTCTGATGGTCGCGTCGATGGGCACGAAGATGCTCTCGACCGTGACGCCGGCCGCGGCGCCCGAGACCTCGACCGTGCCGTAGGTGCTGCCAGCCTCGATCTCGCCCGTCGCCCAGCCGTTCTCGTCGGTCACTATCGGTGAGTCGATTGAGGCCAGGAGCGTCGGAGGTGAGGCCGAAAGCGCTATCGACAGGCCCGCGAGCTCGACGTTGTTGCCCCACGCATCGACGACCTGCGCGCTGAGCGTCGACAGATCTCCGGCTCTCAGCGCCCTGGGATCAGGCTCAAGCTCCACGAAGGCCGCGACGTCGGCCTCAATAACGATGGTCAGCTCGTCGACCTCGATGTTCGGGTACGCCGATCCCGGATTGATAGTGGCGGTCACGTAGGTGATCCCGGCGACCGTCCCTGAGAAGTCGATCGTGAACTTCCCGTCCGCATCGGTCTCGGGCGAGGCAACACTGAACCCTCCTCCTGCGCCCGATGTGACCATGTTGGCGATGATGCCTGACACCTGCGTGTCGTTGTCGCTCGCGTCAACGAGCTGTCCGGATATGGCGGCCACGTCCACACCGGCCGCGATCGTCGAAACGTCCGTCGACAGCACGAGTCTGACCGGCGCCGGCGGGTCGATGCCCACCTCCAGCATACCCTGGAGCGTGTCCCTGATCGCGGCGTTCGTTGCGAAGACCCTGACGACCTCAACCGCGTCGTCCGCCGTCAGGAACAGCGCCTTTCCATCGTCGAACATCTCCGACGTCAACGTGGCGTCCGCGAGTGGCTCCTCGTCGGGTCCAGCGAAGACGACCGTGCCGGACGTCGGGTACTCCGGATCGAGCTTCGTCGCGCTGAGTACTATCCCGCCCTGGGCCTCGTAGTCCCAGTAGGCGACTCTGTCGTCGTCGTCGCGCGGTTCCACCCACGCACGCGCGTAGTAGTAGCTCTCATCGTCCGGCAGGCTGACGGTCGTCCCTGCCCCGTAGATGTTGTTGCCGAGCGAATCCGAAAACCCATACTTGGTCGCAACAACGGCCGGTAGCTCAAGCAGCCCCACGTCGGTCGTGTCGCCGCCGGCAACCGTGACCATCGTATCCGCCTCGACGTACCCCTTCCCCTCCGCCAGAACGAACCAGTCCCCGTCGACGACAGTGCCGATGGAGAAGAACCCCATTCCACCCTCGACGATGACCTCACCCTCGCCGACCACTTCGCCCGTGGCCGCGTCGTATGCACCCACGGTCACATCGATATCGGGCCCACCGATGATGGCGACCTCGCCCTCGATGCGGCCGGTGACCTTCATCATCTCGAAGTCGATACCCGTGGTCTCGTCGCCGCCCGTGACGACCACGCCCTCCTCGGTCTCCTGCAGATAGGAATCGGCCGTGGCCACAACGTCGTAGACGCCGTCCGCGAGGCGCTCAACTGTATAGTCGCCGCCACCTTGAGGCGTTCCGCCGCTCCAGACGGCCTCGCCGTCCTGGTACGCGGTGACCGTGACCCTGGTCGTGTCATCATCGAGATCGTCCAGCGTCGCGGTTCCCGATATCTTCCCGTTGGGCGGGTAGCCGATGTCAGGGATGCCATCTCCGTCGGCATCGACGGGGAACTCAACGTACACATCGAGGTCGGTGATGGCGTCCCACGGTGTCGAGCTGTTCGATTCGAGGCCGGTGCTGGAGGTCGGGAGCGCGTCGTACGCGCCGGAGCCGTCGCCGCCGACGACCGCGCAGATGATCCTGAGCGTCGTGCCGGGGGGTACCTCGGCACGGCCCAGCCCGTAGATCCCGTTCCAGTCGATACCGAACTCGATGTGCTGGAGGCCCGGGTTGATCTGCGTGTACGTTTCATCGACGTCAGTCATGTTCTCGGGATCGCTGCAGTGCCAGAAGCTCACGTCTCCCATGCCGAGGTTCCACGTAGCCATCATCACGTCGGCGCCCATCGTGGTAAACCTGATGTTCCTCCCGTAGTCACTGGCGGAGCTCATGTCCGTGGCACCGGTGATGCCGTTCTGGGCATCGGTGTCAATGTAGACCAGATACCCGTTCCCGTAGCTGCCCGGCCCATTCGTGGTCTTCAAACCGACGTAGAGACTGTCCGCATCCCAAGTCACGTATAGATCGACCAGATCACCGTCCGTGGGATGATAGCGGTTGTCGTTGTTGGGGTCCCGCCACGCCAGCTCGTCGGTCTGCCAGTCGCCGTCTTCCGTGGACACGCGCCCGTCGATGGTTGGTGTGTTGTAGCTGTTCGACAGGGCGGATGCGGCCACCAGCAGCATCAGAACGGAGACGGCAGCAGCCAGGTACCTTCGCATGTTGATTTCCTTGGGAATGGTGTGCAATGCGATATCTCCGGAACCCCGCTCCGGCGCCCCGGGTGAACGCGTCGTGTCGTTCGTTGCTGGGATACGGGAACCCACGACCGGTTTCCCACATGGCCATGACGTGTGCCAGAGGTTATCAGAGCATGATGGACCGGTCAAGCGGGCGAGGTCTCGCTGACGGGATTCGGGACCCCGCTGCTGCGGTTCCCCACGGCCTCAAGGACGCGGCGGGCGATCTCGGGCAAGAGGTCGCCGGCCTTCCCGAGCAAGGTGGCATCGACGAGGGCCGATATAGGCGTGTACGCGGTGTTTATCTCGACCACGAAGGCGCCGTTATGCTGGGCGACCAGCGGCAGCGACGCCGCTGGATGAACAACGGCCGACGTGCCTACGACCAGCATGGCGTCACAACGCGCCGCGATCTGGTGGGAGCGCTCGTACGCCTCCATCGGAAGCGGCTCCCCGTACCACACGACGTCCGGGCGGAGGAGCGCCCCGCACTGTTCGCAGTGCGGCGGCACGTCGGGTAGCGGGCTCTCTGGCAGCTCGCAGATCGTCTGCTCGGCCGTGCAGCGCGCTCTCCAGATGCTGCCGTGAAGCTCGACGGGGGCCGTGCTACCGGCCCTGTCATGAAGTCCATCGGTGTTCTGAGTGATGAGGGAGAAGTGGGGGTAACCATGCTCCAGCTCGGCGATGGCTCTGTGGGCCGGATTGGGCTCGGCGTCTGAGACGAGCTGACGCCTGTAGTCGTACCAACTCCAGACCAGCCCGGGGTCACCCTCGAACGCCCTCCACGTCGCGAGTTCCTCGGCCCGGTGTTGCTTCCACAACCCTTCCTCGCCCCTGAACGTCGGGACGCCGCTCTCCTGAGACACTCCCGCGCCGGTGAGAACGGCCAGGTCCGTGGCCCTGCTCAGCCGCTCCACCAACCTCTTCGTAACGCCACTGGCGGGTTCCATTGCTTCCCCCCTTCCAGGGCCAATCCAACTGTCAGCCCGAATCGGGCGCTTCCAACTCCTCGGCAATCTCGCCGGCGATCGCCGCCTCTCGGACCGCTCCCCGAGCAGCGGCCGCTTCTGCCCCGCCTCTGTCCGTTCCCCTGCCTCCCTGTCCGAGGTTCATCTTCCAGTAGACAGAGCCGTAGCTCGTGCAGTTCATGCAGCGAATGCAGTCCACGCTGCCTATCTCCTCCGGCACCTTGAGCCCCATCGGACAGTCTTTCGAACAGTACATGCAGGAGGCGCAGTTCTTGACGTCTGAGCCCTGCGCATAGGCGATGGCGCAGTCGTCGAGGTGCGTGTCCATCTGAAGCAGGCTGAACTTGTTCGTCAGACCCAAAAGGGCACCCAGAGGACAGATGAAGCGGCAGAACGGTCGCTTCATCATGCCCATCAGGAGCACCAGAGCGGCCAGTATGACGACCTTGAGCCCGAACACCCAGGTGAGGAAGTTCATCCCCTCCGCACCGTCGGAGCCACGTACCTGCCACAACAACCAGGGAAGACCACCCTCAAGCGTCCCGACGGGACATATCTTGCAGAACCAGGGCTCGTAGGTCCACCAGGCTACCAACCCGCACACGACCACGAGCACGACGTACTTCATGTGCCTGAGCCAGTTCGGAGCGGAGAACTTCGGCAGCTTGAGCTTGTAGACCATATCCTGAAACCAACCGAACGGGCAGAGCCATCCGCATGGGAATCGCCCAACGAAGACCCCGATGAGACCCAGAATGCCCAGCACGTAGAACGGGAACTGTCGGACGATGATGAAGTGCTGAAGCGCGCCTATCGGGCACGAGCCCCACGCGAGGGGGCAGGCGTAGCAGTTGAGCACGGGGACGCAGACGCCCTTGAGCGAGCCCTGATAAAAAGACGCTCTCGGGATGGAGACGAAGTACGAGTTGGTGACGAGAAACGAAATGAGCTGGACGATCCGACGCTTCAAGTGGGTCTCCCGTCCCAGGTCCCGAATCCCGACTCGCGCATCCACCGCCGGCCGCGAGCGCGGGTGACATCAGCAGCGAAATCAGCCAACGCCGATGCAAGACAGACAGATCATGGCGCCGTTCGACAACGTCTCCCAGAAGTGCTCGGTCACGAGCCCGACAATGAGAAACGCCTCGACCGTCACGAGCGCGACGACGAAAAATATCGTGGTCTGCGCGGGAGTTCGCCTGGCTGGAAAATCGATCGTCTTGCTCAATGGGCGCACCTATCCGCGGCTCCCTTCAGAAGCCGCGCAACGCGGGTTTCAATTGCTCTTGAGTACGCCTGAATTCTAGCGGCCCGGCGGCCCCATCGTCAAGCGTCAACGGGTGAATTCAGACCTCTACATGATGCCCCTGATGCGGGCCCTCAGCACCGCGTGTGCGGCCGCCAGACGCGCCACGGGGACGCGGTACGGTGAGCAGCTCACGTAGTCAAGCCCCACGCGATGGCAGAAGTAGATAGACTCCGGGTCGCCTCCGTGCTCCCCGCAGATGCCCATGTGAAGATCGGGCTTGGCCAGCCTGCCCTTGTCGACGGCCATCTGCACCAGAGCGCCGACGCCGCGCCTGTCGAGAGACTGGAAGGGGTCCTTCCTGAGGATCCCCCTCTTCAGGTAGTCCTTGATGAAGGAACCGGCATCGTCACGGCTGTAGCCGTACGCCATCTGGGTCAGGTCGTTCGTTCCGAACGAGAAAAAGTCGGCGTGCTCGGCGATCTCGTCCGCCACGATGGCCGCACGCGGTATCTCTATCATAGTACCGATATGGAACGGGACGGTGTCCGTGTCGTCACCGAGAACCTCGGCCGCCACCTTTTCGACGAGCTCACGCAGGATGGACAGCTCCTTGGGCTCTCCCACCAGCGGTATCATCACCTCAGGCCGCGCGTCGACGCCGCGCTTCGCGAGCGCTTTGGCCGCCTCGAAAATGGCACGGGCCTGCATCTCATACACTTCCGGGTAGGTGATGCCCAACCTGCAGCCTCTGTGCCCCAGCATCGGGTTCGTCTCGCGGAGCTCCGCGGCCCTCTCCTTCATTTCATCGGCGTCCTTGCCGAGTTCCGCGGCCAGATCCTCAAGCTCTTCGTCGGTCGCCGGAATGAACTCGTGGAGCGGGGGATCCAGCAGTCTGATGGTGACCGGACGGCCCTCCATCACCTCGAGGATGCTCTCGAAGTCCTCACGCTGGAACGGCAGGAGCTTCTCGAGAAGCAGCCGCCGCTCGTCCTCGTCGGCCGCCATGATCATCGCCCGGATGTACTTGATGCGTTCCTCTCCGAAGAACATGTGCTCGGTCCGACAGAGACCGATGCCCTCGGCGCCGAATGCCCTGGCGCGCGCCGCGTCCTCGGGTGTGTCGGCGTTCGTGCGGACGCCCAGCTGCCGGAACTCGTCGGCCCACTCCATCAGCGTCGCGAAGTTCCCGGAGAGCTCCGGGTCGACCGTCGGCATCTGGCCGACGATGACCTCTCCCGACGAGCCGTCGAGCGTCAGCCAGTCGCCCTCCTTGACCGTTGTCCCCTTGACGCTGAACGTCCGGGAAGCGTAGTCGATCTTGATGTGTCCAGCGCCGGCGACGCAGCACTTGCCCATCCCGCGCGCGACGACCGCCGCGTGTGAGGTCATGCCGCCTCGAGCGGTCAGGAAGCCCTGCGACGCGTTCATCCCATCGATGTCTTCCGGTGACGTCTCTTCGCGGACGAGAATCGTGCGGTGCTTCTTTTCGTCGCTGTCTTCCGACCATTCCACGGCGTCCTCGGCGGTGAAGACGACCCGGCCGACCGCCGCGCCCGGCGACGCCGGCAGTCCCATAGTCAGTGACTCGTAGCTCGCGCTCGGGTCGAGCTTCTGATGGAGCTGCTGTTCCAGCTGGTCCGGGTCCACGCGAAGGATGGCCGTCTTGCGGTCGATCAAGCCCTCTGCTTCCATCTCGACGGCGATACGAATGGCCGCCTCGGCGGTGCGCTTTCCGGTCCGCGTCTGGAGCATCCAGAGCTTGCCGGCCTGAATGGTGAACTCGAGGTCCTGGGTGTCGGTGTAGTGCAGCTCGAGCCTCTCACGAATGGAGTCGAGTTCCCCGTATATCTCGGGCATGGCTTCCTCGAGCGAGTCCCCGTCGCCTTCCTTCTTCTGTGCGATGTTTATGGGCTGGGGCGTCCTGACGCCCGACACGACGTCCTCGCCCTGAGCATTGGGCAACCACTCGCCGTAGAAGACCTTCTCCCCGGTCGCCGGGTCTCGCGTGAACGCGACGCCGGTGGCACTGCCCTTGCCCATGTTGCCGAAGACCATCGCCTGCACGTTGACCGCCGTGCCCCAGTCGTGCGGGATGTCGTTGAGCTTCCGGTAGGCGATCGCACGCGGGATGTTCCACGAGTCGAACACCGCGCGTATGGCGCCCCAGAGCTGCTCGTGCGGGTCGTCCGGGAAGTCACGCCCCGAGAGCTCCTTCACCTTCTCCTTGAACTTGCCCGCGAGGTCCCTGAGGTCCTCGGCGGTGAGGTCTGTGTCGTGCCAGACGCCCTTCTCCTTCTTGCGCCCGTCGAGGAGTGCGTTGAACTCCCCTATCGGAAGGTCCATGACGACATCGGAGTACATCTGGATGAGTCGACGGTAGCTGTCGTAGACGAAGCGGTCTGTCCCCGTCTTCGCGACGATGCTGGCCGCCGTCGTGTCGTTCATACCTATGTTGAGCACGGAGTCCATCATCCCCGGCATCGACACGCGCGCTCCCGAGCGCACGGAGAGCAGCAGCGGGCTGACGGAGCCGCCAAACTCCCTCCTCATCTCACTTCCCACCTTCGCGATGGCGGCGTCGACTTCCTCGACGAGTCCGTCGGGGAACGTCGAGTCGTGCTCCATGTAGTAGGTGCACACGCGTGTCGAGATGGTGAACCCGGCCGGCACCGGCACGCCCAAGTTGGTCATCTCGGCGAGGTTCGCGCCCTTTCCCCCAAGGATGTCCTTCATCCCCCCGCGGCCGTCGGCCTTCCCGCCGCCGAAGTTGTATACGTGTCTCTGTGGCATTACTCTGCTCCTTGCGCCTGTCTGTGGCGTCGGCGCGCTCTCGCGTGCCGACCTGGCTTGCGGGTCGCTCCCGCGCGGTTCCTGCTTGATTCCCGAATTCACTAACATATCACTACGGGGCCGCCGAGGCAATCACGACCGGCCGCGCAGATGCTGTTTCGGGTCTGGGAATGGGTTTTCTGGTGTGGACCTGATGGAGAATGCCAGGGAATCCTAGAACGTGGGAAGTGAGATAGCAGCGCCCAGAACGTCTTCCGCACTAGACACGCAGTTCGTCGGCGCTCTCTTTCCTTTCGACGGGAATGGCGACTTCCGGAGTGCGCCCGGCGGCCTCGTCCCTCACGATCCTCCGGTAGAGAGCCTCGCGACGGATCTGAGCGACGATTATCTCGCGGAGCGAGGACACGCTCTCGGCCTCGTCGCGGCCACGCAGCCCCACAAGGTCGGACATCTCTTCTTTGAGGTCGCTCTTTATGGTTTTGAGATTCCTCCGCCGCTGCTCCATCAGCACGTTCGCGACACCGAAGGCAACGATGTAGCTCCCCAGCAGATAGATCAACCCGTAGGGCGCGATGAGTCCGAGCATCTGCCAACCGAAAAAGACAGTGACTCCCCACAGCACGATCACTGCCGCCTTCGGGTTGAGTCCGAAGCGGATGAGGCGGTGATGGATGTGGGACTGGTCCGGTGTCATCACTCCCCCGTGCGACCGGGCCCGGCGGACGATGGTCGTCACCACATCGAACGCCGGCACTATCATGCAGGCGCCAACGACGAGCACGGCGTTACTGGCGAGGTCGCTCCGCCCGCCAATGA
>JAUVLG010000226.1 GCA_030595835.1 Candidatus Eiseniibacteriota bacterium | reverse complement strand
CATGTCGGTGCTCATCGTGAATGAGTCGACCAGCCCATCGTAGCGGTAGCAGTAGACGGGTGGGTAGAGGGTGCGGAAGTGGTTCGTCGCAACGAGGTGGTCGCCTGGCACCGCGGTGTTGTCGGACGCGTCTCGTACGGCGACGCCCGCCGCGTTGTTCGACTCGATGACGATAGGCCGCGAGCCCACGCCATCGTTCTTCGTCACGTGGACGATGGTATCTATGTTGCGGGCGCGGTCGGAGATGGCGGCGACCACGTCGGCCGGGGCGTGCTGCCCGCTGCCGTCGTAGTCCGCGCGCTCCATGCCACTGCGCACGCTCAGGAGTATCGGATGGTAGGGAGCGCCGCCCGTGCTGCTCTCGTTGTTGCCCATGTTGAGATGGGCGGACACGCCGGACTCGCTGATGGCGGAGAGCGCCCCGAAGAGGCCGGCGTAGCCGATCGAGATCCACGGCTGTTCGTCCGCTTCCGATGGGAAGTGCACCGTCAGAAGTGGGTTGTCCGTGAGCGTAGGGTGCTTGGTCCAGTCGAGGAATCTGGTCACGACGAGGTGCCCGTCCAGGAACGGGTCTGCGATGGTGCTGCCGCCCCAGCTCGACATGCTGGAGCACGCAAATGGCCCAGACGAGGACAGCGTACTAAGGTCGACAATGGCATTTGCCACCAGCATGTCGGTCGCGTCGATGTTCCTTCCGAGCGTGCTGTTGTGGAGACTGATACCTGCGTCGGTCATGCCCTGAAGTCCCGCGTCCACTTCCGCCTGATACTTCGCATCGACCGCGTAGTTGTTGGTGTAGTGGAGTCGCATGAAGTAGTACGTCAGCGCCGATCCGCCGCAGCAGTAGCCGACGATGTAGTCGTCGAACATCTCCTTGCCCTCAACGCCCTTGAGGTAGCCCGTTGCGTACCCGCGCTCGGCGTGGGTTCCCCAGACCGTGAGTATCGGCTTGCCGTCGATGACCTGGACGTGGCCGTTCACCTGCGCCGTGGCCGTGAGCGTACAGGCGAGGAGCAGCAACACTGCGATGGTCGCTCTCAAGGTGGGGCCCTCCGTGGATGGCAGGAAGTGCCGGGTTCAAGTGGTGAGCACGCTTCAAGCGTACCACAGTCGGCGCGCCTCGCCAAGAAGCGCAACCGGCTGGCCCTCGGTCATTTATCCTTGCAAGTTCACACGACATCTGCGACTCTCGCGGGTGAGGTGGCCTCACTGAAGCCACCCGTCCTTGTTGTCCGGCGGATCGTCTGGAACCACCGTAACTCAGGAGCCGACTTGCCAGAGCCACGACGCAGCCTCTCCACCGAAGTCAGCCGGCGCGTCATCACCGCATGGTGTATGTACGACTGGGCGAACTCGCCATTCGCGACGACTCTCATGTCGGCGCTCTTCCCACCGTTCTTCCGTTCGCTCGTGATAAACGCCGGCCTCCCCGTCAGTGACGCGACCGCGTTCTGGGGCTACACCGCCTCGGCCGCACTCCTGATAGGCGCGTTCATATCGCCCCTCCTGGGGGCCGTCTCCGATTTCACCGGGGGGAAGAAGAAGTACCTGGGTATCTTCGCCGGGGTCGGCATGGTAGCGACCGCGGCATTCATCTTC
>JAUVLG010000010.1 GCA_030595835.1 Candidatus Eiseniibacteriota bacterium | reverse complement strand
GACAGCTGATCGGTGCCGAGGACGTGGACTGCTTCACGGCCGTGGAGTCCTCGAGCTGGGGCAAGATCAAGGCCAGCTTCGAGTAGCGGTCAGGGACAGTCACGCGACATCTGCAGGAGATCATCAGGAGCCTCCGGAGACAGGCATTGCTTTGCCTCCGGAGGCTCCAGTATTATCGAGAGGCTCCGATGTCATCATGGAGGCTCCGATACTGCCCGAAGGATCCGATAGTACCTGAAGACTCCAGCACGGGGAGGGACACTGTGCCGTCTGTGGCTATAGCTGCGTGTGCGGTAGCTCTGACCGCCGTCAGTCTGCTGTCGATGTGTTCACCGGCGACTGCGGCGACCTATCTGATCGAGCCGAACGGGTCGGGCGATCACGCGACCATACAGGCGGCCCTTGATGCGGTCACCGCTGGCGACATCATCAAGCTGGCCGCGGGCACGTTCCAGGGTGACGGCAACCGCGACATCGATTTCGGCGGCAAGGCCGTCACCGTGCGGTCTTTGAGCGGTGACCCCGCGGACGTGACCATCGACTGCGGCGGGGATGAATTCGAGTCGCACAGGGCCTTTGTCTTCAATTCAGGGGAGGGCTCTTCGTCCGTTCTGCAGGACGTGACGGTTACGAACGGATACGTCTCCGGCAATGGGGGAGGCATCTATTGCCAGTCGGCATCTCCCACCATCAGTGGGTGCGTCTTCGGCTCGAACACTGTCGACGGAGGCGGAACCGAATACAAGGGCGGCGCGATCTACTGTACGGGCACGTCCACGCCGACCGTCACCGGCTGTCTCTTCATCGGGAACAACGCAGGGGGAAGCAGCAACGGCATGGGCGGCGCTATCGCGTGCTACTCCGGAGTGAGCATCACGGTCTCGGACTGCCACATCCAGGGTAACTACGCCAAGTACCACGGTGGTGGGGTCTACTTCGACCGGAGCGACGCCACTCTAACCAACTGCACGGTGAGAGATAATGAGGCGGGCGGAGGCGCGGGCATCTACTTGCGCTCCGGAGTGTTCGTACTGACCTACTGCTCCGTGCTCTGGAACGAGGTGCCCGGGTCAGGTGCGGGCGGAGGTTTGAGAGTGGACTACGGAAGCGCCCTCGAGATCACAGGCTGCACGTTCATGGGGAACAGGGCCGCCAGCGCGGGAGGCATGTGGCTGGCTTCGCCAGACCCCGTCATCAGCAGGACGATCGTGGCCTACTCCCTCGCGGGAGGGGGTATCTGGTACACGTACGAGCCCCTGCGGGAGGCGGCCATCACGTGCTGCAACGTCTTTGACAACGTGGGCGGCAACTACGGCGGGCAGTTGTCCGACCAGACCGGCATCAACGACAATATCTCGCAGGAGCCGCAGTTCTGCGACGCGCCCTCGGGCGACCTGACCCTGTACGACACCTCGCCCTGCGCACCCGCCAACAGCTCGTGCGGGCAGCTGATCGGCGCCGGGGATGTTGAGTGCTTCACGGCCGTTGAGCCTTCGAGCTGGGGCAAGATCAAAGCGTCGTTCGAATAGACCTCACCGAACGCGCCTGACGGCGCGTCGCATGAATGCAACCGGGCCCGTAAGTGCTTAAGCCTCAAGCGGCTGGCGCCTGCGGGCCCGGATTCGCGTACTTGACTTAGGTGGCCCGGTCTGGTATCATCCTCGTGCCGGCTTCGTTTCACTTCGCGCGCCTCAGCTGGGAGGGCCAGAGGCCGCGCCGAGGTGACGGGGAACCGGCGCAACTTTTGTGCTGACACCTCGTTCCCGTGCTCGGGGAGGACCGGAAGCATGATTCTGGTGTCCCTGCTGGCCGCGGCATTCCTTATCTACGGCGTCGTGGAATACCGCGTGCATCTAGCCAACCTGCGTGCAATCCCCATCCGTGTTCACGTCAACGGCACCCGGGGCAAGTCCTCCGTCGCGCGACTCATCGCGGCCGGTCTTCGTGCAGGGGGCATACGCACCGTGGCCAAGACTACCGGTTCCGCCGCCAGGTACATCCACCCGGACGGCGCCGAGGAACCCGTCTCAAGGCCCGGTCCACCCAACATCCGCGAGCAGTTGGGTATCGTGAGGCGCTCCAGGCGCGAGGGTGCGCAGGCGCTCGTCCTCGAGTGCATGGCCATCCGGCCCGACCTTCAGCGGCTCTGCGAGCAGAGGATCGTCAAGGCGACGGTGGGCGTCATCACGAACGCGAGGCCGGACCACCTGGACGTCATGGGTCCCACGGTGGACGACGTGGCGGTCGCTCTCGCCGGGACGGTTCCGACAGGAGGCGCGCTCTTCACGTCCGAGCACGCGCGGCTCCAGACCTTCGCGGAGCAGGCAGTGGGGCAGAGCACCGAGGTGCACGAAGTCCTGCCCGAGGCGGCTGACCAGAGCCTCTCGCAGGGTTTCAGGTACGTCGAGCACCTCGAGAACGTCGTACTGGCGCTCGCCGTCTGTGAGCATCTTGGCGTTTCGTCCGACACCGCCGTGAAAGGCATGCGAGAGGCGATGCCCGACCCTGGCGCGCTTTTCATTCACAAGGTCCGCGAGGGCGGCAAGGAGCTCGAGTTCGTGAGCGCGTTCGCGGCGAACGACCGTGAGTCGACGGTGGCTATCTGGAAAGCACTGAACCCGCACTCTGATCCCGGCCGGACCGTGATCGTCATTGCCAGCATGCGCGCCGACCGCCCGGACCGCGTCTTCCAGTTCGGCGAGATCATCGCCGACGATCTTCCCGCCGATCACTACATCCTGACCGGCGGAATGACCCATCCCGTGAAATCGATAGCCAGGGGCCGCGGTCTGGCGCCGGAGAAGATCCACGACCTCGGCGGGAAGAGCGCCGAGGAGGTCTTCGGGAAGGTCGTCGAGTTGACGCCCGAACGCGCGATCGTCGTGGGCGTGGGCAACATCGGCGGCACGGGTAGCGAGATACTGTCGTTGTTCCGAGAGAGGAGCAAGAGAGAGTGATACCTATCGCGGTAGGCCTTGGGCTTGTGATGAGCCTCATCTTCTCGGAGGCCTTCGGGCTCGCGGCGGGTGGCATGGTGGTCCCGGGCTATATCGCCTTGGCCATGGCCGAGCCCTGGCGGGTCGTCGGAACGATCGGGGCCGCCATCATCACGTTTCTTATCGTCCGCCTGCTCGGCCGGGTGATGCTTCTCTATGGGAAGCGGCACCTGGTCATGGTCATCCTGGTCGGGTTCATCTGCGGCCACATGACGCGGGTCTTCTTCGGTCGGCCCGAGCTCCCGGAGTTCGTGAGCTTCGAGGCCATCGGCTACATCATCCCCGGACTGATCGCCTACTGGATGGAAAGGCAGGGCGCGGTCGCCACCATCATGGCGATGCTGATGGCGGCCGTCCTGGTCCGACTCGTTCTCATTGTCGCCGTCGGAGGAGTACCGATTGAAATACCGGCCTGGTAGGGTTCACGTAATGAGTCTCGTAGCGCTCACCGTCGTCGGGCTGGCGCTTGTGGCGGTCGCCGAGCGCTCGAAAAGCCCGGTGATGCAGCAGTACTTCAACGAGAAGATGGAAGCGGCGACCCTGACGCGGGCAGGGCTCGACGCCATTCGGGAGGCACGGCTGGGGTTGGGCGAGCCGATAGACGTCGTCAATGACCCGAACGAGACTGGGCTCATAGGTCAGGAGATTTCGCCCATCACCTCGAGTAAAGGCTCTCACAATCAGAAGCTCCGTGCGCTCGACCCCAATCTCGCGGCGGTGTTCGTGGAACTTCTCAAGCGTGGCCGTGTTGGAGAGGGCGACCTGGTGGCGGTCGCTGTCACGGGGGCGTTCCCGATGCTGAACGCGGCGGTGCTGGTGGCCATCGAGACGTTGGGCGCCACGCCGGTGACCATCACCTCCGTCGGCTCGTCGATGTGGGGGGCGAACGACCCCGACCTCACGTGGCTGGACATGGAGTCGGTGCTGATAGACGGGGGCCTCCTGAAGCACCGCTCCGTCGCGGCGTCGAGGGGTGGCGGTGACGACCGCGGCCGCGGACTGACACCCGAGGGCCGCGCACTGGTTGACAGCGCGGCGGTGAGGAACGGCGTTCTTCTCATTGACGAGCCGACGCTGGACGAGAGCATCGCTCGCAGAATGGACATATACGAGGAAGCAGCGGACGGAGACGCCTACGCCGCCTACGTCAACGTCGGAGGCGGTCTGGCCAGCACCGGAAGCGAGCAGGTCTACCGTCTTCTCAGGCCCGGGCTCGCGAGGAACCTCGGCACGAAGAACTTCCCGAGGCGGGGAACGCTGGTCCGCATGGCTCAGCAGGGCATGCCCGTGCTGCACGTGCCCAGCGCCGACCATTTCATCGAGCGTTATGATCTCGCGGCGGAGCCAACACCGCTTCCCGACATCGGGACCGGCGGGATCTTCTTCAGAGACAGGTACAATGTCCCGCTCGCGGGGATCCTGGCGGTCCTCTACGGGTTCCTGATCTTCGTGGTTGTCAGGATCGACCTGAAGCACTACCTGTTCCGCAAGCCGCGGTAGCACGTGGCGGCGCTGACCACCGCGTGGCATGCGGCAGTTCTGACTGCCGCCCGGGAGATCCGGGCGGACGAGCTCGGACCGGAGGCGCAATGAGAAGAGCTCTCACCCTTGGCGTGATGATCGCGGTGCTGGCCGCGGTGCTGGCCGTGGTGCCGGCGCAGGTCTCCGCCGCGGCCAACTGGAAGTCGTTCAGGCCGACCGACTACTCGGGGAAGACCAGTATCTGGGTCGAAGGCTCGGAGCGGACGTACTACCACTTCACGGCCGACGAACCTCTGACCTTCTCCGTAGAGGGACCCACGCGGGTCAAGATCCTGACGCGCGTCCGCGTGCCCAACGACCGCGAGAGCGTGGAATACGGCGTGTCCATCTCGCGGGACGGTGTCCACGTGGAGACGGTCGAGAAGGAAGCCTACCCGAAGGAGTCGGCGTTCTACGTCGCGTTCAACAGCTTCCGCCCAGGTGTTATCCGTCGCATCTACATCGATGTTCCGACCGGGCGCCACGGGTACGACCTCAGGGTTGTCGGCGGGCACTCCGCCGACGCGCGGCTCTTCGAGTCGGCCGAGTCGAAGCCCTCGCTGGTGTCCATAGCACCCAGGAACTACGACTCGGTCGAGACGCTCTACTATCGCGACAAGGAGTTGACCTACTACCTGATGACAGGGGGCACGCTCGTCGCGCTCGACGTTGTCGGTCCCACGAGCATCAAGGTCAATACCAGGCTGCTCTATGACGCCACGATGCTCGGTGACCAGACCTACATCATAGGTGTCCGGGAGCCGGGCGTTCCGGAGTGTCTCTATAGGATCGACGGGGAGCCGTCAGAGACCGTTGTCATGAGGGATCGAAATGACGTCATTCCCGGTGCGCTCAGATACTTCGTGCTTGAGGTCCCACGCGGGGCGCACACGTACGAATTCCGGCTCGCTGACACGGTCGCGGGCGGGCTCGCCATCAAGTTCTACATACCACGCGGGGATCTGACGAATGAGCCGTAACGCCACGGCGGTTCTCGCATCACTGACTCTTGTCACCTGCCTTCTGTTGGCCCTTCCGCTGTCGGCCGCCCGCGTGATTCCCGTGGGTGCGCCCGAGTCCGTGGAGCTCGAGATCTCCGGGAACGTGTACACGTACCTCCCGCTGACCGTCGGTTCTCCACTGTCGTTCACCGTCGAGGGTCCCGCCGTCTTCGAGCCGATACTGCGCTGGAGGTTCGAGGACGGTGCGCCGGACGTCAACGTCGACGTAGTGTTCACGCTCGACGGCAGAGCGATGTGGCATTCTGTGTTCAGGCCGGCGGCGGGAACGGCCGGCTACCCCGCGCATCCCGATTGGCGGGGCGGCAGGGCCGTGAGGGTGCCGCTCGGTATCCCGTCCGGAGAACACTCCGTAGAGCTCACGCTCGTGGCGCCTGCGCTGGGCGTCCTCGACGTCAATCCTACCGTGCGTGCTCCCGATGTCCTGCCATGGCGGCTGGCCTGGCGGCGCGAGCTCGGGGCGGCGTATGTCAGCAACATCTTCAACTACCCGGACGCCGACGTTGACGACTTCTTGGACGGCAGGCATGCGGAGAAGTACCCGGTTGAGTACGCTGACGACGTTCGCTTTGAGCCGTCGGTCGATCTGTCGCTCGTCAGAGAGGAACCGGGCAGGCGCACAACGGAGTTGAGACTCTCGGCTGACGCACGACTGGCGGTGATAAACGGGGAGAAGAGCTTCGTCAAGCTGGGCGCCCGTGTGAAGGAGACCAGGACGGGGATCGCGTACGTTCTCGCCGATTACTACGCCATTCCCAGCTACCACGTCCGATATCTGTGGGACGCAGACGCCGGCGGCGACGACCCGTACCGTTCCTGCGACTTCCGGAAGCACTCAGCGCGGCTGGAGATCGGCAGCGACAGGTCGCTGCCCGTGGATCTCATCGCACGTCTGAAGTACGACTACATGGGGTACAACCAGGACTTCGTCGAGTACGACTCCGATGCCTGGACAACCGGACTGGTCGCCATCGTGCGGCCGGTGCGTGGGGTCCGCGTGGATCTTGGCTACGCCATTCGGAAGCTCACGGCACTCGGCTACGACGAGGTGGGTGAGACCGGGGGTGCATCGAACGACAGCGACATCAGCTACGAGCAGGATGAGTACGGTCTGAAGGTGCGGTGGGACGTGGGACGCGTGCGGGATGTCCCGACGGTCCTGACGCTCGGAGTCAGGCTTCAGGTGCGCTTCTACCAGACGAGCAAGAGCGTCGAGGACGACCCCTATCACGCGGGCCGGGAGGACACCTATTGGACGTTCTCGACCCGAAGCGCCCACCAACTGACCGAGGGGATGACTCTGGAGGTTTTCCACGAGCACCGGCGGCGGAGCTCTGAGTCGGACTACGTTGAAGAACTGGGATCTTCCAGGAACTACACGGCGAACCGGGTCGGCATACGGCTCATTTTCGAGGGAGAGCGATTCCTTGACTGAACGCGTAAGTACTGGTATAATGGGCACTAAGCACCTTCACGGCGTGGTGACGCTGCTGGTCGCCGCGGCCGTGCTCGTGTATGCGGCGGGGTGTGCCCAGAAGGGCAGCCCTGTCGAGCCGGATGATGGCACCGGCGGCTACAGGATCGTGGGTACGCTCGCGATTGCGGGGTACGCCGAGGACGTGGAAGTCGCAGGAACGCTGTGTGTCCTGGCCGCCGGCCAGGGCGGGCTCGTGCTGGTTGACGTGTCCGACCCCGCGAACCCTGAGTATTTGTCGACGGGGGAGACGTCCTACCCGGCGATGGGTTGCTCGTACGTGGCCAGCGATTCACTGGCGTTCGCGGCGATCGGGGCGCAGGGCATATACGTCTACGACGTGAGCGATCTCCTGAATCCGGTCTGGCAGAGCAACGGGCAGGGGACCTTCACCAGGGACGTCGTCACACGTGAGGTGACGCCTGGTGACTACCACGAGGTTCTCACGGCGGACGGCTACGGGCTCAAGGCGCAGGAGTGCTATTGGTACGCGGGTCTGGAGACCTGGTACTTCCGGCAGGCCAGTGACGAAGGTGGCTCGGGCGTTGCCCGCGGCATCTGCCTGCACGGGAACCTCGCGCTGCTCGCGATCGAGGAACTGGGGCTGTCGATCTACGACGCCACGGACGTCAGGAACGTGTTCTTCCTGGGATCCGTTGACACGCCCGGCGAGGCGCGAGCGGTGGCGGCCGAAGGCGATTACGCCTACGTCGCCGACTGGCGAAGGGGGCTCCAGGTCATAGATATCTCCGATCCGAGCAGCCCTAGCATAATCGGGAGCGCGGACACGGATGGGATGGCCGACGGGATCACGTATCGCGACGGCAAGGTCTACGTCGCCGCACATACCGGCGGACTTCGAGTCTTCGATGTGACCGATCCGACGAACCCGCGGGCGGCGGGCTTCCTCGAGACTCCGTTCGCCAACGACGTGTTCGTCACAGGTTCGTATGTGTACGTGGCCGACCGGGACTGGGGTCTGGTGGTCGCTGAAGAGGAATAGAAGAAGCAAGCGCGCAGTCTGTCACTGAAGGTGACGACAACCGGGGGAAGGAGCAGCGTAGTGACACGCTCAACTGCAATCGCCGTTCTACTGGTGCTTCTGGTCTTCTCGTTCGCCTCCGCAAGGGAGTGGGTGCCCTTCCGTGAAGGGCAGGTCGCGGAGGAAGTGGCGACCAGGATCGTCTCAACTGATATCTCGACGACCGTGATCGAGGTCGAGATCCCCGGCATGATCGTCGAGCCGGCACTCAGGGGTTTCCCCGGCGCCGTCGACCTGGCTATCCTGGGCGCCCGCAGTCTCAGCAACCCGGGCATGCCCGATCTGCCCGTGCTGTCCTATCTTGTGGCGATTCCCGCTTACGGTGATGTCGAACTCGAGGTTGTGGCTCTTGAAGAGCGCGTGCTCGAGGGTTATGACGTTGCGGCCGCGCGCCCGTTCGCGCTCGAGGGGCGTGAGCTGATCGAGGCCGTTCCCGACGCGTCCGTCTACGCCACCGACGCATTCTACCCCGCCGACGTCGCTTCCGTGGGTGAGCCTGGCGTCTTCAGGGACCTTCGACTCGTATCCGTCCGCGTCAATCCCGTCAGATACAACCCCGTCACGCGAACGCTTTCGGTCGTGGAGAGGCTCGAGCTCAGGCTCAACTCCACGAGCGAGCAGGGCGTCAACCCGAAGCGCGTAGAGAGGCCCTTCCGTTCCGCGGCGTTCGAGCCTATCTATGCGGCGGTCGTCGACAACTACGACCAGCTTCCAAGAAGCGAAATTCGCCGAGGTTCGTATCTCGTCATTACCGTCGATGACTACGCCGCCGCGATGGGACCCTTCGTCGAGTGGAAGCGGCAGCGAGGGATCGAGACCACGCTTGTGACGCTCTCGCAGATCGGCGCGAGCCCGACGAACCAGGACATCAAGGACTACATTCAGACCGCCTATGATACGTGGCCCAACCCGCCGGACTACGTGCTCCTGGTCGGGGACAGCACCATGAGCGGCACCTACGGCACGATGCCGTGCTGGTATGTGCCTGCCGTGCCGATCGACCAAGTCGCTGACCATCCTTACGCCGAGCTTTCCGGCGGCGACTACTTCCCCGACGTCATTGTCGGACGGATGTCGGTCGACAATCCGACGGAGGCCACCGTCGCGACGCTCAAGGTCATGTCGTACGAGCGCGACTGCGACGGGGCGAACAACGACTGGTACAAGAACGCGCTCATGGTGGCGGGCAACTACGGCGCCACGCCACCACCGACTTCTCCGCGCCAGACCGTGCTCCGCGTGCGCGAGATGCTGCTGGACTGCGGTTACGCCCAAGTCGACACGGTCATGTACCCGCCCTACATCGCGCCGAATCCGATCGGCTCCATCATTGACTCGGGCGTGGGTTTCGTCAACTACCGCGGATGGGGCGCGGCCCAGGGCTGGCACTACCCCGAGTATTACGTTGAGGACATCAATGCTCTGTCGAACGGTGGCATGTTGCCGGTGATGACGAGCTTCGTCTGTGGAACCGCCAACTGGGAGAGCTGGGGCTACGACCCGTGCTTCGGCGAGGCGTGGATTCGTTCGGGCTCGCCCGGCAATCTCAGGGGTGGTCCGGTCATGTGCGGGCCCAGCGATTTCAACACACACACACGCTGGAACAACGCGATCGGCAGCGGTTTCTACCAGGGCTTGCTCTACGAGGATCTGGAGCACTTCGGCCAGGCGTTGGTGCGCGCCAAGTTCGAGGTCTGGAAGTGGTTCATCGACGAGCGGGTAGGAGAGGACTGGGTCGACTACTACTACAACGTCTACAGCGTCATCGGTGATCCCGAGCTGTGGATGAGGTTCGACACGCCGAGCAGCTTCACGGTCAGCCACGATACGACCGTTGACCTCGGACAGAACTTCCTCGAGATCAACGTGACCGATTCCGGCGGGAACGTCGTCCCCGGCGCGGAGGTCATCCTCTACAAGGCGGATGAGTTTATCGAGTCGCGGGTCCTGACCGGCGATTCCAGGGTGCTCATGCCCATGCCGGCTGAGACCGCGGGAACAGTGCACGTCACAGTGTGCGGAAGTGAGTTTGTGCCCTACACCGGCCAGGCCGTGGTCGGTACGCCTGCGGGGTACGTCGGGTACTACGGCGACGCGATTGACGACGACGGCTCGGGACTCAGCAGCGGCAACGGCGACGGCGTCGTGAACCCCGGCGAGACGATCGAGTTCTCCGTAACGCTCAAGAACTATGGGATGGCCTCGGTCACAGGCGCAAGCTGCTCGTTCGACGTGGCGGAGCATTCGTGCTGGGTCAGCGTCGTGACTCCGCAGAGCGCCACCTACGGTAGCATCCCCAGTGGCGGCACCGCGTCGGGCAGCCAGCCGTTCGTGTTCGAGGTGTTGAACGGGTGCCCTGACGGTGAGGAGCTGCTCTTCGAGCTCCTGGCCTCGGATGGATCGCGGGCGACGTGGACGAGTGAGGTGCGGGTGGTGGTCGGAGCGCCGACGCTCTCCTTCTACTCGGTAGTGGTGGTGGACGGCGGCGACGGCGTGCTTGACCCCGGCGAGAGCGCAGATCTCGTCGTCTACCTGAAGAACAACGGGCCGCAGGGCGCGACGTCGGTCAGCGGCGAACTCAGGGTCCCGACGAGCGGTCTGACGAGCATCGATGATTACGGGTACTGGGGCAGCATAGCCGGCGGCGGCAGCATGCAAGGTACGATGGGCGACAGGTTCCGCCTGATGGCGGCGGCAGACGTGGCCGTCGGTCACGAGTTTGAGCTCGCCATCGACATCAGCGGCGACGATGGCCTCGCGCAGTTCGTCGTCTTCCCGCTTGTCGTGGGTTCGCCGACTTCGACTTCTCCCGGCGGTCCGGACAACCACGGCTACTACTGCTACGACGACACGGACTCGGGCTACTTGGAGGCACCGACCTACTCCTGGATCGAGCTCGATCCGTCACACGGCGGCAGCGGCACCGACCTCGGCATGGGCTACGACGATATGGTCGACGTCGCCCTGCCGTTCACGTTCCGGTACTACGGTGAGGACTTCAACACCATTGGCATCTGCAGCAACGGCGATATCGGTATGGGGTCCCAGCCCGAGTGGGAGACTCAGCCGAGGAACACGCCCATCGGCGCACCGCTGGGGCCGGCCGGAATGATTGCGCCCTTCTGGGACGATCTCGATCCGAACGCCGGTGGCAAGGTGCTCTACAAGAACCTGGGCAGCGGTCGGTTCGCGGTCGAGTGGAGCCGCGTGAAATCCACGTATGTGGATACAACCAGCCTCGTGCCATACGAACAGACGTTCGAGCTCATTCTCTACGACCAGGATGTCTATCCGACCGCGTCGGGCGACGGGGAGATCCTGTTCCAGTATCGCACCATCGCCAACGCTGACACGGCGAACGGTGCGACCGTCGGCATCGAGAACCTCAACCAGACCGACGGGCTGGAGTACAGCTTCTTCAGAATGTATCCGGACCACGCGGCTGCTCTAACGAACAGCAGGGCCATCAAGTTCACGACCGACCCGCCTGACGGATATCCGTCCACGGGAATCGATGACGCGGCGGCGCTGGGCGTGCGGGTTCTCGGCAACCGGCCGAACCCGTTCAACCCGGTGACGAGGATAGCGTTTTCGATACCGGCGGCCGGCGTGGCGGAGCTCGCCGTCTTCGACATAGCGGGGCGACGTGTAGCGACGCTCGTAAGCGAGAGAGTAGAGGCTGGACCGCACGAGGTTGTCTGGAACGGCACGAACGACGCCGGCGAGCCCGTGGCGAGCGGTGTCTACTTCTCGCGCCTGCACGCGCTTGGCGAGGAGCACTCGGCGAAGATGGTGCTTCTGAAGTGATGAGGTACCCGGGCAGGCCGGTAGGAGCGGCGACCCGGCACTGAGAGCACGGCACCGAGAACACGGCGCCGAGAACACGGCACTGAGAACACGGCACCGAGAGCACCATGGTAATGGCGCGAGCAACCTGGAGGCACATCACATGAGATCCATGAGTCAGGCAGCGCTACGGCCCGCGATCCTGCTGGTGATCGTCGCACTGGTCGTACTGGCGGCAGCGGCACCGGCGCTGGCGCTCGATGAGCGCTACCACACGAAAGAGGAAGTCCACGCGGAGATCCTCGCGCTCGCCGCGAGCTATCCCGCGATCGTCAGGGTCGACACGCTGGGTCAGTCGATGCAGGACGGGCTGGACATCTGGGGTGTGAAGCTCTCAGACAACGTGGGGACAGACGAGGACGAGCCGGTCGTTTTCTACAACGGCATCCACCACGCTGAGGAGGTCATGGGTCTCGAGGTCATCATGTGGATGCTCGACGAGATGACCGCGGCCTACGGTGTCAACGACACGGTGACACAGTGGATAGACGACCTCGAGATATGGTTCATACCCATTCTGAACCCCGAGGGTCACGATATCGTCACGGCTGGGATCGACACCATCTGGCGGAAGAACAAGTTCGACAACAACGATAACGGTGAGTTCGATCTCGATTACGATGGCGTCGACATCAACCACAACTACGACTACAACTGGGACCAGGGCGGAAGCACCAACCCCGCCTCCGAGTACTACCGTGGTCCTTCCGCGGGCTCGGAGAGCGAGACGCAGTTGATATGCGACTTCTGTCTCGAGCACAAGCCGCTCTTCTCACTCAACTACCACAGTCCCCTGAGTTCCCTGGGAGACCTGGTTTACTACCCATGGTACTGGCCGCTCCAGGGGTTCTCGCCCGATCACCACACGATCTACCCGATAGTGAGCGAGCTGTGCGCACGGACCCTGACTGAGGAGGACGTGCCCTATTCGGCGGTCTACGGCTACGCCGACGCCGGCAAGTGCAGGAACTGGCAGTACGGCATTGTGGGAACCATTGGGCTCACCATGGAGATCCTAAGCCAGCTTTGCCAGCCCGGCGGCCACAGGGTCGACGCCATCTGCGAGCGCGTCTCGACGGGTTCGTACTATCTGTTGGAGAGGGCAGGGGGACCGGGCCTCACTGGCCACGTGACGGACGCAGTCGCCAGGGCGCCTATCGTGGCCGAGGTGGAGATCCTGGAGAACACGTCGGAGGATCTGACGCCACGCACGACCGACCCGAACTACGGGCGCTACTGGCGCCCGCTCAAGGCCGGAATCTACACCGTGGAGTTCTCCGCCTTCGGGTATGACACGCAGACGTTCACCGATGTCGTCGTTGACACGACAGGATGGACCACGCTTGATTGCGCGCTCGAGTCATGGGCCGGCGTGCCGGAGAACGAGGTCGACGCCCCGCGCATCACGGGCATCTCGCCGAATCCCTTTAGCGGGAGTGCCACCGTGAGCTTCGTAGCACCCGGCGCGACTCTGGCCGGTGTCGAGATCTACTCCGCGGCCGGGAAGCTGTTCGCGCGGTGCGAGGGCGTGCTACAGAAGAGCGGGGAGAGTTCCGTTGTCTGGGACGGTCGCCGGCTTTCAGGACAGCCCGCGGCGTCGGGAGTCTACTTCGCCCGCCTCATCACGGACGTGGGCGAGGACGAAGTGAAGATGGTCTACATACGGTAGTTAGCTCTCAGGAAGGGACGGGGCCGGTTATCCGGCCCCTCTCTCTTTTCGGACAGATCGTGAGTCAGGGGGAGTAGTAGATGAGACACAGCAGACGACCGTCGTCGGCGCTCGTATCGCTCGCGCTTGCTTTCCTGTTCCTCTCTGCCGCGCACGCGGTGACCTTTGAGGAACTGGCGTTGGAGCACGGCGATGCCGGGAAGGAATTCCATCAGGCCGAGATAGGCGGGAAGCTCGTCTACTTCCATCAGAGGATGCTCGGGGAGGCGACCGTCGAGAAGGACTTCATCGTCTACCAGCTCGACATCCGGACAGGAGAACTGCTTGCCCGGAAGGAGCACTGGAGAGACGGCCTGCCCACCGTGGCCCCCGATGTTCGCCTGTCTCGCGAAGACGCCGAGGCAATGGCGGAGGGGACCCCTCTCTTCTCTCGGCTCTACATGATCTCGCCGGAGTCCGATGTGCTCCCGCTTGACCCCACGCCCGTGAATCCATGCTGGGTCGTCCGCAGCGTCACCGACGCGGGCGCGCAGATCATCAGCGTGGTCGACGCCGTCCGTGGCACCTACCTCGGTCCCGGCGTGCCGCCGCCCTACGGCTCCTTTTCGCTGACGGGTCCCCATTACAACGCTCCCTGCAGCGGGGCGTGGGACTCGTGGTCGGGGAACGCGTCCGCGTGGTTCAACACGATGGGCTACTCGACGGAGGAGATCATCTGGCCGGAGGAGTATGAGGTGAAGGCCCGCATCCAGTCCACCACGGTTGCGATGTTCTACGAGCTGGCGCACGGTGGCAGCTCGTCGTTCGCAAGCGGGTGCGTCGGTGGCCAGGACTACGAGTCGACCACCGCGAGCGAGATAGAGGACTGGATAGCCAACTACGGGAAGATGCCGTTCACCTTCGTCGGCAGCTGCGGCGGGATGTGCGATACGGGCAACAACTCCCTGTCGTTCGAGTTCCGCAAGGGCTCGTCGCTCGAGACGACGACCGTGGGTTACTGCAACATGGGCGAGGAGTTCTGCGGCGATTGCTGGATAAGCTCAATCCAGTGGCAGACGGCGCTCTTCGGGTACATGAATGCCGGCTACACGGTCAAGGACGCCCACGACCAGGCCAACGCGGACTTCCCTCAGTGCGGCGAGCTCGCGTGCATGAGGTTCGCGGGTGACCCGAGCTTCGTTGTCGTGCCGCCCGTTGCCAGACTCGGTGCGCCGTGGACGAACGCCACCCATCCGGTCATCGCGGACCCGTCCCGAGGCGCCGGCATCGCGTGGGGCGACTACGACGGCGACGGTGACCTCGACATTTACGTCGCGAACAATGACTCGGCCAACAAGCTCTTCAGCTACGTCGGCGGAGGCGTGTTTTTCGACGCCACCACGGCGCTTCTCGGCGACACCGGAGCGGGCACCGCCGTGGCTTCGGCGGACTACGACAACGACGGTGATCTTGATATCTATCTCGTCAACGAGGATGGTCGGAACCAACTCTTCGTGAACGACGGGACGGGCGCCTTCACTGACGGTGCGGGGACGGGCCCGCTGGCGGACGCGAGTGCGGGTTACGGCGCCTCATGGGCCGATTTCGATTCTGACGGGTACGTTGACCTCTACATCGTCAACGACGGACCCAACAAGCTCCTGAAGAACGACGGCCCGCCCACCTGGACGTTCACGGACGTCACACTGCCGCCCCTGGACGATGCGCGCAGGGGACGCACGGCGGCCTGGGCGGACTTCGATAACGACGGGGACCAGGACCTCTACCTCACCAGGGCGGTGTATTCGTCCAGGCTCTTCAGGAACGAGGGTGGGGGAGTCTTCACCGACGCGACGGTTCCGGCTCTCGCGGATTCAGGTATCACGATGGGCGCCGCGTGGGGCGACTACGACAACGACGGCGACCTGGACATCTACCTGACCAAGATGTGGAGCACCAACAGGCTCATCAGAAACGACGGCGGCGGAGCCTTCACAGACGCGACGCCCCCGCTCCTGGCAGACGCCCATGACGGCATGGCCGTTGCGTGGGTGGACACGGACAACGACGGGCACCTCGACCTGCATGTCGTCAATTATAACGACCCGGACAGGCTGTTTCAGAACGATGGAGGCGGAGCGTTTGCCGATGCTTCAGACCCCCCGCTCGACGACGACGGCTCCGGATGGGGCGGTGCGTGGGCCGACTACGACGGCGACAGTGACTGCGATGTCTACGTGACGAACGGTGGCGCCAATGCCCTATACGAGAACCAGATCGGCGAGCTGAGCCACTGGCTCGTCGTTGAGCTCGAGGGGACCGCATCGAACCGCTCGGCGATAGGCGCGCGCGTTCGGGTCGTCGCCGGAGGATCCTCGCAGATCAGGGAGATCACGAGCGGGTCGGGCAACTTCTCGCAGAACTCGCTCCCGGCGGAGTTCGGGTTGGGCGAAGCCACGGTGGTCGATACGCTGGAGATCCGCTGGCCCTTGGGGCTGGTGGAGCGCGCGACGGACGTGGCGGCCGACCAGTTCCTGCAGGTTACGGAGGGTCTCTGGACCGGCATAGCGGGCCCGGTCGCCGCGGGCGATCGAGCCATCCTCCACGGGAACTCCCCTAACCCGTTCAATCCCGTCACGCTCATCCAGTACGAGCTGCCGATTGCCGGCCGCGTGGACCTTGCGGTCTACGATCTCTCCGGGCGTCTCGTCCGCACGTTGGTCGCGGGTGAGCTGCTCGACGCGGGCAGACAGACGGCGCCATGGAACGGCCGCGATGACGATGGCTTGGCAGTCGCCTCCGGCGTCTACTTCTACCGGCTTGAGGTCGGGGGAGAGGTGCTGACGAAGCGGATGGTGTTGTTGAAGTAATCCGCAAGGGCTGAACCTGACTGCTCCGGGTGTGCAGTGCCAGCAGGACTACGCTCTTCTGAGACGGACGATGGTTGAGCCCGCAGGGGTTCTACTGTCGTCCGTCTCTCTGTTTGCCGCTGCCGCGGCGGAGGGTGGTTTCTGATTGACAGTTCGCTGTGTGCGTGGTATAATTGATACTGACCATCAAAAGCTGTCGGCAGTCCGCTGGAAGCTTGTGGCGACTGCGGATTGCTCCTCAAGCTTTCCGCACTGCCCGACGCCCCACCGAAAGAGAGGTGCCGCCGTGACTCGCGTCATCATTGTGCTTGTGACTCTGTGCCTCGCCACCACGCCAGCTCTCTCATCTTCGCCGAAGGACACGGCGCTTCCTTCATACGAGTACTACTCGCCTACAAGAGGTCCTCGCCCGATCTTTTTCGATGACATGGAGAGCGGGGAGAACGGCTGGACGACGGTCGACAACACCGCCGCCCAGGCGGGAACATCCTACTTCCACGTCGACACGTACATGGCGTACCAGGGCGACTACACCTGGTGGTGCGGCACGTTCGACTACGACTCGGATGGCGGGTACGGCAACGACTGGTTCGAGGCCTTGTGTCTTCCCCCCACTGACGTCAGCGGGGCGACCTACCCCGTACTGACGTACGCATACCGTCACGACAGCGAGACTGGATACGACTTCACATTTGTCCAGGCGGAGAGCGCCGGAGCGTACGTCAACCTGCAGGGGGGCTACGACGGCGTCGCTCCGTGGACCGATATCGGGACATACGGCTATATCATGGTCAACTACGACAATCCCCTGAAGATCCGCTTCCTGTTCGATTCCGATCCGATATGGTCCGACGAGGACGGCCTGTACCTCTCAAACGGCGGCGCCTTCATGGTCGACAACATCAAAATCTTTGACTACTTCGGCGGCTACATCTATTTCTACGATGATGTGGAGAGCGGAGGTCTGTGCTTCCCAGAACTTGTCCCAGCCTCTGGGGACTGGTGGCACATCATAGACAGGGCCTGCCCGGCCTACAGTGACAGCCACTCCTGGTGGTGCGGCGACGACGCGGACACCGGTCTCATTCCACCCAATCTGAACAACTCGCTCATCTCGCCCTGGGTAGACGTCAGCGGAGTGACCGTATGCACGCTGAAGTTCGCGATGCACTTGGCGATCCCGACGGTCGACAACGACTACGTGGCCGTGTCCGCGACCAATAACGGTATCGACTACGTCGACATTGTCGCATGGTGGGGCGACTTCGAGACGTGCGACGGGTGGGGACAGACGGCACTGAACGGCCTCGACCTTGCGCATCCGATTCACGGTCTCTTCCCGGCGGACAGCATCCGCGTGCGGTTCACCATGTACACGACGATGAACGGCTGCGGGCCCGGTGTCGCGGGGGACGCGGGCGTTATGATCGATGACGTCTTGATGGAGACATGGGATCCGGCGGTGACGTGGAACGTGCCGGGAGACGCGTCCACGATTCAGGCCGCGCTCGACGCGGCCTACTGGGGTGACACAGTGCTCGTGGCGCCCGGGACGTACTCTCCCTCAACGAACGGGGAGTCGTTCCCGCTGAGACCGAGGTCAGGAGTGACGCTGACCAGCTCAGGAGGTGCTGCCTCCACGATACTCGACGCGGAGGGCACCGCAGGCGTGATCTCCTGTATCGACTGCAGCGCCGCGGCAATGATCTCGGGATTCACGATCACGGGAGGGAACGCGGCCGACGGTGGAGGCATCCTGCTGCGGGATGCGTCACCTGACATCGAACGGTGTCTGATCGTGGGGAACACCGCGACGTCGGGCGGTGGGATCTTCATCTGCAATAGCTCGGAGCCGCATGTGTACCAGTGCACGCTCTTCGAGAACGAGGCCGTGGACGGTTCCGGCATCACTCACCGTGGTGGCGGGGACGCCTCGGTGAGGAACACAATCATCGTTGGCGGCGGCCCTGGCGCGGCTGTCTACTGCACTGCCACCGCCGACCTGTGGTGCAACCACACAGATATCTACGGGAACGCTGGCGGCGACTGGGTGGGGTGCGTCGCCTCCCAGCTGGGTTCGAACGGCAATATCTCGGCGGACCCTGGATTCTGCGACGCGGAGAGCGGCGACTTCCACATCTGTTCCGGCTCGCCTTGCTTCCTTGGGATTGGTGATTACATGGGAGCCTTCCCCGTTGGATGTCTCTCCCGAACGTGGCACGTTGCCTCGGATGTTCCGACCATCGGGGCAGCGATGGACTCGGCCCACTTCTACGACACGGTTGAGGTCGAGGCCGGAGTGTATCACGAGCACGACATCGCGGTGACGTCCGGTGTCCGCCTTCAGAGCGAGACCGGCGAACCGGATTGTGTTGTCATTGACGCAGGAGAGCTCGGGCGCGTCCTCGACTTCGATGGGGCCGCTCCCCAGACCGAGGTCGAAGGCTTCACGCTTACCGGCGGCTACGCGATCTTCGGCGCGGGTGTCCGCCTGGCCGGTTCATCGCCGGTCATCTCCGACTGTGTCGTCACCGGATGCTCCGCCGGCGTGTCGGGCGGCGCCGTTCTGTGCACCGGCGGCTCGAGTCCGCAGTTCGAGCGATGCACGTTCACCGACAATGATGCGGCCGGGGCCGGGATAGCCTGCACGAACGTGTCCGCTCCCTCCTTCACCGAGGTCATCCTGGCCTACGGCTCAGGCACCGCGGTGTCCTGTGACAGTACATCGTCGGCCGCGTTCACCGACTCCGACGTCTACGCATACACCTCGGGCAACTGGACCGGCGCGATAGCAACCCAGCTTGGCTCGGACGGGAACATAGAGGCCATTCCCGGCTTCTGCGACCGGGACGCCCTCGACCTATGCCTGTGCTCCGCATCTCCGTGCGTTCTTGGAGGCGGGGTGCACATGGGCGCCTTCCCTGTGGGATGCGCGTCAGTGACCTGGGACGTCCCATCGGGTGTCCCGAGCATCGCGGCCGCGATGGACTCGGCGAGCGCCTACGACACTGTAGTGATCGACTGCGGCACGTACTACGAGCACGACATTGCTCTTCCGCCCGGCGTTTCTGTCCAGAGCGTCACCGGGTCTGCCGACTGCGTCACGATCGATGCGGGTGGCCTGGGGCGTGTCATGGGCCTGATCTCGGTGCCCGGCATGTCGAGGATAGAGGGGCTGACTTTGACGGGCGGCTCTGCGACTGTGGGCGGCGGACTGTGGCTCATGGACTCGTCCCCGGAGATCACCGGCTGCGTCGTATCGGGCAATGTGGCGATCGGGTCGGGCGGCGGCGTGTCGTGTAACGGCGGCTCGGGGCCTCAGTTCACGAGCTGCACGTTCTACGGTAACTCGGGTCCCGATGCGACCGTTGCGGCAGCCACGTCATCCGGGCCCGTTTTCACGAACACGATACTGGCCTTCGGCGCCTCCGGCGCGGCGGTATCGTGCGACGGCACAAGCGGTGCCACTCTGGCGTGCTCCGATGTCTACGGCAACGCGGGTGGCGACTGGGTCGGTTGCATCGCGGCTCAGGCCGGCGTCGCCGGCAACTTCGAGGAGGACCCCGACTTCGTGGATGCGCCGGGCGGCGACTTCCACCTGTTCTGGAGCTCGCCCTGCATTCTGGGCGGAGGCTGTGGTCCCGTCGGTGCGCTCGGGCCGTACGTTGCGGCCGAGCCGGGCTTGGGCGAGGTTTCCGACGTGCCAGACGACGAGGGAGGCAGCGTCTCCATGACATGGGGGAGGTCAGAGTACGACGGCGCGCTGACACCGCCGGTCGTCCTGGGCTACGAGATCTACCGTCGTCAGGATACCAGGCTGGATGGGTGGGATCTCGTGGGTAGCGTCCCGGCGACGCAGGAGTGGCTCTACGAGGTGTCGGTGCCCACGCTGTGCGATTCCACGCCCGCGGGCGGCGTCTGCTGGTCGACGTTCTTCGTCAGGGCGACGACGGAATCGGCCAGCGTGTACTTCGACTCACAGTCGGACAGCGGCTATTCGGTCGACAACCTCGCGCCCGCCCCGCCGCAGAATCTGACGGCGACGGGCGACACGTCACATATTATCCTCACTTGGGACGAGAACAACGAACCAGACTTCGACCGGTACGCCGTCTACAGGGACACCATCGTCTCCTTTGACCCGATCGCCCCCTTCACCTACGTGTACACCGGCTACTTCGAAGACAACGACCCGCCAGCGAGCCAGCACGGGGTCTACTACGTGGTCACGGCATGGGACACAAACGGCAACGAGAGCGATCCGTCGGAGCCCGACGGGATCTCGACGGGCATCGACGATTTGGTTCCTAGACTCCGCCTGACCCACGCGGTCCCCAACCCCTTCAATCCGAGGACCGTGATCAGCTACGAGCTGCCCGAGCCGGGGACCGTCAACCTGCGTGTCTTCGACGCTTCGGGGAAGCTGGTGTGCGTCCTTGTGAGCGGCGCGTGGGAGACGGGCGGTGTCCACCACGTGTCGTGGAACGGCAGCGATGACGAGGGTGTGAGCCTGCCGTCGGGCGTCTACTTCTACCGTCTCGAGGTCGGGGGAGAGGTGCTGACGAAGAGGATGATGTTGTTGAAGTAATCCGAAACGGCTGAGCCCGGCTGTTTCATGTGGTTTGGTAGCATCAGGAACACGCTTCTGTGAGGCGGGCAGTGGCTGGACCCTTTTGGGTCCGGCCGTTGTCCGTCTTCCGCGAGTAGAGCTATCCTCGAACGTTGACCCGGGGACGGGACACGGAGTTATGCAGCGGAAGCTATCCGTCAGGACCTTGAGGGAATTCTTCGCGCTCGAGCACAACATCCTTGTGCTGTTGGGCGCCATCCTGGCGATCGGGATGGGCGAAGAGCTCTGGATCCGCTTCATTCCCAAGTACCTCGAAGTGCTGGGCGCCGGCGCCGTCGCGATCGGCGTGTATGGCTCCTTCGTGCGGATCGTCTCGACGATCTACCAGTATCCGGGCGGCTGGCTTGCCGACAGGATGGGTCGCAAGCGCGCGCTCGTCCTGTTCAATCTGATAGCCGCCTCCGGCTATGCGTTGTATCTGGTGACGGACCGCTGGGAGGTGGTCGTCGCCGGATCCGTGCTCGTGCTGGCGTGGAGCAGCATGTCACAGCCCGCAATCTTCGCCCTGATAGGCGACACTCTCGGCACGTCGCAACGGGCGATGGGGTTCAGCGTCCAGTCGATCTGGAAGCGCATCCCCGTAGTTCTCGCGCCGCCCATCGGTGGGTACCTGATGGAGCGCCTGGGGTTCGCGTCGGGCATGCACGTCGGGTTCGCGATCTCCATTCTGTTCGCGTTGGCCGCGATCTACCTTCAATCCCGCTACTACCGCATTCCTCCTCCGGCTCCGGAACCCCGGGGAGAGAACGCGAGGTCCGTGTGGGGCATGATGCCCCGCGTGCTCAGACGTCTGCTTCTGGCGGACTGCCTGGTCCGGTTCGGCTCGAACCTGGCCGCCATCTACGTGGTACTTCTGGTCCTCGATGTCCGCGGCAAGAGCCCTCTCGAATTCGGCGCGCTCACCTCACTGCAGATGTTGACTGCCATCGCCTGCTACATACCCGCGGCACGCCTGGCGGACCGATACGGTCGCAGGCCGTTCGTTCTTGCCACCTTCGCGCTGTTCGCGCTCTTCCCCGTCGGTCTTGTTGTTCTTCCGACGGGCTGGCTCTTCGTCGCGTTCGTGATAGCCGGACTGCGTGAAGTTGGGGAACCAGCGAGGAAGGCACGGATCGTCGATCTTGCCGCGGAGTCGCACCGCGGTCGCGTCATCGGCTTCTACTACCTCATCCGTGGCCTGGCCACGATCCCGGCTCCTTTCCTGGGAGGCCTGTTGTGGCAACGCGGCCACAGCTGGCCCTTCGTCCTTGGCGGCGTCGCCTCGGCCGTTGGCCTTCTGCTCTATGCTCTGGGTTCTAGGGGGAGACGCGACTGATCCGGGTATCGAGTAGCCTGGTGCCGCGCGCCAGCTTCAACGAATCACTGCTCGGCGCTGATGAGCGCCGCAAGACCTCTCTCGACCGATTCCGGGTCCGAATCTACCGGGATTGATTCCTCACACGGTCCCCTCATGAACAACAGGACGACCTCTTCGACCGGCTGGTCGGACACCGCGCTCAGAGCGAGGCCGTACGCCTCCGCCTGCGCGCGGTGCTTCTCACGGAGCGCCGACGTGTCGTCGTTGTCGAGCACGTTGGTCTTGTAGTCGACGATGACGAGACCGCCCGCTTCCTCGAAGACGAGGTCGATCTTCCCCTCGATGGTCCCACCGTCGCGTGCGACGCAGAATGGAAGCTCTCGCCACACCTCCGACGCGGCGGAAGCCCTGCGCATGACGTCGCTATTGAGACCCTTCGTGATGACGGGTACGACCTCGTCGGCGATCTCGGAGGGCAGTCCCTTCGCGAGTGCGACGGCCCGCGCGATTCCCGCGACATCGCCGGGGTCCGCAAGGTCGAGCTTCTCCATTACCTCGTGGACAACCGTCCCTATGTCGGCTCCCGTGACGCCCGGAGGGAGCGTCGACGCCGCCCCCGCGCCGGAGCGGCTCACGATCGTGGCTTCCTCGTCCGATTTGGCTGAAGACGGCGAGGCTATGGCCGCGGGCCTGTGGTGGCGGCCTCCGTAGCCATCGAGCCACGCGCGCCACTCGGCGCGCTCTCGCGCGGCCACCGTGCCCGCGGGATCGATCTCGGCCGCTTCCTCCACCTTGAGACGAGTGGGGCGCCGCTTCCTGGTGTCCAGGTCGAGCGACGCGGTATCGAAGGCCACGGGTCCCGGTTCTTTCGCCGCGCGAGCAAGGTCGGTGACCGGTTCCGTGGCGCCCTCGCTCAGGACCTCCAGGTGTTCAAGCAGACCGGCGCCCTTCGTCTTGCCGCCCGCGAACCAGGGCACGATGAGCGCGTCGCGCGCCCTGGTCGTCCCGACGTAGAGAAGCCGTATGAGCTCGGCGTCCCGTCGGTGAGCCTCGAGTTCGCGGAACTCATCGTATCGGGTCGTTGCGAGTCTGTTCTCGCACGGACCCAGGCCGAACTCGAGGTTGCCGATGTCTCTGTTGATGATCATACTGTCGTCGCGAGCGCGGTAGTGGGCCAGGTCGGCGAGCACGACCACGGGGAACTCCAGTCCCTTGGCCTTGTGAATGGTCAGCATGCGGACGAAGTCGTCACCTTCCTCGGACATCGGCGACTCGGACTCCTGCGGCGTCAGCTGCTGCACGTCGGCCAGCCAGCGCACGAATCCACCGAACGACAGCGCCCCGTCGCGCGTCAGCTGGTCGGCGATCTCGACGACCTTGACCAGGTTCGCGTGCCGCTGCTCTCCCGTGGGCTTGAGCAGGAAGAGTTCCAGCACGTTCGTCTTGCCGAAGAGATCTCTTATGAGCTGCGGTGTTCCCCTGGAGCTCCTGTCGTGATGGAGCTGCCGTAAGATGGCCATCGCTTCGTCTACCGCGGCGATCCCGCTGGACTCATCCGAGATGTAGCGCAGCGTTCCCGCACGGTGCCGGTGCAGCAGGATGTCCTCGTCCGAAGCACCGAAGAACGGCGTCCTGAGGGCGCCGACGACGGCCGCAAGGTTGTGGGGGTCTTCTATGGCTGCGAGGACGGTGGCCAGCTCCCTGACCTCGCGTCTGGCGTAGAACTTCTTCCCGCCGGCCACGCGGTACTCGAGCCCGTAGTCGCCGAAGGCCTCCTCGTAGGCGTCCAGCGCGTTCGTGCGATGGAAGAGCACCGCGATATCACGGAGCTCGACGGGTCTCCAGTCCTTGAGTTCTCTGTCGAACACCCGCACCGTTCCTGACTCCGTCACGTCCGTAATGAGCGCGGCCGTCGCGCGAGCCTCCGCTTCTCTCACGTCGCCCGCGCTGAGATCGTCGAGCGGCCCGGCGGGGGGGAGGACGATGACGCCCGGGCCCACGTGCGCGCGTTCGCGGAACGCGGACAGGCCGGCGTACTCGGGCTGGTAGTTGCCCCCGTCCTCGGGACGGTGCATGATGCCCTCGAAGACGGCGTTGACGGACTCGACTATCTCGGGCCGTGTCCTGAAGTTCTCGACCAGTTCCAGGACCTGGCCCGAACCAGCGATGATCTCCCTTGCCTGTTCGTAGGTCTCGATGTCCGCGCGGCGGAAGCGGTAGATGGACTGCTTGGGGTCGCCCACGAGGAAGAGCTTGCCAGGCTCAAGTTCGACGTCGTTCCACGACACGGCGCCCCCGCCCTCTACCTCGCAGAGGAAGAAGGCGAGCTCGCACTGGAGAGGGTCGGTGTCCTGGAACTCGTCCAGCAGGATGTGATCGAACGCGCGCTTGAAGTCCTCCCGGACCTCCAGGTTGTCCCGCACCAGGTCGCGCGCCTTGACCAGCAGGTCCTCGAAGTCGAGGAGGCCCATGCGGGACTTCTCCCGCTCGTACGCCTCCAGGAATCCACGTAGCCACTGCACGAGTCCAACAGAAGCGTTGTGCGAGAGGAGCGAGAGGTGAGCCGCCTGACGCGCGCGCAGCTCCTTCGCCCGCGCTTTGATGTCCGCGAGGACGCCGTCGCTCCAGTTGCCCTGCTTGCCGCGCCCCACGGGGCGCGGGCTGACCTGTCGGAGCGCGTAGGCCGCCCTGCCCTCGTCGGGCACGTGTTTGATCATCTCGGCCTGCTTGACGAACCCCTCGATATCGCCGACCGCTCCGTCGTCGGGATCGGTGCAGTCCGTCCTGGCGAGCTCCGCGAACTCGCGGGCCTCCGCGACCAGGTCCGCTGCGAGCGCGCCCACGTCTTCCACGTCGACGGGACCCGGCACCATGTCGAGCAGATCCCTCTGATCCACCAGCTCGAGTGCCAGCTCTCTGATGCGATCCAGCCCGTGTCCGAGCGCCTCCGCGTCTGCCACACAGGCAGGGAGGCGCTCCGAGAACTGCTCCCTGAGCCACGAGTCCCAGACGGCGTCGAGGATGACGGTGCGTCGGAACTCGTCGGTGACCCCGAAGCTCGGGTCGACACCCGCTTCGACGGGCCGCTCCTTGAGCAGGGTCGAGCAGAACCCGTGTATCGTGCTGACCTGCGCGCGGTCGATCTGGTGCAGGGCACCCGTCAGGATCGCGGCCTCGTTCGCGCGGGACTCGTCCTCTTCAGCCGCGCGCGCGGCGGCCTCGAGTTCCGCCCTCAGTCGTATCTTGAGCTCACCGGCGGCCTTCTCGGTGAAGGTGATTGCCACAATGCGCGAGATGGCCACGCCGGACAGGATGAGGGCCAGCAGGCGGTCGACGAGTACGGTCGTCTTTCCCGTGCCCGCGCCCGCTTCGACCAGATAGGTGTGAGCGAGGCCGTCGCCCTTTCCACTGGCGAGCGCCCTGTGCGCCGCGTCGACTGTCGGTCTATCGCTCATCATTTGATCTCGCCCAGTAGCTCGGTGTAGAACTCGACCCTCGGATCTCCGCTCTTGATCGACGACAGCTTCCTCGCGGTCGAGCCGCAGGCGTCGGCGTAGTCACAGTAGGAGCAGCCGGGGTCGCTCGGAGGCGCGAAGAACATGCCCGACGAGATGCCACGCACGATGAGCGCCACCACTGTCGCGAGGTCATCCATGGCGCCCTCGAGCTGTTCTCTGGTCAGCTTCATCCGCCCGGGGCCACCACTACCTCCGACGTAGAGGTACTGGGCGGAATCCACCCGGGCCTCTGGATGTGTTCTCTCGAGGAGACGCGACGCGGCCATCAGGTAGATCGGAAGCTGCAGGCGCTTCCCCGCGTCCAGCACCTTCCTGCCGCCTGTGCGGGCACGGCCGGTCTTGTAGTCGATGACGCGCGCGCCCATGTCGTCCCTGCTGACGTCTATGCGGTCGATCTTCCCGCTGAAGGTCACGCGCACTCCACCCGCGGCCTTAAACGGCACGCCCTCCTCGCTCGACAGGGTCTCATCGTCGCCTGGTCTCAGCCGCCCGCCGAATCGCGCCTCGAAGTACGAGGGCTCGTAGTCAGAGTTCTCGAGCGCTTCTTCGGCGAGCCAGAGAGAGAGCCCCGTCAGGAGGTTGCGGAGCGCCAGTTCCCTCGCGCCGGTGACGCCCGAGAGGCTCCACGGGCCTGCTCGGGCGACGCGTGCCGCCACCTCGAACAACGTGTCGCGTGCCTCGACCGTCAGGGGGAAAAGCCCGTCCTCCTTTGCCTTCCGCATGAATCGCTCGAGCACCTCATGGTAGAGGCTGCCCTTCTCGAGCGGGGAGAGGAGCAGGGCTTCCTCGGGTTCGTCCATTGGTTCGATCCCCAGCACGTGGTTCATGAAGAATCCGAACGGGCAGCGCGCGTACTGCTCGAGGGTCGTTGGCGCGACCTTGAGCAGTCCTTCCTCCGTGACGCGCGTGAACCCGGAGAGCTCCGCGATCGCCGCGATCGCCTCCGGTGATGTCAGCACCGCATCGTACTTCGTAAACGCCGGGCTGCCCCAGCGGACCTTCTCCATTTCAAGCCCGCGCGACAGCGGCCCGTCGCTCTGGACGAGATATGCGATTTCCGCGGGGTCGCCCGAGCTCAGTGCCGCAAGCACGGAGCATCCGTCGAACTCGTCGCGCGTCAGAGCCCTGCTCCGGTTCTCAGGGAACCGCCTCGAGAGCGGTATTCGGGTGACGAGCTCGCTCGACTCGAGCCTCTCGTAGTCGTGCCGGAGACCCGTGAGCTCATCGAGCGCCCTCAGCACGAACGGCGACGGCACTCTGGGCCGCGCGGTTGCCGGGTCGAGGCGCGGGAAGCTCAGCAGCAGGACGTCCTCCGCCGAGCCGACCGCGAGATGGTAGAGGAGACGTTCCTCGTCGATGCTCGCGCTGCGGATTGGGAGCCTGCTCATTGGGTCGTTGCCTCGGGCGCGGTTCAACCGCTCCCTCTCCGCGTCGAGCAGGATGGGATCCTGTCTATGTGCTGTGGGGAACTGTTTCTCCACCAGACCAGGAACAACGACCGTCGGGAACGAGAGCCCTCTCGCAGCCATCAGATTGAGAACGACCGGACCGCCGGTTCCGAACCGCTCCTTCTTGGCGCCGGGTTCGTCGAGCTGCGCGCGCAGGAGCTCGAGGAAGTACGCCGGCGTCACATCGCCGGCAATCTCCGATAAAGCCCGCGTCGCGCCCGCGGCCTTCAGAACGACCTTGCGTTCTTCGGACGGCTGAGTCACGTCCCGGAAGACGTTGGTGAGGAGATTGAGGTGGTCGCCGACCGGCGCCCTCGAGTGGGTTCTCGACAGCGGACGGACGATGCGCTCGATTAGAGGGAGGAGCTGTTCGATGGGCTTGAGGAGATGTCGGTGCGCCGCGGCGAACCGGTGCGACCCGTCGGCGCGCTCGAGCCTGTCCCTGAGATTGGTGAGCCGCTCTTCCCAGGACTCGGCCCCCGAGGTAATGCCGGCCAGTATCGTCGCCTTGTTCCAGTCGGCGACCGGAGGATGGCCTTCGCCGGCGTCGATGTCCGCGAGACTGAGGAACTCCATCATCTCCATGCGCGCGAAATCGGCGACGGCGGCCTCGGCGAGCTTGACGAGGCTCCTGCCCGCGCGAGAGCGCGAGAGGGGAGGCGGCGACTCGAGGTAGGGGCTCGCACCCAAATTCTCGAGCTCTTCCCGGAAGATGTCCGAGTATCGGTCGGGAGTCCTTGCGAGTACGGCCGCGCTCTGGAGCGAGGCGTTCCTCTCCTCGAGCAGCCGCGCCAGCTCGCGCACGTCCTCGCGCGCTTCCCTGGCCTCGCCGGGCGCAGAGATGATGTGCACCTCATCGGGGAGCGGGACGTCGCGTCGATCCTTGATGGGCAGGTCCGTTCGCGGCAGGCCCAACCCCTCGAACCACTCGAGCGTCGGCCGAGCGTAGTCGAAGCTTGCGATGTTGATGAACGGGAAGAAGACGGCAAGACCCGCCCGCGCCGCGTGACCGGTGATGAGGCGGCGCTGAAGCGAGTTGAGATCGTAGAAGCCGTAGATGGTGAGCAGGTCCGGTACCGTGACCGCTTCGGCCGCGAGCCGCTCGGCCGCGGCCGCCATGGCGTCGAGCGTGTCCGCCCATCCGCCCGCTTGCAGCTCGGCCTCGTAAGCTCTCCAGATGCGCAGGAACTCCGTCAGTTTGCAGTCCCGGCCCTTTCGGAGGAGCCTGGCTTCCCGCGCCGCATCGGCGAGCGTATCGACCGTGTAGCACGCCTCCTTGACGTCGCGGATCGCGGCGAGCAGAGCACCACCCAGACCTGGTTTGTCCGCGATGCTCTCGAAGTAGCCGCCCTGCGCCAGCCCGCCGTCCATGAGCTTCCGCAGAGCAACCTCGTCGGCTCCCTTGGGCAGGAGCACGCGTCCATCTGGGAGTGGTGTTCCCGCGACAGAGAGAGCGAGGTCTTTCATGGTCATGAAACGGACGTTGGCGTGACCGCGGGCGCCGTGATCCCGCAGGTTGTGAGCCAGCAGGCGGGATAGCCTGAGCCCCAGCAGATTCGTCGGGACGACGACGGGGACTTCACGCAGCGGGGCGGTCCTCACGGCGTCCTCGAGGTGTGCGAGCAGCGCGTCCTCGAGGGCCGGGTGGAAACCGCCGGTCACGAGTGAGTTCGTGCCATGTCTGACTGTGGGCGACTTCGCCATCGGTGAGGCCTTCTGCGGTGAGCCCTTCTGCGGCGAGCCCTTCTGCTGAAAAGCCGCGGGCTTTTCTCTAACCCGCGGCCTGGATGGTCGCCGCGGACGGGCGCCCTGTCACAGTTCAGTCGTTGGTGTGTTCATCACTCCTTCACCCACCGTTGAGCATGATGCCGTCGCGGTCGATGAACCACTCGTCTGGGTTGGTGAGATAGGCGTGCATGTCCTCGAGTAGATTGAGGTGATGCTCCTCCTCCTGAAGAAGAACGGTGAAGAGACGCTTGGCCGCGTCGTCGTCGCACTCCTTCGCATACTCTGCGTAGAGACTCGTTGTCTGTTTCTCGAGCTCTATCGCCTTCTCGTACGCCATCGCGGGGTCCATCTCGTTCTCAACGGGATTCTCTTTAGCGTTCTCGTAGATGCTCTTGAGGCCCGACTCCAGGTCCTTCCGCGTGATCGTCTCGATCGTGGGCGCCTCGTCTTCCCCGCCCAGCTGCTGGCCCAGTCCCTCTATCAGCTCGACGTGGCGCAACTCCTCCCTGCCCAGAAGCTCGAACGCGGCCTTGGCCAGCTTATGCGTCATCTTCCTTGAGGTCATGTGATAGAACTCGTGGCCGTCCTGCTCCGTCTTGAGCGCGAACTCGACTCGTTCTCTGTCGGTGTTGTGCTCCGGCATATTGCCTCCCTGGGAATGCCCGTTCCCTGGGCGATCATGCGGATCAAGCAGCGGAACGCTGCCGCGAAGGACGGATACCATAGTAGGTGACACGAAGGGCGCCTGCAAGGGTGGTTCGGATGGACCACCGAGGCGTTCAGGCAGGCCTTCGGCGCTGAGGTTTGGGCGGTGTTTTCACCCTCCACGTTACTTCGCCGGTGGAGTCGGCCGCGGGGCAGAGCGTCCGCGCCGGGCATTCCCCGCATGTGGGTTTCCGCGCCGGGCAGATGAACCTGCCGTGCCACGTGATGAGGAGGGAGAAGTCGGACCAGTAACGCTCAGGGAGGAAGCGCATCGTGGCGAACTCGATCTTGACCGGGTCGATCTCGTTCGTCAGCGCCAGGCGCCGCGAGATGCGGATGAAGTGCGTGTCGACGATGATGCCCTGCTTGTCGTAGGCGTGAGCGAGAATGACGTTGGCGGTCTTCCGCCCGATGCCCCGGAGGGCGGTCAGTTCCTCGAGCGTGTCCGGCACGCGCCCGCCGTAGTTCTCGACCAGCTCTGCGGTGGTCGTTCGTATCGCCCGGGCCTTGTTGCGGAAGAAGCCTGCGGTACGGATCTCCTCCTCGAGTGTTTCTTGGTCGACGGCGGCCCAATCGGCGGCCTTCCGGTACTTCTTGAAGAGGGGCTTCGTCACCTCGTTGACGCGCTTGTCCGTGCACTGCGCAGAGAGGATCGTGGCGACCATGAGCTGCAGGGGAGTGGAGTAGTTGAGAGGAACGTGCGCGTCGGGGTACTGCTTCTTGAGGCCCTGGAAGATCTTTAGGGCTCGTGCGCGCCGCTGTTCTTGGGTTTCCTTGAGCGGCCCCGGCCACCAGCGCGGCTTCGTGGGTTTCCTCGTCGCCATAAGGGGATCCTCAGTGGCAGTTGCCATAGAATCGCTGGAGGCCCTTACCCCGCCGCGAGTTCGGGTGCTGCGCGCCGTGTGTCTGAGCGCCGGGGTAGGGCCCCTACAGCGAACCAACGTGGCAACTACCTCGCCCCGGCTTCCCGACCGAGCGCGAAGGCCTTCAGGTTGATCTCAACGGTCTTGGGCGGCACGCGCGCCTCGATGGCCTTCTTCCAGTCCTCTTCCGCAAACTCCAGGTAGTTCGAGAACGCGCCGAGCATCACCGTGTTGACGGCCCGGGCGTTCCCGGCCTCGTTGGCCAGCGCGAGCGCGTCAATGATGTGCGCGTTCGGGGCGCGCCTCGAGAGGCCCTCGTCGATGTCCTCCGGATACCGTTCCATCCCGCTCGGGACGATCTCCTGGTCGTTGACTACGACCGTCCCCTCGGGGGCTATGTAATGGATCCAGCGGAGCGCTTCCATCTTCTCGAACGATACGAGCAGGTCGGCCTCGCGCTCGGCGATGACGGGTGAGTAGACCTTCTCCCCGAACCTCACGTGGCTGACGACGGAGCCGCCCCGCTGCGCCATCCCGTGCACCTCGCTCTTCTTGACGTCCAGCCCGTGTGCCAGCGCTACGTCAGACAGTATCTCGCTCGCAAGCAGAATACCCTGCCCGCCGACTCCTGAGATGAACACGTTCGTGGTTCGCTGCATCGTGTCTTACCTCTTTCCTGGGAGTCCGTGTGTCTATGCCTTGGCGGGCGCCGAGATGCACTCGACCGGGCACACCTGAGCGCACATCCCGCACACTTCCCCGACGCAGAAGAGCGGATCGATGACCGCCTTCCCATCCTCGTCCCTGCTGATGGCCGGGCATCCGAGCCTGAGGCACATGCCGCACGCCGTGCACTTCTCCGTGTCGACAACGAAGGCCTTCGTCCACGTCTTCCTGACCATGAGCGCGCATGGTCCTTCCATCACCAGAAGCGATGTCTCCGGGTTGTCGGTCGCATCCTTGATGGCTACCTTGACCGCTTCCATGTCGAACGCGTCCACTCGCCGCGCGTCCTTCACGCCCATGCTTTTGGCGAGCGCGATGTAGTCGAGCTTCGTCGTGGGCTCGCCCATGAGCGTCATGCCGGTACCCGGGTGGTCCTGGTGGCCCGTCATCGCGGTGATCGAATTGTCCAGGATTATGACCGTTGTCGCACCCTTGTTGTAGGCCGCGTCCGCAAGTCCGGTCATGCCGGAGTGCACGAACGTCGAGTCTCCGATGACCGCGACCATCTTCTTCGCGAAGTCTCTTCCGATGGCCTTCTCGAAGCCCAGGGCGTTGCCGATCGACGCGCCCATGCAGATCGTCGTGTCGATGCCGTTCAGGGGAGGCATCACGCCCAGGGTGTAGCAGCCGATGTCAGAGGTCGCGCCTATCCCCAGACGATTCAGCGTGAAGAACGTCGAGCGGTGCGGACAGCCGGGGCACAGAACCGGCGGTCGCGGAGCGACGGCGGCCCTGTCCGGTTCCTCGCCTCCGCCGAACGAGCGCGCGACGATGCTCTGGTTCAGTTCACCGCAGAGCGGCACCTTCTCCTTGCCAACGACATTCGTGATGCCGGCGTAGCGCAGTTGTTCCTCGACGAAGGGCTCGTTCTCCTCGACGATGTAGACCGTTTCGAAGCGCGCGCAGAACTTCCGGGCCAGCTCGATGGGGAAGGGGAAGCTGAGACCCAGTTTGAGGAACGTCGCGTCCGGGAACGCGTCGCGCGCGTACTGGTAGGCGATGCCGCTCGAGATAACGCCCACGGAGGGATCGCCCTCCTCGACGCGATTCAGGGGAGACGTCTCCGCGAACTTCGCGATCTCCTTCAGGCGGCCCTCCACCTTGACGTGGAGCCTGCGCGCGTGCGCGGGAATGACCACTCTCAGCGTCGTGTCCTTCTCGTACTCCTTGCGCTCGACCTCCGTCCGCTCGCCGAGTTCGACCGGCGTCTTGGCGTGGCAGAGCCGCGTCGTGAGGCGGAACAGGACCGGTGTTCCAAACCGTTCCGAGATCTCGAACGCGGCGCCCACGTAGTCCTTGACTTCCTGGGAGTCGGAGGGCTCAACGAGCGGGATCTTCGCGAACTTCGCGTAGTAGCGGTTATCCTGCTCGTTCTGTGACGAGTGCATGCCGGGGTCGTCGCCGGTCACTATCACAAAGCCACCGTCACCACCCACCGACGTCGACGTCATGAGCGGGTCCGCCGCCACGTTGAGCCCGACGTGTTTCATCGCCACCATGGTTCGGACACCGCCGAACGCGGCGCCCATCGCCACCTCGAAGGCCACCTTTTCGTTCGGTGACCATTGGCAGTAGATGTCGTCCTTGTAACGGACGATGTTCTCCAGGATCTCCGTGCTCGGAGTTCCCGGGTAGGCGGTCGCGACCTTGACGCCGTGCTCGTAGCACCCTCGCGCCACGGCCTCGTTGCCTGACAGAAGTACGCGCATGAGTTGCTCCTGACGGTTCGGTATGTCTCCCGGTAGATGCGGGGCTGCCGGCCCCCGGGACTGCTCGTTTCCATACTGGTGTGTAGTGTGCGTTGCAGCGAACTGCGTATTCTAACGAGTTGGCGAGGTGGTGTAAAGCCGTGAGGGACGTCCGAAGAGGGAACGCATGGGTACATCGTGATCCGCCTGAGTGTGTGCGAGCGTGCGGAGAAACAGCTTGACACTGACATGGGGTCATGGCATTCTAGCGTTTGGCCTTGTGAATGGGAGCACAATCACAGCATGGTACTGCAATCCCGAGAGATTCCCAGAGAGACGATTGACCGCCTGTTCGTTTACTTCAGGGCCCTGACGTGCCTGAAGAGGGAGGGGAAGGACACGACCTCTTCCCGCGAGCTGGCCGACGTCTGCCACGTGAACGCATCGGCGGTCCGGAAGGACCTCTCGTTCTTCGGCAGGCTTGGGACCAGGGGCGTGGGCTACAAGGTCGATGAACTCGTCACGGAAATACGCAAGGCGTTGAGGTTCGACGACGCCACCGGCGTCGCGGTGGTCGGCATCGGCAATGTCGGCACGGCGCTACTGGAGCACTCGACCTTCGAGTCGGAGGGCTTCCATATCATCGCCGCTTTCGACAGTGCTCCCGACAAGATCGGTCTGACGATAGGCAGCATAACTGTTGAGGACATAGCCGGCATCGAGAAGAGAGTGAAGGAAGAGGGCATTGAGCTGGTCATTCTCGCTGTGCCGGAGCCGTCTGCGGCGGATGTTGCACGGAGGCTGGGGAACGCGGGCGTGAAGTCCATCCTCTCGTTCGCCCCTTGCGAACTCACGATGCCCGACAACGTCAACGTGATTTGCGTGGACCTGAGCGTCGCAATGGCTCGACTCGTGTACCACTCGTACTTCGAGAAGAAGAATGGGTCCGGCGAGAAGACAGGCTCGAGTCGGAAGAGGGTCGGCACCACAACCTAGGAATCGCAGCGCATGACTGAGAAGGCAGACAGGACGGGCTCAAGGGCGAGAGACATCGTCTATCTGTTCCTTGTCCTCCTCATCACATGGCTCATGCTGACGTCGAGCCTGCACTGGCAGGAAGTTACCACGGGCGCGTTTCTCAGCCTGGTCCTGGCACTCTTCCTCGCAAGGAGCTACGCCAGGCTTGGACTGCCTCCGCTCTCGCTCGTCCGGCTGTGGCGTCTGGGCGTCTACTTCCTGGTGCTCTTCGCTGAGGTGGTGAAGGCCAATATCGACGTCGCCTACCGCGTGCTGCACCCCAGGCTTCCCATCAACCCCGGCATCGTGATCATCACGACAGAGCTTTCGCAGGACGTTGCCAAGGTCCTACTCGCGAACTCGATCACACTGACTCCCGGTACCTTCACGCTGGATATCCAGGGAGACAAGCTGCTGATCCACTGGATAAACGTCAGGTCGGAGGACACGGCCGAGGCGACGAGACTGATAGCCGGTCGATTCGAGAAGCACCTGAAGGCGGTCTTCGCATGAGCGGGACAGTGATTCTGACTCTGACGGGCATCATCACGGCCGGCATACTGCTGTGTCTGCTGCGCCTGCTCAAGGGCCCGACGGCGCCTGATCGGGCGGCGGCAATGGACACGGCGTGCACGGTGACCACCGCGCTGCTTGTACTGCTGGCTCTGTTTTTCGAGCGCTCCGTGTACCTCGATGTTGCTCTGGTGTACGCGCTCTTGACGTTCATGGGACTGGTTGCAATTGCCAGATACCTGGAGAGAGGCATCTAGATGCTGCGTGTCGTTCTGGGCACAGTGGTAACGTTCGCGGGGGCCCTGTTCCTGTTCGTCGGCTGTCTTGGTGTATTCAGGATGCCGGACGTGTACAACCGACTTCAGGCGGGTACGAAGTGCACGACCCTGGGCGCCTTCCTCATCGCCATCGGCGTAGGCATCATCGAGCCGACGTGGTTCTGGAAGACCCTGGTGATCGCCGTGTTCATCCTCCTTACTAATCCCATATCCAACCACGCCCTCGGCAGAGCCTCTCGGAAGAGCGGTATTCCCCTGTGCGAGCGCAGCGTTGTCGATCGTGCGCAGGAATTCGACGGATACGAGGGCAGACCATGATCATCATCGTATCACTGCTGGTGCTCGCGATGCTCACTGCTGCCGTGGCGGCCCTCATCTACAGGGATCTTTTGAGTGCGGTCATCGCTTCGTGTCTGGTGAGCTTGCTCGCCTCGATCCTGTTCTTCTTTCTTCAGGCGCCGGACGTGGCTATGGCGGAAGCGTCCATCGGCGCGGCACTTGTCACTGCGATCTTCGTGATCGCCATCAGGCGGACTAAGAGGTACGAGGAATGAGAGCCACGGTAGGCCTGATCCTGCTTGCGGTCATAGGTGTCGGCGTCGGTATCTCGCTGCTCGCGATCCCGTTCGGCGCCCCGAAGACAGAGATCGGTGACTACTACATCGAGAACGCGCGGGAGGACACGGGGGCGACCAACGTCGTGACATCCGTCGTCGTCGGCTACCGTGCCTTCGACACTCTGGGTGAGGTGACAGTCCTTTTCGTGGCCGCCCTGGGACTGGGTGCCGTGCTGGCGACCGCCGGTGGCAAGCGCGGCAGGTCCGGCGTCGAGCCGGCGAGCCTCATTCTCTCCGCGGGGAACATTTTTCTCTTCCCGCTGATACTTCTGTTCGGCGCCTACATCTTCACACACGGACATCTCACGCCGGGCGGCGGCTTCCAGGGCGGAGCCGTCATCGCTTCGGCCTTCCTGCTGGTCTACCTGAGTTCTCCAGGCAAGAGGATCAACGAAAGCGGCGCCAGTCTCACGGAGTCTGTGAGTGGACTGGTGTTCGTCGCGATAGGACTTCTGGGCCTGACTCACGGAACCCACTACTTCCTGGCCAACTTCCTGCCCAAGGGTGCTTTGAACACGCTCTTCAGCGCGGGCATCATCCCGGTCATCTACTGCGCGATCGGTCTCAAGGTCGGGTCCGAGCTGGCCGGCGTCGTGGACAACCTGATGGAGGAGACGGAATGAGCTTCCTGCACGACTACGTCTACTACATCGGGGCGTTCGGGCTCGTGGCTATCGGCCTGCTGATCATCTTGGTGAAGCGGAATCTCATCAAGCTGATCATCGGCCTCAGCATTCTCGATACCGGCGTGAACATGTTCCTGATCTCCGTCGGCTACATCCGCCGCGGGACGGCGCCGATATTCTCGAGGCCCGGACTGGAGCCTGACGGCATGGTGGACCCCGTTCCTCAGGCGCTCGTGCTGACTGCCATTGTGATCGGTGTCGCGATCCTGGCGTTGGCGCTGGCGCTCGCCGTGCGCTTCTACAAGACCTACGGCACGCTGGACCTCCGCAAGGCAAAGGAGCTGAGATGGTAAGCCCCGTACTGCTGCTGGCGGTGCCTCTGGGGCTCGCCCTGTGTGTGCCGCTTGTCGGGAGGGTCTCCCGCAGGGCCGCCGGGTTCGTACCCGTGATCGCGAGCCTGTTCAATCTCGTGGTTTCGATACGGCTGCTCCCGACCGTGCTCGAAGAGCCGATCGTCGCGAATCTCGGTGGGTTCCCGCCGCCATTCGGGATCACGCTCTTCGCGGGTCCGGTCGGTATGCTGCTCTCGGCCCTCATAGCTCTGGCCGGACTGGTCGTGTCACTCTACGCGCTCTCGTACATAAAGACGGGCCCCACGGTCAGGTATCACACTCTCTATATGTTGCTCCTTGTTGGGGCCACCGGGGTCGTCCTGACGGGGGACGTGTTCAACCTGTTCGTCTTCTTCGAGATCCTCTGTATCTCGTCGTACGCCCTTGTTGCCTACGTGGGAGACAGGGCCGGCATCGAGGCCTCTGTTAAGTACCTTATACAGGGCGCGCTGGGTTCCGCCCTGCTTCTGATCGGTATCGGGCTCCTCTACGGGCTCTTCGGAACGCTCAACATGGCTGACATCGCGGCGCGGATAGACTCGGTGGATTCCGTCCCGGTCTTCGTTGCCATGGCTCTGATCGTTGTTGGGTTGGGGGTCGAGGCGGCGATATTCCCGCTGAACGCCTGGCTGCCCGATGCGCACTCGTCCGCCCCCTCCTCGATAAGCGCCATACTCTCCGGCATTGCCATTCAGGTCGGGCTCTACGCCGTCGTCAGAATGGTCTTCACGGTCTTCGGGGCCTCGAGCGTGCTCCTGTTCTTCGTGTTCCTGGGGCTCCTGACTTTGCTGATCGGAGAGCTGTGCGCCTTCGCCCAGAACAACATCAAGAGGATGCTTGCCTACTCCAGCATCGGACAGATGGGTCTCATCATGTTCGCGCTGGCGATAGCGACTACCGGCTCCGTCACCGGGGGCCTCTTTCAGATGGTCAGCCACACGCTGAGCAAGGCACTGCTCTTCCTCGCCGTGGGCTACATGGTCTACCGCAGTGGATCACTGGAGATCTCCTCGCTCGAGGGCATGGGAAGGCGAATGCCCCTTACCTCGTTCGCCTTCACGATTGGGGTCTTCTCGCTCGTTGGGTTGCCTCCGTTCATCGGATTCCCGAGCAAGCTCCTGATAGTGCGCTCCGCGCTTGCTGAGCAGGGCGTGCTGCTGCAGGTGCTCATTGGGCTGGTCCTGCTCGCGACGGTGATCGAGGGAGCCTACTTCTTCAGGGTCATTCAGACCGTCTACTTCAAGAAGGAGGAAGGGCAAGAGGCCAGGCAGGACGCTCCCCCCATGGCCCTGCTCTCCATGTTCGTTTTCGTCGCTTTCATCGTCGTAATCGGCGTGTACCCGAACCTGATCACCGACGTCCTCGAGTCCGGTGCTTCGGAGCTTCTTGAGAGGGCCAACTACATCGGGAGCGTGCTGGGATGAGCCTGGGACTTCTGCTCATAGTCGCGTTCGGCGGTTCACTGCTCACGTATCTTCTCGGGAAAGTCTCGGCGAGGACTCGGGACGCATTCGCCGTGCTCATCTCGTTGGCACTGGTGGTGATGGTCGCCTCTCTCTACGGGAAGGCGTTCCGGGTCCCATTCTACGGAGGCTTCCTGGGGATGCCCCTGGTGCTGAGGATCGACGGGCTGTCGTGGCTCTTTGCCATCGCCGCGTCCGTCCTCGGATGCCTTTCCGTCGTGTTCTCTCTTGGCTACATGAAGGGGAAGGAGAGGACCAGTTTCTACTACTCGATGCTGCTTCTGGTCATCGCCGCGATGCTGGGAGTCGTGCTGTCCGGTGACCTGCTCTCGCTCTTCATCTTCTGGGAGATCATGAGCTGGTCGACCTTCCTCCTGATCAGCTACAACGGCGGCCCGGCCCTGGCGGCGGGCATGAAGTACTTCGTGATGTCTTTCGTGGGTTCGCTGGCGATGCTTGCCGGCGTGCTCACGCTCCACGGGAGCTTCGGGACGCTGGAGTTCACCGGAGTTGCCGCCGGGATGTCCTCGGCGTCCCCCGGCTATGTTCTCGCCATCCTGGTCCTCTTCGGCGTGGCCTTCGGGACGAAGAACGCAATCTGGCCGTTCCACGCGTGGCTGCCGCCTGCGCACTCGGAGGCGCCCTCACCGTTCAGCGCCGTGCTCTCAGGCATACTCATCAAGATGGGTGTCTACGGGTTCCTCCTCCTCATGTTCGTGATCGTCGGCCTCAGGACCTTCCTGTCACTGGGTGTGGGCCGCATCGAGTTCCACACCGTTCTCTCGATTATCGGGGCCATCACGATACTGCTGCCCACGTTCATTGCGATCTTCCAGAACGATGCGAAGCGGTTGCTTGCCTGGTCCACCGTGGCCCAGGCGGGCTACATCATCTTGGGAATCTCGTTTGGCACCAGCCTGAGTGTCGCCGGAGGCATGTTCCACTTCCTCAATCACGCCGTGTTCAAGGCTCTCCTTTTCATGGTCGTGGGCGCGGTCGAGTACCGGACCAACGGCGTCAGGGATCTTGATTCCCTGGGCGGGCTCATCAAGAGGATGCCGGTCACGTTCATCGTCGCGGTGATTGGCGTGTGCGGTCTGATCGGCGTGCCGCTGACGAACGGGTTCGTTTCCAAGTGGCTCATCTACAAGACGCTGATCCTTGAGCGATCCCCGTTCCTCGCGTTCGCCGCCCTGTTCGGAACATGGGGGACGATTCTCTACAGCTACAAGTTCCTTCACAACATATTCTTGGGGCAGCTGCCGCAGAGATACGAGGACATGGAGAGGGCACCGTTCACGATGCTCCTCCCGATGACGATCCTCTCGGTGGTGGTCGTCCTGTTCGGCGTGCTACCCGGCATTCCGCTCGCGGTTATCGATACGATCGGCGTCTCTTTCGGGTTCGAGTCGCTTCACGTGACGCCGTGGGGTATCGCGTCCGACACCGGTGCGCTCAACACGGTCAACATGCTCGTGGCCGCCCTGGTGGGCCTCGTCGTGGTTTGGTGCGTCTTCAGGTCGGGAGCGAGAAGCGTGTCCGTCGGGCAGGCGGACAGCTACGCCGCGGGAGCGGCGGTGCCTCGCGACAAGTACCAGTACTCGGTCCGATTCTACGCCCCACTTCGTCGGATGATGGCTCCGTACCTGAAGGATTTCGTTGACTCGTTCTACATGCGGCTCGCTGGATGGGTCCGCGGGCTCGGTGACGGCCTGAGACGTATCTACACCGGCTACGTCGGTGACTACGTGATGTACATCTTGGTGTTCCTGGCAGTTCTGATCTTCGTCCAGATAGCGTGGAGTCCTTGGTAATGCGGATTCTGTGGTTCGTTCTCTCACCGCTCATGGCGCTCGCGGTCGGCCTGTTCTTCCTCGGGTTGTCCAGGAGGTTCATGGCCAGGATCCAGTGGCGGGTCGGTCCTCCTCTGTACCAGCCGCTAATCGACATCCTCCGGCAGTTCACTCAGAAGAGCGTGAGCCACGGCCCGCTGTTCGATCTTGGTGTCGTCCTCTCGCTGGCGAGTTCCTTCATCGTCGTGCTCTTCATGCCGCTGGGTGGCACGGCCCCGCTCAGCAGCTCCGGTGGACTTCTCGCGGTGCTCTACCTGATGCTGCTGGGCCCGCTCGGCATCGCGCTCAGCGGAGGCGAGGCGGCCAACCCGAACGTCAGCATCGGTATCTCACGGAAGCTCATTCTTGCGGTGGGCTACGAGGTTCCGTTTCTGATGATCGTTCTGGCTCTGATGACGTATTACGGGACCATCTCCATCGGGGAGATCGTCGCGGCTCAGCGTGAATCGGCCAGCGCCATCGCGAGCTTCCCCCTGGTGTTCTCGGGAATCGCATACCTGCTCATCCTGCCGGCAATGCTGGGTGTCAGGCCGTTCGAGGTCGTCGGCGCCGCACAGGAGATATCGTCCGGTCCGGCGGCGGAGTACGGGGGACCCTACCTGGCCCTTGCTACGATTCAGCACGGGTTGACGATGTTCATCGGGATCTCGCTCTTCGTGAACCTGCTCTGGGGTGGGGCGTCGAACCCCGTGGTGTTCTTCCTCAAGATGCTCGTGGTGTTCGCGTTCGGCTTCTGGGTGAACGCGGCGTTTCCGCGCCTGAGAGTGGAGCAGGCGGTTCGATACCTCTGGAGGTGGCCGACGTTGATCGCGTTCGTCGGTCTGATTCTCGTAGCTACGATCGGGAGATAACGGATGGACCGCAACCAGCTGATGAAGTGGATCAAGGCTCCGACGAAGATGGCGCACAAGTACTCTCTGAACGCCGTGTACTTCTGCACCGGTTGCGGAGTCATCGAGGTGCCGCCGACGATAACAAGCCGGTGGGACGCCGAGAGGTTCGGCGTGGTCCCCACGGCAACGGCGAGGCAGGCCAACCTTTTCCTGATAACCGGCTACGTCTCGGTTAAGACCCTGAGGGCCATCATCAGAACGTATGAGCAGATGCCGGAGCCCAAGTACACGGTTGGGTTCGGCTCCTGCACGATTAACGGCGGAATGTACTGGGACTCCTACAACACCATCAACCAGCTGGACAAGTATATTCCCATTGACGGCTACATCGCGGGGTGCATGCCGAGGCCGGAGGCGATCTTCGTCGCGGTGACCCACCTCTGGACTCTCATAGACAAGGACATGGCGGACGGCTACAAGCGCTACAGGAAGAACTACGCGGCCTACCGGGCGAACCAGGAGATGATTCTGGGCGAGATGGAATGGCCGCCCATCTTCCAGACAGAGGTCGCGACGGCCATAACAGAGAGAGAAGGATGACGAACCCGCTTGGTACAAGACTGGACGCGACCTTCAAGGGTGTCGAGCTGAGGTCGGGAGTCGACGGCCGGCTTGCCGTCGTTGTTCCGAGGGAAGCAATCGTGCCGGTCCTGACCTTTCTGAAGGAAGATGGATACGATTACCTCCAGCTCATCTCGTGTGTGGACTGGATCGACCGGGGTGAGTTCGAGCTCGTGTATCTGCTGTCCTTCTACACCGAGGACGAGGTTGGTCGGGACGGAGGCAAGCAGGAGGTTTTGCTCAAGGCGACCGTGCCCAGAGAGCAGGCGAGTGCGCCGACCGCTACAGGTGTCTTCGCGATAGCGGAGCCACACGAGCGGGAGATCCACGAGCTGTACGGGATCCACTTCGAGGGCCACCCGCGCCTCACTCCTCTCTTCCTGGACAGGGACTACGAGATCCCTCCGTTCAGGAAGGACTTCGACACGAAGCAGTACGTGGCGGACGTATTCGACAGGGTTCCGCCGATAGACGAGGAAGGCTAAGAACTCATGCGAGAGCTCGAGCTCTATTTCGGTCCCCAGCATCTGGGAATGGTCGGCAACTTCAGCATTACGCTGAAGGTTGAGGGGGACCGCATCCTCGAGGCCACGGCCAATCCCGGCTATCTGCACAGGGGCTTTGAGAAGCTCATGGAAGGGCGCTCCTGGATTAAGAACTTCCCCATGGTGTGCAGGATCAACCTGGTGGATCCCGACCACATGGAGATGATCTATGCCATGGGCGTGGAGAAGCTCGCCGGGATCGAGGTGCCCGAGAGAGCCCAGTTCGTCAGGAGCATCTACCTGGAGCTCGCGCGGGTCAGTTCGCACCTCTTCGGTCTGTGGGCCTACGCGAACATGCTCGGTTTCGACACGGTCTCCAACTGGGCCATGTACCACAGGGACCTCGTGCTGGACCTGTTTGAGGAGCTGACCGGAGGTCGGGTCTACCACATATACGTCTGGCCGGGCGGTGTGAGGAGGGACTTCCCCGAGGGCTTCACGGACAGGATGGTTAGCACACTTCACTCGATCGGCGGTTGCGTTCCGGACTACGACACCACGTTTTTCAACAACAAGCTGTTCTCCGAGAGAGCCAGGGGAGTCGGAGTCGTCTCTCGGGAGGAGGCGTTGGCGATGGGTGGTGTCGGCCAGGTGATCCGGGCCACCGGCATGAAGTACGATGTGAGAAAGGTCGATCCCTACGCGGCATACGACAGAGTTCCGTGGGAGGTTCACACCCGGGATGACGGGGACGCGTACTCGAGGATATGCGTGGTCCGGGACGAGATGATCGAGAGCGTTCACATGATCTTTAACCTTATCGACGCGATGCCCGAGGGCGACGTCTACAATCGGGTTCCGAACCCGCTTAAGTGGAAGATCCCGGCGGGTGAGGCCTACGTCCGCTGCGAGTCGTCGCGCGGGGAACTGGGACTCTATCTCGTGAGTGACGGCGGGGAGAAACCGCACAGGGTGCACTTCCGGACCCCATCTTACGCCCACGGGCTCGCCATTCTCGAGAAGACGCTCGTGGGCGCGAACATCGCGGATGTCGGCAACATCATGATGAGCATGTACGTGGTGGCCCCGGAGATCGACAGATAGCCGCATGCGGCAGGGAGACAACAGGGACGATGTCTAAGAGGGGCTTTCTCAACTCACTGAGTGTCGGCAAGCATCTTTTCGGCAAGCCGAAGACCACCTGCTATCCGTTCACGCCGAAGGAACCCGCGCTCCGGTACAGGGGCTTCCACCTGAACGACTGGGACACGTGCACGGGGTGCGGCAACTGCGCCGAGATCTGTCCGAACGACGCCATCGAGATGATAGAGATCGCGGAGCTCGAGTCCGTTCCGGGGATGAAGAACGAGCGTCCGCGACTGGACTACGGCAGGTGCTGTTTCTGCGGGCTCTGCGTCGACATCTGCCCGCCCGGTTCGCTGAGGCTCTCCAGGGACTATTTTCACACCCATTTCGACACTGACACGTTCGTCTTCACGCCGAGGGATGACAAGGCCGACCAAGAGAAGTTCGTTCCCGACGAGAGCTACTCGGTTCTCAAGGCCAGCCTGTCTCACCGGAAGCGCAACTACGAGGGGTTCTCTTCCGATCTGGACTATGCGCTCTTCGAGCCCGAGAGAGTACCGATGCCGGAGATTCCGCCGACGGAGCGCAAGCTGTCGTTCGTCGAGCAGGTCATCGGGTACAGCAAAGAGGAGGCGGTGCACGAAGCCGCGAGGTGTCTCGGGTGCGGTCTCTGTGAGGACGCGTGCCCGGCCCACATGAAGATTTCGGACTACATCCTGGCGGTCTACAACGACGAGCCCGAGGAGTCTCTCAGGAAGATATACGAGGACAATCCCATCCCCGCCATATGCGGCAGGCTCTGTATGAAGCACTGCGAGGACGCCTGCGCACTCCGCCTGAGGGGCGAGCCCGTCGCCATCAGGTGGCTGAAGAGGTTCGTATCAGACTCCATCCGTGATTACAAGACGGTGCTGGAGCAGGCGCCGGGGCAGCCGACCGGCAAGAAGGTGGGGGTCGTGGGAGCGGGGCCCGGTGGTCTGTCCGTGGCCTACTTCCTGAGGCTGATGGGGCACGAGGTCGTCGTGTTCGATGAACTCGAGGGCGGAGGCGGCATGATCCGAGTGGGGCCGCCGCGCTACAGGCTGCCGCTCGCGAGCATCGACAAGGACGTCGATTACATCGCTTCACTGGGCGTGGATTTCCGGTTCAACACGCGAGTGGGGAAGGACGTGAGCTTCGAAGGGCTGCGGCAGGAGTTCGACGCGGTCTACCTGGGAGTCGGCCTGACGAAGAGCCGGTCCACCGGGGTCGACAACTCAGAGAAGTGCGGGTTGGCGCTCGACTTCCTCCGCAAGAACAAGACGGACCGGCCGACCGCGGTCACGAAGGAGATCGTCGTCATAGGCGGCGGGAACGTGGCGATGGACGTGGCCAGGGAGGCTCTACGGCTCCAGCAGATCCAGCATCCCGGCGAGAAGACCGTTACCAGAATGGTGTCACTCGAGGATTGGGACGAGATGCCCGCCACCTCCGAGGAGATCGAGGAGACCCGGGAGGAAGGGATCGAGTTCAACCCGGCCTGGGGTCCCAAGAAGGTCTTGCTCGACGATGGAGGCAACGTCAAGGGGCTTCTGTGTATGAAGGTGAAGTCCGTGTTCGACGATGAAGGCCGGTTCGCGCCGACGTTCCGTGAGGACGAGGAAATGGTCCTCGAGGGAACGATGATTATCGAGGCGATCGGGCAGGGTCCGGACTTCTCATTCGTCCCCGAGGGCGAGTTCGAGAAGATGGAGTTCACCGCGATGAGGAAGGTCAGTGTGGACGAAGATGGAATGACCTCTCTGCCGGGTGTCTTCGCCGGGGGCGACATCGTCAACATCAACCTGGACGCCGTCACGGCCATCGCCGACGCGAAGATCGCGTCGGAGGGTATCCACAGGTGGATGCAGAGTAAGTAGATCTCGTTCAAGTACATCGACGAGTGAGAGCGCTGCCTTTCCAGCGGCCTCGCTCACGTGGGCAGCCCGGGCCTTGTGCCCGGGCTGTTCTTTGCTGGTTCCTGGATCGCGTCGGTGAGCGGCCTCCGGGGTGTCTGGCCTTCCTGTCCCCGATTCGAGTTGAAAACGGCCCCGCTGGTTTGATAGACTCTTGGTTCACCACAGGCTGGGCGATACTGGTAGAGAAAGAACCTCGCACACGGGAAGCCGGTCGGCGCCCGCGCTCGGAGGATACCGGGTGCAGGGCAAGACCGCCGACGCGGCTCAGAAGCTCGTCGAGGATGCCATCGCTCTCCAGGAGGCCGGAGTGTGGGGCATGCTGGTCGAGTGCGTGCCGCCCGAAGTTCGTCCGGAAGTACGTCGACCTGACGGAGGTACTCGATGGAGCCTTCCGTCAGTACATCGAGGACGTGAAGTCGAAAGACTTCCCGCAGCCTGAGCACTGCTACAAGATGTCGAAGGAAGAGTTCGAGAAGTTGGGAATCGACGTCGACTAGAGGTGACCGTTGGGAAGCCGGACCGGAACTCGGGCGCTGGGCACATGAGCGAACGCGAGATCTCCAGATTCAGCAGTCGGCTGGACGGCTTCCTGTCAGCGAGGCCGTCGCTGGAGCGTTGTGTCTCCGGCCTGGGATTGTTGTTCGAGAACCTCATCAAGATACCGATGTTCAAATGTCAGCGGTGTGGCGACTGTGTTCTCAGCCACACCGCTTTCATCTGTTCGCAGCGCTGTCCCAAGCGCCTCCGTAACGGAGCCTGCGGCGGCACAAGGCCCGGGGGCTACTGCGAGGTTTTCCCTGAGAAGCGCTGCATCTGGTACGCCATCTACGCCAGGTCGCGATTGCTCGGTCGCGTCCCTATGCTGACGGAGATGCTCGCGGCGCACCGTTGGGATCTCGAACACACATCCACCTGGCTGAACGTGTTCCGCGGGCGGGAAGATGCCCCCACGTGGCGCGTCGCCCGGATCGTGCGAAGGCTCGATCTAGACGTGGCGAAGCGCGTCCGACAAGAGCGCAAACCGTAGCGCTTACCCTCGCGCGGACGATCGAGAGCCGTGGCGCTTGCCCTCGCTCGGACGAACGCGAACTGCAGGAGACCTATCCGTTGGAGCGAACTCTCAAGGAAGCCATCGACAGCGGACGCTTCATCGTCACCGGTGAACTGGGTCCGGCGCTCGGCGCGTCTCCGGACCTCGTTCGGAAGAAGGCGGAACACTTCCGTGGCGTGGATGCGGTCAACGTCACCGACAACCAGACGGGTATCGTCCGGCAGTCGTCCATCGCCGCCGCGAAGCTGCTCTTGGACGAGGGGCTAGACCCCGTCGTCCAGATGACGTGCCGCGACCGTAACCGCATCGCGCTTCAGAGCGACATTCTCGGCGCCGCGGCGCTGGGTGTCAGGAGCCTGCTGCTTCTGACCGGTGACCACATGGTCATGGGGAATCAGCCCGACGCCAGGCCGGTGTTCGATCTTGATTCGGTCCAGCTTATCTCGGTAGCCCACGGCATGCGTGACGGCCACCTCATGAACGGCGCCGAACTGAAAAGGCCCCCCGACGTGCTGCTCGGCGGGGCCGCGAATCCGTTCGCGGAGCCCATGGGGCTTCGACTCGTCCGAATCGCCAAGAAGGTCGCGGCGGGTGTCGATTTCATCCAGACACAGGCCGTCTTCGACGTCGCGCGGTTCCGGCGATGGATGGACGGCGTGCGCGACCTCGGCCTTCACACAAAGGTGAAGATACTCCCGGGCGTCCTGCCCACGCGGTCGGTTCGTGCGCTCAAGTACATGAAAGACGAGGTCGCCGGAATGATGATTCCGGACGATACCATCCGGCGTCTGGAAGGTGCTGCGGACCCTGCGGAAGAGGGCGTCCGTCTCGCGTGCGAGCTCATCCGCGAGCTGCGTGATATCGACGGCGTCGCGGGCGTCCATCTGATGCCGGTCATGTGGGAAAAGATCACCCCGCGAATCGTTGAGGAGGCAGGGCTGTGACGCATACCGAGCTTCACGCGTTCCTCGACGGACGGGTCGTCATTTTCGAGGGCGGCATGGGTACCATGCTGCAGGAAGCGGTACCGGGCAGTCACGCCCTCGAGCTTCTGAACGTTGACCATGCCGACGAGGTCCTCGGCATTCACCGCGCCTACGTACCTCTCGCCGATGTCATCTGCACGAACACGTTCGGGGGCACCTCAATCAAGCTCGGTGCCGTGGGGTTGTCCGAACGCGTCAAGGAACTCAATGCCGCCGGCGTCCGGCTGGCGAAGCAGGCCGCCCGCGACGGGGTTCTCGTCGCAGGCGACATGGGACCCACCGGGAGGCTCGTCGAGCCCCTGGGTGACCTGTCGTTCTGGGACGCCTACGACTCGTTCCGCGCGCAGGCGGAGGTGCTGGCCGCGGGCGGAGTCGACTTCATTCTGATCGAGACAATGTCGGACCTCAGGGAGGCGAAGGCGGCACTTCTGGCCGCGCGCGAGGCCACGGGGCTTCCCGTGATGATCACGATGACGTTTGACGAGACGTTCGTCACGCCGACCGGCACGGACCCCGCCACCGCCGCCAATGTCCTGGCGTCGATGGGAGCGTTCGCGGTCGGGGCCAACTGTTCCACGGGGCCGGAGCGGATGGTCGAGGTCGTAGGCAGGATGGCGCAGGTGACCGGTGCGCCCATTCTGGTTCAGCCCAACGCCGGCATGCCCGAGCTCGTGGACGGCAGGACGGTCTTCCGGCTGGGGCCGGACGAGTTCGTGTCCCATGCCGAGAAGCTGGTCACGGTCGGTGCCGGTCTGGTGGGAGGCTGCTGTGGCACCGGTCCCGCGCACATCGAGCTGCTGCGGGAACGGCTTCGGGGTGTGCGTCCCGTGTCGCGTGACGTTCCACCCGCGCTTCGGCTCTCGAGCAGGATGCGCACCGTCGAGATCGGGAAGAATCTCCCGTTCGCGGTTGTGGGGGAGAGGATCAACCCGACGAACCGCGAGGATCTCACCCAGGAGGTACTCGAGGGGCGCACGGAGATCATCGTGAACGACGCGCGGGCGCAGTACGTCAGCGGCGCGCACGTGCTGGACGTCAACATCGGAGTGCCGGGGGTCGACGAGGCTCCGATGATGACGCGCGCCGCGGTGGCGCTCGAGAACTCGATCGCCGCGCCGCTCTCCATAGACTCGATGAACCCCGCGGCCTTCGAGGGCGCCCTGGCCGCGCTCGCCGGCAAGCCGCTTCTGAACTCCGTGACCGGCGCACCGGACAAACTGGACCAAGTGTTGCCTCTGGCCGCGCGATTCGGCGCCGGGGTCGTTTGCCTCGCAATGGACGAGACCGGCATCAAGGCGTCGGCCGAAGACCGCATATCGATTCTGAGGCGCATGGTGGACGCCGCCGACAGGCACGGCGTCCCGAGGGAACATCTGATCGCGGACTGCCTCACGCTCGCCGTCTCGGCAGAGCAGGAGCGCGTACCGGAGACGCTGCGGGCCGTCGAGCTGGCGCGGACCGAGCTTGGGCTTCCCACGATACTCGGTGTATCCAACGTGTCCCACGGCCTGCCCGACCGCGGCGTGCTGAACGCGAGCTTCCTCGCGATGGCGATGGCGCGCGGGCTCGACGCGGCCATCATGAACCCCATGGACGAGTCCATGATGGCGACGCTCCGGGCGTCATCCGTTCTGACGCTCAGAGACCGCGATTCCGCCGGCTATATCCGCGAGCACATGAAGCGGCGCAAGAAGCGCAAGAGCGAACCCGAGCCCAGGGCGCAGGATGGTATCGAGACCAGGATCGAGCGCGCAGTCATTGACGGCAACGTTGATGGCATCGAGGCGATGGTGGACGACGCGCTCGCGGAGGGCCTCGAGGCGCGGGCCATCAACGACGGCGTTCTCATCCCGGCCCTGGAAGAGATCGGGAGGCGCTTCGAGAAGAGAGACTGCTTCCTGCCGCAGATGATGCTCGCGGCCGAGACGGTCGAGAGGGCGTTCGCGAAGCTGAAGCCGCTCTTCCCGAAAGGGGAGGAGGCGTCCGCCCGGGCCACCGTCGTAGTGGCGACGGTCGAGGGCGACGTCCACGATATCGGCAAGAACATCCTGGCGAGCATGCTGGAGAACCACGGGTACCGCGTCGTCGATCTCGGGAAGAACGTCCCGGCGGAGCGTATCGTCGACGTGGCACGGGACGAGGGCGCCGGCGTTGTCGCACTGTCCGCTCTCATGACGACCACGGTTGGTCAGATGCCCGTGGTCATCGGGAAGCTCCGTCAAGCCGGACTGAAGTGTCTCGTGATGGTTGGCGGAGCGGTCGTGACGAAGAGGTTCGCCGCCTCGATAGGCGCCGACGGCTACGCTAAGGACGCCGCGGGTGCGGTGACCATGGTCAACGAACTCCTTCAGAAGTAGACGAGGGACGCGCCCCTCGATTCCTCCTGCACCTGCTGTTCTCGCCCGTTACTCCACGACGACGTCCATCTCGTATTCGGTGCCGTCGGTCCAGAACATCGTCATGATGTAGTGCGTGCCCGAGCCCGTCGCGGTGTAGCTCACCGAGGCTGGGTCCTCCGTGCCGTTGTAATAGGCCACCTGGACCTGCGAGGTGTCGTACAGTCTCAGGCGGCGGTTGGTGGAGCTGTTGGTCGTGGCCGTCACGGTCAGCGTTTGGCCCTGCGTGAGATCTACCCAGAAGTAGTCCGCGTCGACCATGCACCCCGTGAGATCGTAGTTCTCGTTCGCCTGGGTCTGCACGGCCTCCTCGATAAAATCGTTGTCCTCGAAGGCATCGTCGCGGCACGGCTCGTCCGTCTCGAGCATGAAGTCGTAGAGGACGAAGTCCCAGGGTTCGGACTCGCTGCTGTACACGCTGACCCAGTAGGTCCCGGGCAGGAAGGTGTAGTACCAACCCTT
>JAUVLG010000118.1 GCA_030595835.1 Candidatus Eiseniibacteriota bacterium | reverse complement strand
TCGAGGTTCATCCCGGCACCGGGCAGCTCTTCCTGTGTGACAGGACATACACCAACCCCGGCGTGCGCGTATTCAACGTCGCCGACGGTTCTCAGCTGACGACCGGCCCTCTCAACGTTGGTCTCCCACCGTTCGACCTCGTCATCGTCGGGGATGCTGTGACCGGCGTGGGGGACACTCCGTCGGAGTTGGGACTGACGCTTCAGATTGCCTCGAACCCGGGTGGGGCGGAGACTCTCATAGCGTTCACGCTTCCCAGCGGGGGCTTTGTGCGTCTCGACATCTACGATATCTCGGGGCGCCACGTGCGAGAACTCGAACGGGGACCCCTGGGAGAGGGAGAGCACGTCGCCTCTTGGGACCGCCGGGACGCGCGCGGGAGACCGGTGGCCAGCGGCGTCTACTTCGTGAAGGTGGAGGCGGGCGGCGCATCGGCGACCGGGAAGGTCGTGCTGTTACGATAGCGCGGTCCGGGCGATGGCCCGCCGCCGAATGCTGATCATCAGGAGGGGCCGCCAATCGCGGCCCCTCTCTGCCGGGCGCGGCCCTTCTCTGTGCACCGCCGCCGGCACGTGGCGATACTGCTACCATCGTGCCGGCGCGTGCGCTAGAATTCCTGCTTGCGCCATCGTCACGGGTACCACTTCTGCCGAATACCTGCGGGAAGGCAAAGACCGACATGGACAGCAGTCTCCTCGGGCTATGAAACCATCCAGCAAGCTCGCCGCGCTCGAGGGCATCCTCAAGGAGATGGACAGCGTGCTCGTCGCCTTCTCGGGTGGTGTGGACAGCACGTTTCTGCTGAAGGTGGCCTCGGACACACTCGGGCCGCTGGCCGTAGCGGCCACCGCGACCTCGGCCATTCGCGCGTCGGACGAACTGACGCGGGCCCGCGACCTGGCACGCGTGATTGGCGCCGAACTCGTGGTCGTTGAATCGGACGAGCTCGACGATCCGGACTTCGTGTCGAATCCGCCCGAGAGATGCTACATCTGCAAGAGCCGGATGCTCTCGGAGTTCCGGCGGGTCGCGGACTCGCGCGGGCTCGAAGTGGTTGCCGAGGGCTCCGTGGTCGACGATGCGGACGACTACCGCCCGGGCATGCGGGCCGTCTTCGAGCTGGGTGTCAGGAGCCCGCTCAGGGAGGCCGGGTTTACCAAGGCGGAGGTCCGCGCGCTCTCGAAGGACATGGGTCTTGCGACCTGGGACGCGCCGTCCTCACCGTGTCTTGTCACCAGGCTTCCATACGGCACCGCCATTACGGAGGAACGGCTCCGCCGGATCGAGCGCGCCGAGGGGCTGCTGGCTGAGTTGGGGATCAGGGGATTCCGGGTCAGGGACCACGGCGATGTGGCCAGGATCGAGGTCTCTCGCGCAGACGAACGCGTTCTTCTCGAACCGGGCGCCCGCGAGGCGGTCGCGGCGGGGTTCAAGGCCCTCGGATTCGCATACGTGGCGGTTGATCTCGTTGGATACAGGACCGGCAGCATGAACGAGATACTCACCGAGAGGGAATCAAGTTGAACACGGACAGTATCAGGAAGCTCTTGAAGGGTGTGAGCGCAGGGACGACCTCCGTTCCCGAGGCGCTCGATGTTCTCAAGCACCTTCCCTACGAGGACCTCGGATTTGCCAAGATAGACACGCACAGGGATCTCCGCACCGGCTTTCCCGAGGTTGTCTACTGTGAGGGGAAGACCATCGAGCAGATAACCGGACTTGTCCGGAGCCTGCCGTCGGGCGGATTCCTGATGGGCACGCGCGCCGACGCAGGCGTGTACGATGCCGTGAAGGCGGTCCGGAGTGACACGGTTTACCACGAGTCTGCAAGGATCATCCTCGTCGGGGAGGGGAGAGAGAAGCGGTCGGAGAAGGCGATACTCGTCGTCAGCGCTGGCACTTCCGACCAGCCGGTCGCGGAGGAAGCGGCCGTGACCGCGGAGGCGATGGGAAACGCCGTCGAGCGGCTGTACGACGTGGGCGTCGCCGGCATCCACAGGCTTCTCGACCACAGCGACAAGCTCACTCTGGCGAATGTTCTGGTGGTCGTCGCCGGCATGGAGGGCGCGCTCGCCAGCATCGTCGGCGGGCTGGTGGACCGGCCCGTCATTGCTGTTCCCACGAGCGTCGGATACGGCGCCAGCTTCCACGGCCTGTCCGCTCTTCTCACAATGCTCAACAGCTGCGCCCCGGGCGTTGCCGTGGTCAATATCGACAACGGCTTCGGAGCGGGATACATGGCAAGCGTGATCAACCGGACATGTGAGGCGCCATGAAAATCGCATACTTCGATTGCTTTGCGGGCGTGGCCGGCGACATGATCGTCGGTGCTCTGCTCGATGCGGGGTTGGCGCTTCCGGACCTCGAGCGTGAGCTTGCGAAGCTCGGTGTGGGCGGCTACAGGGTCGAGGCGCGGAAGACAGAGAAGAACGGTATCTCGGGCACGAAGTTCGAGGTCGTCACCGAAGAAGAGAACGTGTCGCGGAGCGCCGCCGAGATAATCAGGATCGTCGAGGACAGCGTTCTCGATGAAGACGTCAAGCGGACCAGCGCCGCAATTCTACAGACGCTCGCCGGCGCCGAGGCCAGGATCCACAATGCGAGTATCGATACGATCCATCTGCACGAGGTCGGCGGGCTCGACGCGATAGTAGACGTTGTGGCGTCGGTCGCAGGACTCAAGCTGCTGGGTGTCGACACGGTGCGCGCATCCTCGATCCACGTGGGCGAAGGCTTCCTCGAATGCGCGCACGGAACACTGCCGGTTCCCGCCCCGGCGACGCTCGCGCTGCTCGAGGGGGTTCCCGTGGTTTCGCGGGGAATCGAGGCCGAGCTTGCCACACCCACCGGCGTTGCCATCGTCAGGACACTCGCGGCGGGCGGTGGCGAACCCATCACCGAGAGCGCCGCCGCGCCGCGGGCCGGGGGGTTCGGTTCGATGCCGGCGATGCATGTTGAGACGACGGGCTACGGCGCCGGAAGCAGGGACCTTCCCATCCCGAACCTGCTGCGCGTGACCATCGGGCGGGCGGACGGTGCGTACGAGGCCGACGAGGTTATGCTCATCGAGACCAACATCGATGACATGAGCCCGGAGATCATCGGGTACGTCTGTGAGCTTCTCTTGTCGCGGGGTGCACTCGACGTCTACACTACCTCCGTCTTCATGAAGAAGAACCGCCCCGGCACACTCCTGAGCGTGCTCGCTCGTCCCGCTGAGGAGAACGCCGTCGTCGCCACCCTGTTCGAGGAAACGACCACCCTGGGCGTGCGCATCGGCAGGTTGCGCCGGCAGAAGCTCGCGCGGGAGACCATCGAGGTTGATACCCGATTCGGTTCCGCGACGGTCAAGGTGAGCAGACGCGACGGACGGATAGCGAACGTGGCGCCGGAGTATGAGAGCGTGAGGGAGATCGCGCTTCAGAGGGGTGCTCCTCTCAAAGACGTGTATGACGAGGTGACGCGGATCGCGAAGGACGCGTTGGACGACGACGGCGGCGGGCAGAGTCCGCTTCCCACGGAGGACGCAGAGGCGTGAGCGCGCTGATAACACTCAAGAAGAAGATAGGCTTCGTCAGCGGGATCGTCATCTTCGTCGTCCTCATGGTCGCGCCGCTTCCCGTCGACGTCCAGATCAAGCGGACGCTCGCGGTGCTTGCGCTGTGCGCCGTGTGGTGGGGTACGGAGGCCATCTCCATCTACGCGACCTCTCTCGTCCCGGCCGTTCTCCTGCCTCTGCTCGGTATCCTCCCGCTTCAGGCAACGCTCTCGCAGTACGCCAACCGGCTGGTGTTCCTCTTCCTCGGCGGGTTCATCATTGCCCGCTCCATGATGAAGTGGGGCGTCGATCGCAGGCTCGCGCTCGCGATCCTCGGGCGCGTCGGTGGCGACTCGAAGATGCTCGTTCTCTACTTCATGGGGCTGACCGCGTTTCTGTCCGCGTTCCTCTCGAACACGGCCACGACCGCCATGATGCTCCCGATCGCTCTGGCCATCCTCACGAACTCGCAGCTCAAGGCGGAGTCGCGCTACGGTACCGTCCTGCTTCTGGGGATCGCCTATGCGGCTACCATCGGTGGCGTGGCGACGCTGGTCGGAACCCCACCCAACGTGCTGCTCGCCGGCTTCTCCCAGTCGCTCCTGGGGCGTGAGATCACGTTCTTCGAATGGCTCAAGGTCGGGTTGCCGTTCGCCGTGGTCATGCTGCCGCTCGCGTGGTGGTTCCTCTGGTGGAGTCACAAGCCGAAGGTCAAGGTCATCACCGGCGGGGAGGCGCTCGAGGAGGAGCGGAAGGCGCTCGGGCCGATGTCGATGGGCGGGAAGTACACGGTCGTCGCGTTCGTGATGGTGGCGGTTCTCTGGCTGACGCGCCCGTTCTGGGACGCGATCCCGTTCCCGTTCATGGCCACGCTACAAGCGCGGTTCGACGACTCGCTCATCGCGATATCCTGCGCGCTCCTCCTGTTCATCGTTCCTACGAACATCAGGAAGTGGGAGTTCCCGCTCGTATGGGCGGACACGAGGTCCATCTCGTTCGGAACGCTCTACCTGTTTGGCGGGGGACTGGCGTTGGGCAAGGGGTTGTTCGAGTCCGGAACGGCTCAGTGGATCGCGGGCTCGCTCTCGCTGTCCGGCACGCTCCACCCGCTTCTTCTTATCTTCATAATCGCGGTGATCGCATCGTTCCTGAGCGAGATCGCGTCGAACACCGCCGTGGCGAACATGATGATCCCTATCCTGATCGCCGTGTCGGCCGCGATCGGTGTGCCGCCCTATCTCCTTGCGATCCCGGCGACGGTGGCGTGCTCGAACGTGTTCATGCTACCGGTCTCGACGCCGCCGAACGCCATCGTGTACGGTTCGGGCAAGGTCGACATATCCGACATGTTCCGGACGGGATTCAAACTGCACCTGATAGGGATCGTGGTCATGACGCTGCTCATCTACTTCATTACGAGCAAGGTGTTCGGTGTATTCCCGACGTAGTGAGTGTGGTAGCGTCAGGGGAGACACGGCACGGTTGTGCCCGCGTCCATCAGGAAGAGGACCCGCGCCGCGGGTCCTTTCTTGATTATGGCGGCGCTAAGCGCCTCCTGCAGACCTTCGCACGGGTGGAAGAAGATGCTCTCGAGCGTCTCATCGGGCAGTCCCGTCACGGCCCATATCTCGGCTTTCATCACAAGCTCGGCCAGCTTGATGGCCTTGTGATCCCCGAGGCTGTAGCGTTCTCCTACTAACTGTGCGACGTCCTCGGGTGAGTCGGCGGACCCAAGCTGTCCCACGAACGCGTCGTTGCCCAGACCCTCACGGCACTCCGCGACCAGAATGAGAATGCCGCCCGGTTCGAGGGCCAGTTTGGCGCTCTCTATCGCCTTGTGGGCCTGGTAGAGATCGGAGTCCATGGGGCTTCTGGCCACGGCCACGACGATGTCACTCCTGCCAGTGACGTCGACCGAGAACATCTCGCGCGCTTCCGAGACGGCCGAGTGGAAGGCGCGGTGGATGTCTCCGGCGCTCGCCGCGCGGACCCTGCGCTCACTGTCGACAACCGTCGTGATAGTGAAGACGGGCCTGTCTCCCAGGAGCGCGAGCGCGTCCAGCATGTCCTCGTGCACCGGATTGCCGTCCAGCGCCATGAGTCGTGACTCATCCGCGAGTGCGTGGCTGTGGTTCTGTCGGATCGTCTCGTAGGACGCGACGCCGGGCAGGAAGGTCTTCCTCCCGCCCGTGAAGCCCGCGAAGTAGTGCGGCTCAACCGAACCTATGGTGACGATCCTGCCTGCGTCCACCACCAGCGTGCTCAGGTGAACCTCCGTTCCTCTGGCGGTCCGTCCCAGGTACGTCATGTCACGGGCACTCTTGGCGTCGTGCACGACGACCGCGGCTCCGGGAATATTCTCGGCGTCGCCCAGGATCGCGGTCACCTGCTCGGGAGTGGGTGGCCGGTGAGTTCCCGTAGCGATGACGAACGTGAGCTCGGCGACACCCTCCAGCTCCGGCCGGAT
>JAUVLG010000089.1 GCA_030595835.1 Candidatus Eiseniibacteriota bacterium | reverse complement strand
CCGGGGCAGCAACCATCCGCTGGCCCGACCGGCGGGAACGCTGGCGCGTGGCTCAGATGAGACGCGGCAGCCCGAATCCCGTTGACACTCCCCACCCCTTCACTTACAGTTATAAGTTCCCAAAGCGCCTAGCATTAGGGGTTCTTCGGGATATTGACGGCAGTTCCCGGGTTCGACGCCATGGGCGCTCGGCGAGCGGGTTGTTGTACCCCAGGGAGGGTGTGTTGTCGTCCGGACCTACTCTGCTCATACGCGGCGGGCACGTCGCCCTGCTCGATGATGACTTCACTGTTCTGAGCGATGGTGCGGTCGCCATTGTCGGCAACAGGATCGAGGCCGTGGGCACCGCGGCCGAGGTGAGCGCACGCTACGATGGGGCCGAGATCATCGACGCCTCGGGCAAACTGGTGATGCCGGGGCTAACTAACGCGCACACGCATCTTTACAGCGCTCTCGCCAGGGGGCTCGTCGCCGACATCGCGCCGTCCTCGAACTTCACCGAGATCCTGGAGCACCTTTGGTGGCGTCTGGACAGAGCGTTGACACTGGACGACGTGCGCCTCTCCGCGGCCGCGGGGGCCGTCGATCTCGTCAGGAACGGCACGACCACGATCATCGATCACCACGCGAGTCAGGTCCATATCGACGGGAGTCTCTCCGCGGTGGCGGAGCCGCTGGATGAATCGGGGCTCAGGTTCAATCTGTGTTTCGAGGTCTCAGACCGAAACGGGGAAGAGGCGCGCGAGGCGGGCCTGGCAGAGAACGAGCGATTCGCGCGCGAGGTAGCCTCTCGCGGCGGCTCCTCCGGGGCGCGGGATTCCTCCCCGGGCTCGGGAGGGGATGAGAAACGCGTCGGGGCGAGCGTCGGTCTGCACGCCAGCTTCACGCTCGACGACGGGACCCTGGAGCGCGCCGCCGGGATGGCGTGCGACCTCGGTGTTGGGTGTCACATTCACGCCGCCGAGGACGTTGCGGACGTCGAGGACAGCGTCCGCCGGTCCGGGAAGCGCGTGGTTGAGAGACTGGAGTCGTTCGGAGTGCTTGGGCCACGCTCGATCGCCGCGCACTGCATACACGTCGATGCGCGCGAGAAGGCCACGCTGGCGGAATCCCGGACGATCGTCGTGCACAACCCGCAGTCCAACATGAACAACGCGGTGGGGTGCGCGGACGTTCCCGGCATGCTTGGCAGCGGAGTGCTCATGGGACTTGGGACGGATGGGTTCACGGCGAGCATGTTCGACGAGATGAAAGTGGCGAACCTGATCCACCGGCATCAGTCGGGCGACCCCCGCGTCGGGCACGACGTGGCTGCGAGGCTGTGTCTTCACAACAACCAGACCATCGCGTCACGGCTCTTCGACGACCGCATTGGGCGACTCGAACCCGGGGCGCTCGCGGACGTGATCGTGCTCGACTACGATCCGCCGACGCCTCTTGAGACGGGAAATTTCGGCGGCCACCTGATCTTCGGGCTCACGGGGTGGATGGTTGAGACCGTTATCATAGGCGGGCGAGTCGTGATGAGGGGCCGCGAGCTGACAACGGTCGACTCGCGAGATATCGAGGCGCGGGCGAGAGAACGCGCGCGTGATCTGTGGAAGCGGATGTAACGAATCGGATGCAGCGCTGAGCAGCTGCGGCGCGGGATCCACGAGCGCGGCCGACCTGTCCGGATCAGCGGACCGGAGGCGGAGGACCGATGGCGCAGAGTGGTGCCAGGGTAGTTGGGCTCAAGTGCATGAAGTGCGGGCGCGAGTACGCGCCCGGACAGGTCGCGTACATCTGCGAGTCGTGCGGACTCGAGGGGATCCTCGATGTCCTCTACGACTACGACGAGATAGCCAGGGCGTTCACGCGGGAGGACCTTGCCGCGTCGCGCGAGGGTTCACACTGGCGTTACCTGCCGCTCATGCCTGTGGCCTCGTCGGACTCACTGCCTGTTCTGCGCGCCGGCTGGACGCCGCTCTACCCCGGCCGCGGCCTGCTGGATCTTCGGAACCTCTTCATCAAGGACGACAGCCTGAACCCCACCGCGTCACTCAAGGACAGAGCCACGTCGGTGGGGATCGCGAGGGCCGTGGCGGAGAACGCGTCCGCGGTCGCGGCGGCATCCACGGGCAACGCGGGCAGCTCGCTCGCGGGGTTCGCGGCAGCGGAGCACGTGCCGTGCTACATCTTCGTGCCGGTGGACGCTCCGAAACCTAAGATCGCACAGCTCCTCGTCTACGGCGCCACGGTCTTCACCGTCGACGGCAGCTACGACGATGCGTTCGACCTGGCCTCGGAGGCAATAGAGCACTACGGGTGGTACAATCGTAGCTGCGCGGTCAACCCGTATCTCATCGAGGGCAAGAAGACGGTGGCGTTCGAGATCTGCGAACAGCTGGGGTTCCGGGCGCCCGACAAGGTGTTTATCCCGGTCGGGGACGGGTGCATCACAAGCGGCGTCTACAAGGGGTTCGCCGAGTTCGCGCGGCTCGGGTTCATCGAGCGCGTCCCCGAGCTCATCGGAGTTCAGGCCGAAGGCTGTGACCCCATCAAGGTCGCGTTCGATTCGAACAGCGACCTGGTGCCCTGTGAAGCCCGTACTATCGCCGACAGCATCGCCGCCGGCCACCCACGGAACTGGCGGAAGGCGACTCGCGGCATCCGCGCGAGCAATGGTTCGATGATGACCGTTACGGACGACGAAATACTCGAGGCCATCGCCGCTCTCGGCCGGGCGACGGGCGTCTTTGCGGAACCGGCCGGGGCAACGGCTTTCGCCGGCCTGACGAAGGCCGTGAGTGTGGGAACGGTCGCGAGCGACGAGACCGTCGTTGTGCTGATGACCGGAAGCGGGCTCAAGGACACCGACAGCGCGATACGCGCTGCAGGGAGTCCCGTTCCCGTGGGGACATCGCTCTCGGACGTCGAGAAGGCGTTGAGGGGCGGCGGCTCCGCCTAGCTGTGCGGGAGGGCGCGTATTCATGCTGGTCAGTTTTACCGTGAACGGGGAGCAGCGGGAGGTGGACGTACCGTCCGCCGCCACGCTGGTCGAACTGCTCAGGGAGCACCTGGGCCTGACGGGAACGAAGGTTGGATGCGGGCACGGTGAGTGCGGCGCGTGCACCGTTCTTCTGGACGGCGAGCCCGTCAACTCGTGCCTGGTCTTCGCCGCCCAGTGCGCCGGGCGCGAAGTGACGACCATCGAGGCGCTGCGCAGGAACGGCGTGCTGGACTGCATCCAGAACGCGTTCATCGAAGCGGGCGCCGTCCAGTGCGGGTTCTGCACGCCCGGGATGATAATGTCCGCGGCGGCACTCCTTTCGTCGAACACGGAGCCTTCGCGGGGCGAGATCGAGGAGGCCATCTCCGGCAACCTCTGCCGGTGCACCGGATACGTGAAGATCGTGGACGCCGTGCAGCTGGCGGCGGAGGAACTGCGTCGGACTAGGCAGGATCAGACTGAGAGGAGAGGAAGCAAGGATGGAGCACCGTGAGGATCAGGGACTGATCATGGTCCGCCTTCACCAGAACGAGGATCTCTTCGAGTCCCTCGAGAGTGTTTGCAGAGCGTGCGACGTGAGAACGGGTGTGTTTCTGTCGGGAATCGGGATGCTCAAGCAGGCCGAACTCAGCTTCTTCGTGAAGCAGGGGCGCTACGCCACCGTGCTCTTCCCGGAGCCGCTGGAGCTCGTGACGCTCAGCGGGAATGTTCTTCTTCAGGACGGCGAATACAAGTTCCATCTGCACGCGGTCCTGGCGAAGGACACCAAAGAGGCCGTGGCGGGTCACCTCTCGAAGGGCAAGGTCAACGTGACGAACGAGATCGTCATCCTGAAGACCGCTATTCCGGCAGTCAGGAAGCTGGACGACGCGACCGGTCTCATGGCCCTGACATTCGAACAGGAGAACGCATGAGTCCAACTCCGAACGAACTCAGAGACATCGCGAAGATCATACGGCGCGACGTCCTGACGATGATACTCGAGTCCGGTTCGGGCCACGTGGGAGGTTCGCTCTCCGCCGCGGATATCCTGACCGCGCTCTACTGGGGTGGGATGCGCGTGAATCCCGAGATGCCGCAGTGGGAGGACAGGGACAGGTTCGTGCTCTCTAAGGCGCATGCTTCTCCGGCCCTCTACGCTGCGCTGGCGAGGCGCGGGTACTTCGATGTCAAGGAGCTCATGACCTTCAGGAAGCACAAGTCCATGCTCCAGGGTTTCCCGGACATGCAGAGGACACCGGGTATCGATGCGTCGGTCGGGTCGCCGGGGCAGGGCCTGTCGATCACCAACGGCATCGCCATGGCCGCGAAGAGAGACGAGAAGACCTTCCGGGTCTACTGCCTCATGGGCGACGGGGAGGCACACGAGGGACAGGTCTGGGAGGCCGCGATGACCGCGGCGCATCACGGGCTGGACAACGTGTGCGCGATCATGGACCGGAACATGATGATGGGCGACGGCAGCACCGAGGACATAGTGGCACTGTCGCCTCTCGTGGACAAGTGGCGTACGTTCAATTGGCACGTGATAGAAGTGGACGGCCACAACATCGACCAGATCTTGGCGGCCTGCTCCGAGGCGGGCACCGTGAAAGGGCGGCCGACTCTGGTGCACGCGAGGACCGTCAAGGGTAAGGGCGTGCCGTTCATGGAGAACAAGCCCGAGTGGCACGACCGCAAAGTGACCGAGGAACTCTACGAAGAAGCCATGAAAGCGCTGTCGTAGCGACGAGCGTCGGCGTAGCACCTGGAGATCTCACACATGGCCGAAATGGGTTTGGTAGACATCAACCACAGCGTCGTCGAGACCGAGGCGACGAACAGAGGATACGAGCGCGGGCTGATCGAGTTGGCCGAGCGTGGCGTAGACATCATTGTGATGGACGCGGACCTCGCGGGTTCGAGTGGCACGGGCGAGTTCCGGAAGTGCTTTCCGGACAGATTCCTGGACATCGGTCTCTGCGAGCAGGACATGATGGGAACGGCCGCGGGGCTGGCTCTATCGGGGAAGTGCATCTTCATTACCACTCATGGGATGCTCGCGGCCGGCAAGGCGTGGGACATCATCAGGTCGACCATCTGCTACGGTTCGCTGAACGTCAACATCTGCGGCGCCGACGCCGGGCTTTCGTCCGGGGCGGCGGGTGGGTCGAGGCAGTCGCTGGAGGACGTCGCCGTCATGCGGACGCTTCCCGGTATGACGGTCATCGTCCCCGTGGATGCCGTAGAGGCCAAGAAGGCCACGATGGCGGCCGCCAGGATCCCCGGTCCCGTCTACGTGCGTTTCGCGGCGGCGAGGGTCCCGATCGTGACGACCGACCTCACGCCATTCACCGTCGGGCAGGCGGCCGTCTACCGGCAGGGCGACGACGCGACCATCCTGGCCTGCGGCGTGATGGTCTACGAGGCGCTGAAGGCGGCCAGGCAGCTGGAGGACGAGGGACTTGGTGTGCGAGTGGTCAACTGCCACACGATCAAGCCTCTGGACCACGCGATAGTCAACAGGGCAGCGGTCGAGACCGGTGCGTTGGTGACCGCGGAGGAAGGATCGACGATAGGAGGCTTGGGAGGCGCCGTGGCCGAGGCGCTGGCTCAGACGGTGCGGCCGACGCCCATCAGGATCGTGGGCATCGAGGACCGCTTCGGGGAGTCCGGAAAGCACGAGCAGCTGCTGCAATACTTCGGCCTGACGGCGCGTGACATCGCGTCCGCGGTGCGCGAGGTGATGGCCAGGAAGCGTGGAAGGCAGAGCGAGACGGGGTCGATGGCGAGAGGTTGATGCGCGTGTAGCGTGCCCCGCGCCGCCACAAAGGACCAGGGGACGCCGAGAAGAGGAGAGGGAATATGTTCGCGGAGCGTATGAGCAGACTAGGGACCGAGACCGCCTTCGAGGTTCTCGCGAAGGCCAGGAAGCTCGAGGCTCAGGGACGTAACATCGTTCACCTGGAGATCGGCGAGCCTGATTTCGACACGCCCGACAACATCAGGAAGGCCGCCGTCGATGCCATCTGGGCCGGCGACACGCATTACGGACCGTCCGCGGGCATGATGCCCGCGCGCGAGGCCATCTGTCGGTACTTCGAGAAGGACCGCGGCCTCAAGTACACGCCGGACCAGATCATCCTGACGCCCGGCGGGAAGCCCATCATCTTCCTCCCCATCCTGGCACTGGTAGATCACGGTGACGAGGTCATCTACCCGAACCCGGGCTATCCCATCTACGAGTCGGCGATCAACTTCGCCGGCGGCAAGGCCGTGCCGCTCGCGTACACGGAGGAGCGCGACTTCCGGTTCGACATCGCCGAACTCGAGGCGAAGATCAACCCGAACACCAGGATGGTCATCATCAACTCGCCGCAGAACCCGACGGGCGGCGTGCTCGAGGACAGCGACCTCAAGCGCATCGCCGAGCTCGCGGTCGAGAACGATTGCATCGTGCTCTCGGACGAGGTCTACAGCAAGATCATCTATGAAGGCGAGCACCGCACCATCGCAACGTATCCGGGCATGAAGGATCGCACCATCCTCCTGGACGCGCACTCGAAGACCTACGCGATGACCGGATGGCGGTTGGGCTACGCCGCGATGTCGACCGAGATCGCGGAGAGGTTCGCGAAGCTCAACACGAACGTCTACTCTCACGCGACGTCGTTCGTGCAGACGGCAGGGATCGAGGCTCTCGAGGGTCCTCAGGACAAGGTCGTGGAGATGGTCGCCATCTTCAAGGAGAGGCGCGACGCCATCGTTGACGGCCTGAACGACATCAAGGGCTTCTCGTGCCTGAGGCCGAAGGGCGCGTTCTACGTCTTCCCGAACATCACGGAGACGGGCATGAAGTCTCAGGAGATCGCGGACAAGATTCTGAACGAGGCCGGCGTGGCGTGCCTGTCCGGCACGTGCTTTGGCTCGTTCGGCGAGGGCTTCATCAGGTTCAGCTACGCGAACTCGCTGGAGAACATCAACGAAGCACTGTCGAGGATCAAGAAGCTCATGGAAGGCTAGCGGTCTCTGGGTGAGGAGGCGCCGATTGGGCCAGGTGTCCGGTTGGCGTCCCCGATCCTGTCTGGAAGGGGCGTATGGTATCTGCAGTGGTTCTTGCGGCGGGTGAATCGAAGCGCATGGGCGGGAAGAAGGAACTTCTGGCCGTCGCCGGCGAGCCGATGATCCGCATGATCGTGAGGAAGCTACTCGAGTCCGAGAAGATCGAGGAGGTCATCGTCGTTCTGGGGCACGAAGCCAACGACGTTGGGGCAACCCTGTCGGGCATCACGGACGAACGTCTCGAGCTTGTCGGGAACAGGCGCTACTCCGAGGGCATGGGAACGTCCCTGGCTCACGCGGTGCGAGCCTGCGCTTGGGGCACCGAGGCCGTCGTTGTGGCGCTCGGCGACGCACCGTTCTTCCGAACCGAGGACGTCGATGCCCTGGTGGACGCCCACGCGAACGGGGCGGCGATCGCCGTTCCCGTCTTCCAGGGAAGGCGCGGACACCCGGTCGTGCTCGACTGCGCCTTCAGGGAAGAGATGGAGGAGCTGACCGGCGACTCCGGCGCCAGGCATATTCTTGAGAGGGAGAGCGGTTCCATCGTCGAGGTGGAGCTCTCGGACGACGGTTTCCTGGTGGACATCGACGAACCGGACGACTACGAAGCCGTCAAGGATGGGATAGAGGCTCGGTAGCAAAGGGCCACCGCGTCCACGCGTGAGTCGGACCTCGTGCCGGTCAATGATGTCGTTCGCGGGCGCGAGGTCGGGCCAATTGTAATGAGGTGCCACGTGTCGTTGAGACTGGCGGACATCTACGAAGAGGTTGCCCGGATGCACCGGGAAGGTGTGGCGGGCGTTGTCGCCACTGTTGTGGCCGTCGGTGGGTCGACGCCGCGAGGCGCCGGGGCCAAGATGATCGTCTATCCCGACGGCAGAACGCTCGGGACGGTGGGCGGTGGGGCCATAGAGTCCACGGTCATCGACAAGGCGCGCGAGTTCGCCGTGTCCCGCGAGCCCACTCTCCTCTCCTTCGATCTCGACGACGACACCGGCATGGTATGCGGTGGGAAGATGGACATCTTCCTCGAGCCGGTGTCGGCGGGGCCGCTTGTCATCGTCATCGGCGGCGGCCATGTGGGACAAGCCGTGGCACGAGTCTCGAAGCACGCGGGCTTCCGCGTCACCGTTGTGGATGACAGACCGGAGGTCGTGACCGCCGAGCGGTTCCCCTTCGCCGACCGGAGGCTGGTCGGGGGGACCGAACTTCTGGGCGGTGACCTCGATGTCGATGCGTCCGCGTTCGTCGTGGTCGTCACGCGCGGCCATCGCTACGATCGCGATTGGGTCGAGGCGCTCATCGGCAGCACGCCGAGATACCTCGGCATGCTGGGAAG
>JAUVLG010000158.1 GCA_030595835.1 Candidatus Eiseniibacteriota bacterium | reverse complement strand
AGACTCTGACTTCCAGACGGTCTCAAAGAAGGAGCGATACCTCAAGATCGCCTTCGCCTATGAGGCCACCGTCGCCAATGACAACTGCGTCCGACTCGGAGGTCTCATCATCGACATACCGCCCGGAAAGGGCCGACGCAGCTTCGCCAAAGCCAAGGTCCTTGTCAGGCAGCACCTCGACGGCGCCTGGACTGTCTGGTACCGCGATGCCAGGATCGCCACACACCCTGCCACGGAGCTCACAGAGCCCCTTCGCTCCTGGAAACCCAGAGCGAAGGGCGATCCAAAGGGCGCGAAGCAGATCCTCCAGATCTACCTCGCCTCCAAACCAGCACCCCTGCCCTAGGGGACATTATCTCGTTGCAGTTAGGAGGACAGAATCTCGTTGCTTAAACACCGGGCGAGATTCGCATGTCGCCGGCCGGCGCATGCAGACGGCGGGCCCGGCGCCCCGATTCGCGGGGGCGCCCGGTTGCAACCGGGTACGGATAATGCTATTGTTTATGTTTGTCAAGAATTCCCGTTCGGACGTCACCGCGCGAGGAGGTATCCGTGTGCCCCCGCTGTGTATGCCCTGGCAGTCAGAGAATGGAGATACGCATAATGGACGCCACGACTGGATCGAAGCGGAGGGTCCCGGCCTTGAGAGTGCTGCTGGTCCTGCTTGCGTTGGGCCTGTTTGCCTCCGCGGCCTTCGCATCGGAGAGTGAGATTTCGCAGGAGTTGGTCACGCCCGAGCAGGAGGCGAGGCTCGCCGAGATTCGCACCGCCATCGAAGCGAGCGGCGCGAACTGGACGGCCGAGCACACCACCATATCCGTTCTGCCCAGAGGGGAGTTCCTCAAGAGGCTGGGTGGGGAGTACCCACCGCACGTTCGGGCGATTCTCGACACGCTCCAGCCCGACCCGGCCGACCTCGCGCGCGACTACCCGGCCGTCTGGGACTGGAGGGAGATGGGAGGCGTGACGCCCGTCAAGAACCAGGGCGCGTGCGGCAGCTGCTGGGATTTCGCGGCGACCGGCGCCACCGAGGGGAACGTGCGCATTCAGGAAGGGGTCATGCTCGATCTGTCCGAGCAGCAGGGGTTGGACTGCAACGACTACGGGAGCAGCTGTGACGGGGGGTGGCCGGGCGCGACGTACCACGTCTTCATGGATCCCGGCGCCGTTGCCGAGGAGTGCATGCCGTATGCAGGGATAGAAGGCAACTGCCGGCAGCGGTTGTGTGAGAAGGTGGCCATCATCGATGGATTCCAGTACATAGCCGGCAATGTGAACTCTTACAAGGCGGCGTTGGAGTACGGTCCGATCTCGTCCTGCTACGCGGTCTACGAGGATTTCGGCTCCTACGGCGGCGGCTGCTACGAGCACACGTGGGGAGCGTACGAGGCGGGACACTGCATTGTCATCGTCGGATGGGACGACGCGATGTGCGGGGGCGAGGGCGCGTGGATCTGCAAGAACAGCTGGGGCGGAGGTTGGGGAGTGGGCGGGTACTTCTACATCAAGTTCAACGAGGCCGGTATCAACTCTGGCGGCGACCGTCCGCTGAACGCTCATGTCCCGAAGGTCCGCCTGGTCCCGGATGAGTACTCCACCATACAGAACGCCATCGACGGCGCCGAGCGCGGCGACATCATCAAGATCGCCGGCGGCACATACACAGGCGCAGTGGTCCTCGATGACTACATTTCGCTCTACGGCGGGTACGACCCGACCTTCACGACGCGGGAACCCGAGACCTACATCACGGTCCTCGATGCCGGCGGTACCGGCAACGTCATCACCTGCGAGGGCAACGACCACGTCGTCGTAGACGGATTCGAGATCAGGAACTCCGGAGCGAGTTCCTACGGCGTCTACGTGAAGAACAGCGGCATCACCATCAGGGATTGCGACATTCACAGCGCGTGGCGCGGCGTCGGCATCATCTACGGCTCGGGTGACATAACGGAGCAGGACGCGCTCATCGATTTCTGTACCATCCACGACAACACGGGCGTTGGGGTCTTTCTCAATGACGCGGACAACCCGAGCGTCAGGATCATGTACTCGGCGATCTACGGCAACGACGGTGCGGGCGTCTACTCGCAGATGACCAACGTCAGCTTCACCAACTGCACGGTCGCCCACAACGGTTCCGATGGTATCGATCTCAGGAGCTCGGCGGGCAACGAGTTCATGCTGAACATCGTGGCGCAGAACGGCGGCTACGGCATCACCTGCACGAGCGCGACGCCGGACCTCGCCTACAACGACGTGTGGAACAACACTGCAGGCGACTACAGTGGCTGCAGTGCTGACCCCAACTCCATCTCGGAGGACCCGCTCTTCTGCGACGGTCCGGCCGGGGACGTGGCCGTCCACGCGACATCGCCGACCCTCGAGTTCGGAATGGGCGCGCTGGGCATCGGATGTCCTGAGGGGCCGCAGGACCTTAGCGTCGCCCAGAACGGCGCCTCGCTGGGGCTCTCCTGGAGTGTCCCGCCCGGGGCCAGGGCCGACGTCGATTACTACATCGTCTACAGAGACACGATGCAGATGCCGCTCACGGCCATCGCGACGGTCGATGCTCCCGTCACGTCGTACACGGACGTCGGGATCCCGCCGTGCCAGCTGCACTACTACTGGGTGTCGGCGGTCGACACTGACACGCTCGAATGGGCGACGTCCAATCGCGTCGGCGGCGAGCTCTGCTACGATGGACCGACGGGACTGGCCGTCACGTTCACCGAGGGAGCGAACGAGCTCTCATGGATCTCTGGAGCGGGTCCGATCGACTACTACACTGTCGACAGATCAACTGAACTCGCCGGGCCGGATTCGGTCGGGTGGATCCCGTCAGGAAGCACCGTGTTCATCGACACGAGCGTCGGTGACTGCCCGAGGGACAACTACGCGTACGAGATCGTCCCTGTCTACGACACGGGCTGGCACGGAGAGCACTCCGCACTCGTGTCTGTCGACCCAGCGCCGTCACCTCCGTCGGGTATGGTCGCGGAGTGGGTCGGCAGTGATATCCAACTGACGTGGGACGACAACTGTGAGAGCGACTTCAGACGGTACTGGGTCTACCGCGACACTCTCCCGATCTCTCCTCCGATCGACGGGGACCTTCTGGTCGGCTTCACGCCT
>JAUVLG010000119.1 GCA_030595835.1 Candidatus Eiseniibacteriota bacterium | reverse complement strand
CGGCGCCAACTACGACTTCACGATTCCGAGCGCGAACGATCCACACCATGCGGAGGTCATCCTGAGCCGTCCCTGGGCCGGGGGCGCGGTCGCAAGAGTCGACATCAACTACGACAACAACCGCTGTGGCGGCATATGGAGTTCATCGCACTGAGGTTCTTACACTGGGAGGGGGCACAGCATGAAGTGGTTTGCACCTGTCCTTGCAGTAGTCCTGAGCGGGCTCGTGTTCGCAGTGCCCGCAGCCGCTCAGTACCAGATCACCCAGAGCGTCATCGGCAGCGGCGGCACGGACGCGAGCGGCGGTAGCTACCAGATGCTCGGTACCGTCGGCCAGCCGGTCATCGGCGTCACCGAGGGCACGAGCTACACGAACGAGATCGGGTTCTGGTACATGCCCGGTTGGATCCTGACCGGCGTCGCGGAGGAAGAGCTTCCGCTCCGCACATACTTCGGCCAGAACTTCCCGAACCCGTTCAACCCCGTCACGGTCATTGGCTACGCCCTAGCTACGCCGGCACACGTCACCATCAGGATCTACGACGTCTCCGGCCGTGAGGTCAGGACGCTCGTTGACACGGACATGGAGCCGGGGCGCTACGAGGAGACGCTGAACGCAGCCGGGCTTGCGGGCGGCGTCTACTTCGCACGTATGACGGCGGGTAACTACACCGAGACCAAGAAGCTCGTGCTTCTGAAGTAGCCGGGTTACCGGCAGGAGGTGCTTCCATGAAGCGCATGTTTCTTGTCTATGCCCTCGCGCTGCTGCTTGTGCCGTGTCTGGCGCAGGCTGACATCGCAGAGATCATGAGCTACTAGGGCGTGCTCCGGGACGCCAGCGGCAACCCGGTGCCGGACGACGACGTCGCCCTCGTTGCCGTGAGCCCGAACAACAGGGCCATCTCGGCCGCCTCGAGCACCGACCATGCCGGCTACTTCGAAGGCGGCGGTCTGAGCGTGAGCCGCGTGGTCAATATCGAGCGGACCAGCATTCCCAACTCGAACAACAACCTGCTCCAGCTCAAGGTCCCGGCGGGTTCGCGCCGGTCTACGTGGCGGAGACCATCCGGGACGGGTGGTTCGCGGTCGCGGGCGGAGAGCCCGGCACGGTGGTCTCGTGGTAGGTGACCGGAGTCCGCCACGACCCGCTCGCTGTGGCAAGCCGGATGCTCGTGGAACAGGACAAGCCCGCGAACGAGGTCGGGAAGTACATGCACCCCGAGGCTTACGGGATGCCCGTGACCATGGGAGTTGACTACCACGACGAGCGTGAGATACCGAACAAGGTCTCAGCGCGCGAGATGATGAGCAAGACGGTGAGAGACGGGAACGACGGGGAGTAGGCGAGGAACCAGCAGGGAATGAAGAAGGGCGGGTCACCCGAGTGGGCGGCCCGCCCTCTTCCTTTCCAGCTGCTGCGAGCGCCTCTTCTGGTCCGCTCTTCTGGTCCGCTAGTTGCATGTATCCTTCCTCTGGACTATTGTGAGCTATCGTACGTAGGGTGCTGGGAATCGCCTCCCGAGCGAGTTCGGCGCGAAGCGCCGCGTGTCTGAGTGAAGAGGCGACCCCCAGCGCCCGACCAACGTTCGGCTGAGACTTCAGAGGGAGGACGCATGGCGCTCTTCGGACGCAGGAAGCAGAAGACACTCGTGGTCGGCCTGGACGGTGTGCCGTATCCGCTGCTCAAAGACCTCGCGGCGAACGGTACGATGCCGAACGTGGCGAAGCTCATTGAACTCGGTCACATCGCCAAGATGAAGGTCACGCTGCCCGAGATCTCCGCGGTCAGCTGGCCGTCCTTCATGACCGGCGCCAACCCGGGCCAGCACGGCATCTTCGGGTTCCTCGATCCCAAGCCCGGCAGCTACGACGTCCGCTTCCCGAACTTCAGGGACCTCAAGGTCCCGACCTTCTGGGAGAAGATGGGGGAGAAGAAGAAGAGGTCGGTCGTCATCAACCAGCCGTCGACCTACCCCGCGCACGAGATCCCCGGTGTTCTGGTGTCCGGGTTCGTGGCGCTGTCGCTCAAGAAGTCCGTCTACCCCGCACGAATCCTGGACAGCCTGGAGTCCATCGATTACGCCATCGACATCGATACACGTCGGGCTCGTGAGGACCACGATTACCTCATCGACGATCTCGGCAAGACGCTCGACGGCAGGCTCAAGGCCGTCGACCTCTTCTGGACCAAGGAAGACTGGGACTACTTCCAGGTGGTCGTCACCGGCACGGACAGACTGCAGCACTACATCTGGAGCGCCTACGAGGACCCGTCGCACAAGTACCACGACGCATTCCTCGAGTACTACGGCAAGGTCGATGCGTTCATCGGTGAGATGTACGGGCGATTCTCCGAGATCTCGGGGCGGACGCACGAGGGCGAGGGCTTCTTCATGCTTTCGGACCACGGCTTCTGCGGCATTACGCAGGAGGTCCGCGTCAGCAACTGGCTCCGCGAGAACGGGTTCCTCTCGTTTGAGAGCGACCAGCCCTCCTCACTCGAAGACATTGCGGAAGGGTCAAAGGCGTTCGTCATCGACCCCGGCCGCATCTACCTGAACAGGAAGAGTCGCTTCCCGAAGGGGAGCGTCGACGACGCGTCGGCGCGCGCGGTCATGGATGACATCAAGGCGGGCCTTGCCGAGCTTCAGTTCGACGGGAAGCCCGTCATCGAGCGCGTGTTCGAGCGCGACGAGGTGTACTCGGGTCCGGAGAGCGCCAGGGGCCCCGACCTCATTCCCGTCGGGCATCACGGGTTCGATCTCAAGGGCACCATCAAGGAGGCCGACCTCTTCGGCCGCACGAACCTCACGGGCATGCACACCTGGGACGAGGCGTTCTTCTGGTCCGCCAAGGAGGCGCCCGCCGATCTCAACATCACTCAGCTCGCCAATATCATCATGGAGGCGACGGTGTAGTCCCCAAGAGCAGAGCAGTTGGAATACGCTCCTACAAGCCCCCTGCTTGTATTCTAAGAATACAATGCTGGGGGCTTGTATTTAGTCTTGACACTGGCATGCTCCTCGCATACAAGTACTACTGTTGTATTGGCCAATACAAACAGGGGGCTTGTATGAAGAGGAGCACAAGCGAGACGGTAATCGTGCTTTTGGGGGACGTCGAGAACTCGCGGCGTGTCGCAGACCGTGAGGCTCTCGGCGTCGGACTTGATCGCGCGTGCGGTCGGCTGAACGATGAGTTCGCAGATGAGCTGGGGGCGCCGGTCAGCATCATCAAGGGCATCGATGAGATGGGTGCCGCCCTGATCTCGTTTCGTCGAGCCTACGACATGATCGCGCTCGTGGGCGCAGAGCTTCGCCCGGAGAGGATGAGATTCGTGCTGGTGGCTGGTGAGGTCGACACGACCTCCGGAAGCAGCGAGTTCGCGCGCATGGACGGCCCCGTGTTCCATCTGGCAGCGGACATGATGAAGGAGCTCAAGAGCTCGAAGCTCCTCTTTGCCATGTCCGTCTCAGATCCACTGCTGGACGAGGCCGTCGCGGGTGCCGTGAACATGCTCCTGCTGGCGCGGACGGCACGCACGGAGAAGCAGCGGGACGTCGTTGAGGAATACGAGCGGCAGGGAAACCAGGTCGCGGCGGCAGCGGCGCTGGGAGTGAGCCAACAGGCGATCTCGCACGTGCTCGTGGGCAGCGACTACAGGCAGTTCAAGCTGGTCGAGACGAGCTTGCGCGGCGTGATGGAGAGTTACTCTGTGAGGTGGGAAAGGAGGACGCCCGATGGGGCTCGCTGATGGGTGGATGGGCATTGCGGTGGGGGTAGGCGGCTGTGCCCTGCTGATGCTCACGAGTGGTCGTCTTCTGAACATGATACTCAGGGGTATCGCCAAGGAAGATGTTGAGGGCAAGCTGGACAAGCGGGTGCGTGACACGGGTGCGGTGGTCGGGAAGTGCGAGAACATCCTGATCGTCGTGATGGTGCTCGTGGGGGCGTACACGGCCTTGTCGGTCCTGTTCGCAGGGAAGGCCTTCGTCAGGCGCGAGGATATGAGCACCAACTCGCTTTACTTCCTGGCGGGGACAATGGTCAACGTGACCTACTCGCTGCTGGTGGCCCTCATCATCAAGGGCATCGTGGCGCGGATGTGAGTTCGCGTCGCAGCAAGACAGCGTCGCAGCAAGACGTTGAGCTTCCGGTCAAGATGTGGTAAACCGTGCGCGTTGGTTCTGTGTCCATTCTGGGGCGGGGGCGCGGGACCGCACACATTTCTGAACGGCACCGACAACCTCGTATGTATCTACTGGCACGTGTCCGACGTTTATGAGATCCCCGCAAGCAGCAGCCGTGCGAGTCTCTACGGTGTGAGCGGCATCCCCGAGTGCAACTTCGACGCGGTCGAAGAAGTCGTGGGGGCGGGATCGACCGTCATCAACACCTACCGACCGATCATCCTGAACAGGCTGGGCATATCCACACCGGTGACCATCACGTCTAACGGCTTCGTGGCCGAGGGCGGGGGCACCATCACTGCCAAGTTCAAGGCGGACGCCTCCGTCTCGTACACGCACATGCAGGCGCAGTTCGTGGTTATTGAAGAGGTGTCGCCGACCTATCCGTGGACGGCGAGGGAAGTGGCTGCGCCGGAGCCCATATCGCTCTCGGCGGCGGGCGACTCCGTCTTCGTCACTAGGAACTTCTCCATTGACTGGACCCCGGCGGGTGATCTTCAGGTCGTGGTGTTCCTCGAGAACACGAGTGGTCCGTTCGAGATCATCAACTCACACCTCATGCCGGATCCGTACGCCGTAGCGATGGCGACGCCGGCCTACGCGAGCGAGATCGAGTACTCGGAGACCGCCACCTACACGGCTACGCTCCAGAACACGGGCGCAGCGCTCGATACGATTAGCGTCAGCATCGCACAGGACGAACTGCCCGGTGGCGTGAGCTCGACCGACTGGGAGGCCAGCTACCGTGAGGTCGGCGGTTCCTGGCAGACTGGTACGACCGAGTTCATCCTCGATCCGAGTGAGACGGTCGACTTCGAGGTCCGCATGATCGACAACCTCGGGACGGCCACGGGCTTGTGCATCACGAGCCTGACCTCCGCGAGCGGCGGCAACCCGTCGAGGACAGCTGTCGTCTCCTTCGCGACATTCGTCGAGGCACCTTCGATTCTCCTCATCGCCGACGATATAGGGTGGGGCAACGAGTCGCACTGGGAGACCGCGCTCGCGAACAACAGCTACACGGCGATGACCTGGGTGACCGAGGACCGGGGCAGGCCGGACCTGGAGACGCTCTCGTCCTATTGGGCGGTCCTCTGGACAACGGCCAACGGCAACTCGTTCGCGTTCACCGGACAGGATGAGACTGCCATCATGGACTACCTGGACGGCGGCGGGAATCTCTACCGTGCGAGCATGAACTGCCTCTCAAGCCGCGCCAGCATGACCCCGTTCATTCAGGACTACCTGCACATCACCTCTTGGACGGATGACACCGGCGGCGAGCTCTACGCCTACGGTGTGACCGATGACGGCATCTCGGATGGTATGGAGCTGCACCTGGCCTACGGCGTGCCGCCCACCAGCGCGGACCTGTTCTCAGTGGCCGGTCCGGCGGAGGTCATGTTCACCGAGGTAGTGCCCGGGAACGTGGGTCTCAAGGTCGAAGAGGGCGACTCGAAGCTCGTCTTCCAGACCTTCCCATTCGAGAGCGTCAGCTCCTTCGCTGCTGACGAGCCGAACAACCGGGACACTCTGCTCGGGAACGTGCTC
>JAUVLG010000048.1 GCA_030595835.1 Candidatus Eiseniibacteriota bacterium | reverse complement strand
TCGTGGATGGCCGACAGCGCTACGGGCCTCTTAGTCCAGAGGCGTGACTCCGGGTCGCCCAGGAGCAGGTAGCTCATCTGGGTCCAGCGATCCGAGTTATCATAGCTCGACTCCGGCACGTAGGGCACCTTGCACATCGCGGACACTACGGCCACCCGCTCAACGCCGCTGTAAAGAAGCTCGTGCCAGGTGTAGAGGTAGTCCTTGGCCGTCGACGGGAAGCAGACGCGCGTCGGGCCGAAGACGAACGTTGCACCGCCGTTCGGGTTGTTCATGAAGTGCTCGGCGATGCAGTCCACTTCGATCTTCGTTGACGTGCAGTTCAGCATCCACAACAACCCCGATCTATCATGGCTATTCGTTAGCGCGTCGATATCCTGAGGAGAAATGTAGTTGTTCTTGCTGCACCGCAGGATGTCCTTGCTGCCGTGCCCCACGTGCGGCGTGATGTTGTAGCCCACGTTCATCGAGTCCAGGGCCGCCTGCGCCGTCAGCGGGTAGGACTCGGGGTACGGTTCGTAGTTCTGGTACAAGAGAGCCGTGTGGATCCAGCTGGGGATGAGCGGCAGGACCGGCTCGACGACCTTCTCGGCGCCGTCGGTACTGATGAGGTCTCCGGGCTCCCAGTCGTAGGGAAACAGCACTTCCGCCAAATACAGATTTCGAGCCGCGAAGAGGCCGTCGGGCATCTTCTCGTAGGTCAGCGTCTTCGTAACGAACGTCTCGACCTCGAGGGTATTCGCCGTCGGCGCCCTGCCGACGAAGATGTCAGGGTACATGTCCGCGCTGTCGCCGGGAGACGTTACGCCCCCGTACCCCTCGCCAAATGCGCTGTCGCCGTCCAGGTTCCAGTTCCCGTCCAGGTTGCTGTAGTAGAGGTCGGTCGAGACATCCGCGCCGCCGACGTAGTCGGACCAGGCGTATCTGACAGGCACGATGCTCGTATCGCCGCCGAGCAGGATGAAGGTCGTTCCCCAGGACTTATACGCGTCCTGGATGAAAAAGCGAATGCGCTCGGTCAGGTCGGTCCCGCCAGAGTAGTTGGTCTCTATCCAGGACACGGTCCTGATGACCGTGGGCACACCCTTCTGGGTCTTCCAGTCGGCGAGCGGCTGGAAGTAGGGCGCGAAGTCGTCGCTCGTGATGATGACGTACTCGACCGGGCTGCCCTCGAGTGACGGAGTGTAGCGGGGCATGAACCCATCCGGTCCCACCTCATCCACGATCTCCACACCGGACAGCCGGCCCGCCACGTCCTCGGGGTTCTCCACTAGGCCCGCGACGACCTTGCGGTAGAGCTCGTCCGAGTTCGCGGTCATCCGGAGCCGCAGTCGCGAATGGTCCGCATCCGACTCAAGCTCGAGTCCCACTGAGATGTCAGTGGCCAGGACCAGACGGCCGCTTGTCGGGGAGTACTGCAAAGGGTAGACCGCCACGCTCGCGATCCTGAAGCCTCCCAGGAACCCGTCCCCAAGGTACTCGACGCGAACGGCAGGGTACGGCCCATCACTCCCGTAGATGGACGCGTCTTCACTCACCCACTGTGGTGTCTCACCGATCGGTACTTCCGGCTGGGCAGGCATCACACGGTAGTTGCCCGGCAGTTCCAGTTCCTCAATGCTGACAATCAGATCTGCCACGCGAGCGTCAGCAGGAATGACAAACCGCAGGTACTCGACCGGCAGAGCTGGAGCACCCGGCGTCTTCGATGCCCGCGCTCCCTCCATCAAGAGCCTCGAATAGACCTCTCCGGCCTCGATGGTGACCTGCCCCGAAGTGTACTGGACATCGGTGGAGAGACCCGCCGCGACCGCCGGGCAGGCCACACACACCAAACTCAGGATAGCGAGCGGTCTCGCGCAGCATCGGATTGACATCGTGCGTCCTCCCTGCTTGAGGGCAGCAAAGCCCCGGGTCTGCCAGCGTCCGGACCGCGCCCGCGAGGTTCCTCGCGGCCTGCGCCCCTGGCACTCACAACGATCTGGTCAGTCCGTAGCAGTTCGGCTCGGATGTCGCTCCTTGCGGTGTGTATCTCCTTCGAGGGGTTGGCGTCACTTGTCTACGCCCAATGGAACTATAGCACAAATCCCTGCGCGTTGCAAGAGCAACGGCAGGCGAAACCGTGGTGGTGGGGAGGTGGCTCTCTGGGCGGCGCTCTCCCTCGCCGTTGCTCTAATCATACCACTGGTCAAGCACACGCAGCAGCATACAACAGGGGGAAACTCCGTAAGGAACTTCCCCCCCAACCTGTGACTACATCGCGCTACCTGCCGAACCGGCCGCCGGAAGAGCCCGGCGCCGCGGCCCTCCGCACCTGGCTGACCCCCTCTACCTCACCTTCTTGAACACACACGAGACCACCGTGCGGTCGTTGCCACCCATCGAGACCATGAGGCCGTAGGGCTTGTTCGCGTCCTGCACAAGTTTCTGGCCATCGGGCTTTCCGGTGAACTGCATCACTATGTCCGCCGCCTGCCTCACGCCGGTCCCGCCCGTGTAGTGACCGTAGCCCACGAGCCCGCCGGACAGATTCGTCGGCATTGCTCCCGCGGGAGCGGTCCCGCCCTCGCGGACGAAGTCGAACGCCTCCCCGGATCCGCAGATCCCTATCGCCTCGAGCGACAGGATCCCACCGATGGTGAAACAGTCGTGGACCTCGAGCATCCCGATGTCCTTTGGCGTGATGCCCGCCATCTCCATGGCGGCCTTGGCGGCGCGTGCGCTCGTCGTCAGCTTCGTCTGGTCCTCAGGATCCTTGGATATGTCCGCGACCACCTGCCCGAAACCGATCAACTCAACGGTGTCCTTCTTGTCCACACCGAGTTTCGACAGCCCCTCCTCGGACGCGAACACAACTGCGGACGCGCCGTCCGAGACCTTCGAGCAATCGTAGACGTTGATGTGATCGCAGAACGTCTTGCCGTTCGGCCGCGTCATGCCGGTCGCGAAGAGATCCTCGGTGCTGTTGTGATGCTCCTGCGCCTTCGGGCACTCGCGGGCGTTCAGCACCGCTCGCTCGTACCACCTGGCCATGGCCTCACGCACCTTGTCGTACCCGAACTTCTCGTACGCCGCCCCGGCTCTGTCCGAGAACTTCGAGGGGAAGAAGTAGGCGTGGCCTGACTTCCTTTGTGACGCGTAGTGGCCCGCTCCTCCCAGAATGTCCGCGCCGTAGATGGCCTTGACCGTGTTCTGGACCTCGACTCCGACCGCGAGGACGGTGTCCGCCATGCCCGAGAGGATAGACTTCGTGGCGGTGGTGAGCGCCAGCCCGCCCGAGCCGCACGCACCCTCGACACTGACGAGCGGCTTGTACTCGAGCTTGGCGTCGATGAGCGGCATGAGAGCCGGGAGATTCCCCTGACGATTGAACCGTGGGGCCATGAAGTTCGCAATGACACCCTCGTCGATGTTCGCGGTGTCGTTGATCTGCGCGAGCGCCCCCCGCCCTGCTTCTTCGATGTAGTGCTCGATACCGGGACGTGGCTTCTTGGGATGGAACTCCTTCCTGCCTGTTCCGAGAGACACGGTGTTGTACGCCGCCGTGGCGTAGATGGGCTTCCTGAGTGATTTCATCGCTCCCCTCCTACCGCACCGCGTCGACCATCAGGTCGACGTGCTTGTTGATGGGCCCGTAGAGATGGTAGAAGCCGTTCATCATCACACCGTTGACGTCGTCGACCGAATTGGCGACTCCGTCGGACACGAGCTTCTCCCCTATCTCCCTCGAACGGACGAGGTATGCCTTCGCCAGGTTGGAACCGAGAGCGCCGGACTTCGCCAAGTTTCCGAAGTAGACCTCCAGCTTCTCGTCCTTCTTCGGATCCATGAGGAGCGCGCGCCAGGGCGCGTGCCCGTCGGGCAGCGAACCCAGCTTGCTGTCGAGCGCCGCGGCCCAGTCGCCGTCCGCGAACATCACGTAACCGCCCTTCGTGAGGTCGTAGATGCCCGCCGGTCGCCCACGCTCATACTTGAGGAAACCGTCCTTCTGGCTGCCGTCGGCGTGCTGCCCGCCCATCACACCCGCCTCTGCCATCCGGTTCAGCAGGTCGTCACTGAGCGTCTCACCCTCGATGTGCTCGGTCATGACGTTCATGATGAAGCGGCAGACGTCGATGCCGACGTAGTCGATGAGCTGGAAGATGCCCATCGGCCGAATCATGAACTCCTGGCTAACTCTGTTCATCATGTAGGCGGCCTCGGCCTCGCCGGCCTCCTGCGCGAGCTTCTTCACCTCGGACGTCGCATGAAGGATGTCCCTCATGAAGTGTCCGTTGCCGATGAACCCCGCGATGTCGTTCGCCAGGAAGACCTTCTTGCGGAGCTTCTTGGCCAGTTCAACACCCGTCTCCACCAGCTCCGGCTTGACGCCCTCCGGAGATATGAGCTCCAGGAGCTTCTGCACCGCCGGCGGATTGTAGAAGTGGTAGCCGATGATGCGGCCGTTCAGAGGAACGCCTTTGTCGATGACGCCGATGGGAATCGATGATGTGTTCGTCAGGTAGTAGGCGTCGGGACACAGCGCGTCAATCTTCTTGAGCACGTCGAGCTTGATGTTCTTGTCCTCGATGATGGCCTCGAAAACGAGATTGGCGCCCTTGATCGCATCGAGGGACGTCGTGGGTCGGCAGAACGACAGCGCCTCCTCCACGAAGGCGTTGATGATATCTCCGTTCTCAACGAGGTCCGCTCGGTCGGCGTAATCAGCCCTGAGAGCGATCGTGCTCTTCTCCCCCAGCTTCGTCAGCTGCGCCCGGAGGTACGACATGAGGCCCGTGAGAGCGCTCTGATCGACGTCCATGAGCGTGAGGACGTAGCTCCTGTCACCCCCCGACGCTATCTTCTGCTTCGCCATCTCCTGGGCGAGAAGAAGAGCGATGCCGCTCCCCATCTTGCCCGCCGCGCCAAGCACGGCCACGTTCTCTAGTCTGGCATCAAGATCCATCCATCTCTCCCTTCCGTTTAACTATGACCGTCGTGTTCTCCACTGCCGTTCGCTATCGGTACTCGCGCCGCGCCGCTGTCGCGCTGTCACCGCGCTCCGCCATCCTGGTCGTCCGTCGCCGCCTCAACCACCACGTGCTCAGCAGGTTCTGACGGGTCGAAACAGTGGCGGCACCGTGCCTCGTAGACCTCGGAGGCGCCCACCACCACCCGCTCCGTGGAGGGTGTGATACGCTGCGTTCTGTTCGCGGGCTTCCCGCATTGCATGCACACCGCGAGCGTCTTGGTTATGTACTCGGCGACCGCAAGAAGTGCCGGTATGGGCTCGAACGGACGTCCCATGAAGTCCTGGTCCAGCCCCGCCACGATGACACGGACGCCGCGATTCGCGAGATTCTCACACACCTCGGGCAGCTTCGGGCCGAGAAACTGGCCCTCGTCGATGCCCACGACCTGGACGTCCGGCCCGATGTACCCCTCGATCTCAGAAGCATCCTCAATGAGGATCGACTTGATGCGGCGGTCGTCGTGCGAGACGATGTCCTCGTCGTCGAAGCGGTCGTCGATCACAGGCTTGAACGCGACGACCTTCTGCTTCGCGATCTTCGCGCGTCTCAGGCGACGGATGAGTTCCTCGCTCTTGCCCGAGAACATGCTGCCGCAGATGACCTCGAGCCAGCCCGAGTCGTTTCGTCTTAGATCAGTCATCGTCGGTTCCTCGTTTGTCGGCGCGTCTCAGTGTGATGTCCCCAAACCATATCTCGTGTATTGCGCCGGAGGCGTCTTCAAGGATGAGCGCTCCGGACTCCGCCAGACCCGTCACAGTGCCAGTGGCGATGCGCTCCGCGTCTCCCGCGAGCGGCCGACCGGGTGCGACCGTAACTTCGCGTCCCAGCGTGCTCGACAGCTCTTCCCAGCGCTCCCGGAATCCCGCGATCCCCTCTCGTTCGTACCGCTCGAAGCACCGCTCCAGCGCGAGCAGCATCACTCTCAGCACGTCAAGCCTCGGGACGGGATGGCCCAGTGCGCTTCGGAGCGAGGTCGCAATACCAGCCAGCTCGGCCGGAAGATCGCTCTCCGTGAGATTGACATTCAGGCCGATACCAAGCACGGCACTCAGAACGTTCTTCCCCGCGGTCTGAATCGACTCGACGAGGAGCCCTCCCAGCTTCCGGCTACCGACGAGCAGATCATTCGGCCACTTGACGCGGACGTCGAGACCGGTGAGTTCCCGCAGAGCGTCCGCGACCGAGACGGCCGCCGCGATACTCAGAGGCGCGAGCCTCTCGGCGGGCAGCTCACACTGCAGCAGGATGGACATCCACACACCCAGCCGGACCGGCGAGAACCACGTACGACCTGAGCGGCCCCTCCCCCCGGTCTGTTCATCGGCGAGCACCACCGTGCCCGCGGCGGCGCCTTCCCGCGCCAGCGCCTTGAGTTCGCTGCTGGTCGAGCCCACCGTCCGCAGGTAGTGGACGGTGCGCCCGATGTAGGTTGTCGTGAAACCGAGATCTCTGAATCCGTCCAGCACGGTCCCGGGTTCTACTCCAAGACCGTCGGAGTCTCCACCAGCTCGCTCCCCCGCGGGACCACCGCGGGGCACGCCCTCGCCGCCTTCTCCGGCCGGCGTCCTCACCTGCTCCGCACCTGTCCCGACAGACCGCCCACATTGCGGATTCGTTCCTCCGCGAGGACGTTCGCCGCCTCGGCGGTGCTGATCCCGCGATCGTGTGCGACCCGGAATACCTTCTTGAGCATCAAGTAGATACCCTCGGCGCACCGCATTGCACGCTCCATCGAGAACCCGGCGATCTCCTCGGTGACCGCGATCAGGGCGCCTGAATTGAATACGAAGTCCGGGGCGTAAAGGATGCCCCTGTCCGCCAGAAGCGTCACGTGCTCGGGTTCGGCGAGCTGGTTGTTCGCCAGCCCCGCGACGACGCGGCAGGACAGCCGTGGGATGGTCTCGGGATTGAGCACCTCGCCTACGGCGCATGGACACCAGATGTCGCACTCGACATCGTAGATGTCATCCGGGTCCACAATGGTGATGCCCAGCTCGTCGTGAGAGCGCTGAGCGACTCTGGAATCGAAATCGCAGGCAATGACCTTCACGCCGGACGCGACGAGCGCCTTCGCAAGTCCGGCACCCGCCCTGCCAAGACCCTGCACCGCCATCGTGAGTCCGGACAGCCCCGGGCCCGAGCCCACCTCCTCGAGACACGCCAGGAGACCCGCGATGGCGCCGTGAGCGGCGATCGGCGCCGGGTCCTCGCATCCGCCGTACGCGGTGTGCAGGCCGACGACGTGTTCCGTCTCGACGCGGATGCGCTGCATGTCCTCGACGTCGGTACCCAGACCCTGCGACGTGATGTAGCGCCCGTTCAGGCTCGCTATGTGTCTCCCGAGCGCCCGGAACAACAGCTCCGTCTTGTCCTTCTCCGGATCGCCCATGATGACGGCGGAACCGCCGCCGAAGTTGAGACCGGCCGCCGCGGCCTTGTAGGTCATAGAGAAGGACAGTCGGAGCGCGTCCTCGAGCGCGTCCTCTTCGCTCTCATAGACACGCATGGTCGTCCCGCCGATGGCGGGACCCAGAACCGTGCTGTGTATGGCGACGATCGCGCGAAGACCCGCGCCCTCGTCGAACGCGAAGCTCACCTGCTCGTGCTCGGCCTGCTCCAGAGCCTTGAAGACTTCCATCTGGAACCTCCGCCCGCGGGCGTCCAACTCGTCCCGCGCGGCACTTGCCGCTACTCCGGCTGCTTCTTGATCCAGTTCGCGGGACGCTTCTCGAAGAACGCGGTGATACCTTCTCCCGCCTCGCCGCTGGCGAAGCAGAGCCCGAACGCGTCGGACTCGTGGGTGCCGCCGGCGTCCACGTCGGTGCTGGTGCCCTTGTTGACGCACGCCTTCACCAGTCCGACCGCCGCCGGACCATTTCTTGCGATTCGTATCGCCATATCCTTCGCGGCGTCCAGAAGCTCATCGGGTTCCACAACCTTGTTGACGAGACCCCACGAGAGCGCGGTCGCAGCATCAATGGGACTACCGGTCAGGAGCATCTCCTTGGCCCGGCCGAATCCCACGAGCCTCGGGAGCCGCTGAGTGCCCGCGAACCCCGGCACGATGCCGAGCGTGACCTCGGGCTGGCCCATTTTCGCTCTCGTCGAAGCGATCCGGACGTCGCACGCCATTGCCAGTTCGAGCCCGCCGCCCAGCGCGAACCCGTTGATGGCGGCGATGACAGGCTTCGGCAGGTTCTCAACGATCGAGAACGTCCGCTGGCCGTGCTGCGAGATGTCCCTGGATTCCATACCATCTTTCGCCTGGAGTTCCGAGATGTCCGCGCCGGCGACGAACGCTTTCCCGGCGCCCGTGACGATGATCACCCTGACGTCCGCGTCCCCGCCCAGTTCGAGCATCGCATGGCCGATCTCGGTCATGGTCTCGATGTTGATGGCGTTCAGAGCATCCGGACGGTTCATGGTGACGACTGCTATCTCACCGTCCTTCTCAACTGTGATGTTCTTGAGGGTCATCTCTCCTCCGCTTCGTTGCACGACGCCGACCCGCCCTCGACCGTCTGGGGGTAGGTCTTCGCCGCCTCTTTGCCCCTGAGTACTCTCAGACACCCGAGCGCGAGCGCCTTGAGTTCGTCCTCGCCAGGCACAATGACCGTCTTCCCGAGGAAGGCGATCTTCGCCTGGAGTTTCTCCATGATGTATTCGTTGTTGGCCAGCCCGCCGGTGAGCACCACCGCGTCCAGCTCTCCGTCCATCGCCACGACCATGGCCCCTATCTCCTTCGCAATCTGATGGACCATCGCCGCGACAACCCGCTCGGCCTCCTGGTCGCCGGACTCGATCCGGGCGACTATGACGTCCGCGTCGGTCGTGCCAAGATAGGCCACCAATCCGCCGCCGCCGACCAGCTTGCACTCGATCTCATCCCGGGTGTACTGACCCGAGAAGCACATGTTCGCAAGGCCGCCCGTCTGGACCGCGCCCGCCCTCTCCGGGGTGAACGGCCCCGCGTAGAGCCCGTTCGAGACATCGACCATCCGTCCCTTCTTAAGAGCGCAGATGCTGATGCCGCCACCAAGATGCGCGATCACGAGATTGATCTCGTGGTAGTTGCCGCCCAGCTTCTCCGCGACGATTCGCGCGGTCGCCTTGACGTTGAGCGCGTGAACCAGACTGGTCCTTGGGATCTCCGGCAGACCAGAGTAGCGCGCGACGGAGTCCAGCTCGTCAACGCACGGCGGGTCGACGATGAAGGCTGGGATCCCTGAGTCCCACGCGATGCCGTATGCGAGCACCGCGCCCAGGTTGGACGCGTGCTCGCCCCTCTCGGCCGTCCTCGCGTCGTCTATCATCTGCTGATTGACGGCGTACGTCCCGCTGACGGTAGGTGCGAAGACACCGCCCCGTCCGACGACCGCCGCAAGACTGCCGAGGGCGATACCCCTGTCGTCCAGAAACTCGAGTATCTTCGCCTTCCGGTACTCGTACTCGTCCCAGATACGTTCGAACCCCGACAGGTCGAGCGGCGTGTGAGGGATCTTGTCCTCGAACGCGCACTCCTCGCCGTCGAAGACCGCAAGCTTCGTGGACGTGGACCCCGGATTCAGCGCCAGTATCCGCTCGCTCGCGTCGCCTCTTGCTTTCTTTGCCGACATCGCCACCTCTTTCGCGCGTGTGCGCGCCTGTCGATTCCCCGGCGCGTCTGCACGCACTGCTGGCGCGCACGGTTTCCCGCGCGCGGCCTCCGCTGCGACATGGAACCTAGAAGCCTCTCTCCTTGTACACCTCGCGCTGGATGAGGTACTTCATGATCTCGGCCGTCCCTCCGCCGATAGTCATGAGCCGCGCGTCGCGGAAGAGCTGCTCCGTTTTGCAGTCCTTCGTGTAACCGATGCCGCCCGTCACCTGCAGGGCCTCGGTCGCTACCTCCTGAGCGGACGCGCAGGCGAAGAGCTTCGCCGCAGCGCCCTGCCGCGTCGCCGAAATGCCCATGTCGATGCGCCGTGCGGCCTGAAGTGTCATCAGACGCGCCGCGTCCAGCTTGACCACCATGTCAGCGATCTTGAAGCTGACGCCTTCGAACGCTCTGATCTCTTTCCCGAACTGCTCGCGCTCCGTCGAGTACTGGAGCGCGCACTCGAAGGCCGCCCGGCCGTAGCCCACGGCACCGGCGGCCAACGACGTGCGCTCCGTGTCCAGTTCGTCCATGAGAATCCTGAAGCCCTTGTTCTCCTCGCCGAGCATGCTGTGCGCGGGCACGCGCGCGTTATCTATCTTGAGATGAGAGACCTTGAGCCCCCGGAGCCCCATCAGCTCGTAGTCCTTGACGATGCTGAATGCGGGATTGTCTGTCTCGAAAATGAAGGCGCTCATGCCCTTCCGCGCCTTGACCGAAGGATCCGTCACGGCGAACAGGAGCATGTAGTCGGCGAGGCTTCCGTTCGTGATGAAGCGCTTCTCGCCGTTGATGACAAACTCGTCGCCGTCGCGGACGGCGGTGGTCTTCATCCCGGCCGTGTCGGAACCCACGTCCGGCTCGGTGATGCCGATGGCGCCCATCTTCTCGCCCGTCACGATCGGCGGGAGGTACCTGGCCTTCTGCTCATCGCTGCCGAACTTGTAGACCGGTGGCGCGAAGTAGACCGACGTCACGCCGCGCGTCACGTCGAGCATCGCGCAGACGGCCGAGATCTCCTCGGCGATTATGGTCTCGGCGACCATCCCCAGCCCCGTCCCTCCAAACTCCTCCGGGATGAGGGCACCCATGTAGCCGGCCTTACCCAACTCGAAGAGCAGATCGCGTGGGTACTCCGCCGTGTCCTCTATCTCCTGGGCCCTGGGCGCCACGACCCTCTCGGCGAACTCGCGCACCTGCTCGCGGTACGCGTTCTCCTCTGCCGTGTAGAGCACGCTGAGCATGTCGGTTCCTTTCAAGAATCACCTCGTGTGGCTGTTACATCTCCTGAAGTCGTTCCGTCCGGAAGTCGTTCCGTCCGGAAGTCACTCCGCCGGTTCGATCTCGATCATCGCTTCCGTGGTCCCCACTGAATCCCCCACGGCGACGTTCACCTTCCTGACAACGCCGTCCACGGGAGACCTGACCTCGTTCTCCATCTTCATCGCTTCCACGACGACGAGGCTCGTCCCAACCGTCACCTCGTCGCCCTCGGCGACCATGACCTTGACCACGTTGCCCGGCATCGGCGCCTTGATGGTGCCGCCGGCCCCCGCGGATGCGCCTGCGGCCACCGCACTGTCGTCGTCACGTGAACCGGTGTCGAACGAGAACTGACGCCCTTCCAACTGGACGTCCACCCCGCCGTCACGCCGCGCCACCTGCACGGTGTGCGAGCGCCCGCCGACCAACCATGAAATAACGCCGTCTCTCACGCGCACCCAGTCGACCTCGTGGGAGGTGCCGTCTATGGTAACCTCCGTCCGGGGAGACCTGGCGTCAGTCTTGACCCGTCGCTTCTCGCCGTCTGTCGTGAATTCGAATTCCACGTCGTTCCTCCCGTGCGGGTCAGCGGCCGCCGCCCGCCCCGATCCGCCAGCTGCCGAGCGTGTCCCACGGAGACGGTGCCTTCTCACGCACGGCGCCGCCGGTCACGCTCTCGGTCGAGAGCGAGAGCGCCGCCGCTATGAGCGCCAGATGCTCCGTCTCATCCGAGACCGTGCCGCTCGTCCAACTGGACATGTGCTTCTCGATGAAGTCGGTCTGTGTCTCGCCCGCCGCGTAGGCCTTGCTGTCGATGATCGCCCAGAGGTACTCGAGGCAGGTGGCGATCCCGAGAATGCTCATGTCCCCGAGCGCGCGCTTCATGCGCGCCCGCGCGGCGTCCCTGTCCTCGGCGTGAACGATGAGCTTCGAGAGGATCGGGTCGTAGTGAACCGGTACCTCCCACCCCTCGTATATGCCGCAGTCGTGGCGGACACCTGGGCCCTGTGGCTCGCGGAACAGCGTTATCTTCCCGGAACTCGGGAGGAAGTTGTTCCTGGGATCCTCGGCGTAGATGCGGCACTCGATGGCGTGGCCCGTCTGCGACAGGTCGTCCTGCGTGAACTCAAGCCTCTCACCCGAGGCTATCAGTATCTGCTGACGCACCAGGTCAACACCGGTCACCATCTCGGTAACCGGGTGCTCAACCTGGATACGCGCGTTGACCTCCAAGAAGTAGAAGCTGCTGCCGTCCTCGTCGAGGAGGAACTCGACCGTGCCCGCGTTGGTGTAGCCGCAGGCCTTTGCCGCGAGGACCGCCGTTGCGCCCATCTTCGCCCTGAGTTCGTCGCCGACCACGGGCGAGGGCGACTCCTCGACTATCTTCTGGTGCCGTCTCTGTATTGAGCACTCGCGCTCGAACAGATGGACACAGTTGCCGTGCGTGTCCGCAAGGACCTGGAACTCGATGTGGCGCGGGCGCTCGATGAGCTTCTCGATGTAGACCGTGTCGTCACCGAACGCGGAGCCCGCCACCCGGCTCGAGGTTTCGATGGCCGCCTCGAGGGCTTCCTCCTCGCGCACGATCTGCATGCCCTTCCCGCCGCCGCCCGCTGACGCCTTGACCAGAACCGGATACCCGATCTCCGCGGCCCGTTTGCGGTAGTCGTCCATGTCCGCGCCGCTCGAGAGCATGCCCGGGATGATGGGCACCTTCTGCGCGAGCATTGTCTCGCGTGAGCGGATCTTGTCGGCGACCAGCTGGAGCGCGTCCGAGGTCGGACCGATGAACGTCAGCCCCTCGTCCTCGCAGCGCTTGGCGAACCGCCAGTTCTCAGCCAGGAACCCGTAGCCCGGATGGATGGCGTCCGCACCTACCTCGCGTGCGGCCGCTATGACCGCGTCGATGTTGAGGTAGCTTTCGAGCGCGGGTGCTGGGCCTATGCGCACGGCCTCGTCCGCCTCGAGCACGTGCAGCGAAGCGCGGTCGGCGTCCGAATAGACGACCGCCGACGGGATGCCCATGTCGCGGCACGCCCTGACCACGCGCACGGCGATCTCACCTCTGTTGACTATGAGGATCTTCTTCACGTGGTAATCTACTCCTTGGACTCGAGCCACGCCGGCTTCCGCTTCTCGAGAAACGCCGACATGCCTTCCTGACCTTCATCCGAGACTCTCACCTCGGCGATGACCTTCGCCGTGTAACCCTTGGCATCCTCGAGCGGCATGCCATAGACATTGTCCAAGAGCTCCTTGCAGACACGCAGAGCCTCCGGGCCGCTCGAGATGAGACGGCCGGTGAAATCAGCGACACGCGCGTCCAGCTCCTCCCGCGGACAGACCGCATTGACCAGTCCCAGGCGGAATGCCTTGGAAGCGGCCATGCGCTCTCCGGACAGGAAGAACTCGCGGCACGCGGCGGGCCCGGCGCGCATCACGACGTACGGCGATATGCACGCGGGGATCAGACCTATCTTGACCTCGGACAGGCTGATGACGGCCGTGTCGGCAGCGACGACTATATCGTTCGCCGCCATGAGCCCGGCGCCGCCGCCTATCGCGTAGCCGTTGACGCGGCCCACCGTAGGCTTCGTCAACCTGTGTATCCGCTCCATCACGTTGGAGATCTTCATGCCGTCCGCGACGTTCTCCTCGAACGTGTAGTTGATCGTGTTCTTCATGTAGTTGAGGTCGGCGCCCGCGCAGAACGAGTTGCCCTCCCCCGTCAGGACCACTACCCGGACGGCGGGATCGGACTCGAACTTCCCGTAGGCGTCGAAGAGCTCGTCCAACATGACGTCGTTGAACGCGTTCTTGACCTCGGGTCGTGTCAGCGTGACGGTCGCGACCTGATCGGTGACGTTCGTCCTGATTGTCGTGTAGCCCATGTCTACCGGTGCCTCCCGCGCGCCGTTCGGGGGCGAGCTGCCCGCGAGCGGCAGCGCCCCCTCGTCCGCAAGCCTCCCCTACATCCTGAATACTCCGTACTTCTGATCCGGGATCGGGGCGTTCAGCGACATCGCAATCCCCAGGGCCAGCGCCGACCGCGTGTCGGGCGGGTCGAGGATGCCGTCGTCCCACAGTCTCGCCGTCGAGTAGTAGGCCGACGCCTCCTCCTCGTACCTCTCGACGATCGGGGCCTTGAACGCCTCTTGCTCCGCCGGCGTCATCTCGTGGCCCTTCCTCTGCATCTGCCGCATCTTCACGGTCAGGAGCACGTTTGCCGCCTGCTCGCCGCCCATGACGCAGATCTTCGAGTTCGGCCACATCCACAGGAGCCGCGGCGCGTAGGCCCGACCGCACATGCCGTAGTTGCCCGCGCCGTAACTACCTCCGACTATGACCGTGAACTTCGGAACGTCGGCGTTCGCCACCGCGTGGACCAGCTTCGCGCCGTTCCTCGCGATGCCGCCGTGTTCGTACTCGCGGCCGACTATGAAACCCGTGATGTTCTGAAGGAAGATCAGTGGGATCTTCCTGGTGGTGCAAAGCTCGATGAAGTGTGCGCCCTTCATGGCGCTCTCGGAGAAGAGCACGCCGTTGTTGGCAAGTATGCCCACCGGGTAGCCCATGATGCGGGCGAAGCCCGTGACGAGCGAGATGCCGTAGAGCTCCTTGAACTCCTGAAACCGGCTGCCGTCCACCAGACGGGCGATGACCTCCCGGATGTCGAACGCCTTCTTGGCGTCGGCCGGGATGATACCGTAGAGCTCTTCGGGATCGTACGCGGGGTCCTCGGGCTCCCTGATGTCGAGCTCGAATCGCCTCGGCGCCTCCAGCGTCTCGAGGATGTTCCGCGCGATGACCAGCGCGTGCTCGTCGTTCTGCGCGTAGTGATCGGCCGTACCAGAGATGCGGCAGTGCACATCGGCCCCGCCCAACTCCTCCGCGGTCACTTCTTCCCCGGTGGCCGCCTTCACGAGCGGCGGCCCGCCGATGAAGATCGTGCCCTGCTCACGCACTATGACGGTCTCGTCACTCATCGCAGGAACGTAGGCGCCACCCGCCGTGCACGAGCCCATGACTATCGAGACCTGGGGAATGCCCATCGCCGAGAGTCGCGCCTGATTGTAGAAGATGCGCCCGAAGTGGTCGCGATCCGGAAACGTGCCGGACTGGTGCGGCAAGAAGATGCCGCCCGAGTCGACCAGATACACGCAGGGCAGCCTGTTCTCCATGGCAATTTCCTGCGCGCGGACGTGCTTCTTGATGGTCATCGGGAAGTAGGTCCCGCCCTTGACCGTCGCGTCGTTGGCAACGACCAGCACCTCGCGTCCGTGGACGCGCCCGATGCCCGTCACCACACCCGCCCCGGGGGCAGCGCCCTCGTACATGTCGTACGCGGCCAGAGGGCTGAGCTCGACGAACGGCGTGTTCGGGTCGAACAAGCCCGCGATCCGCTCGCGCGCGAGGAGCTTGCCGCGCTCCTTGTGCCGCGTTCGTTGCGATTCGGGACCACCCAGGCTAGCGGTTTCAAGCCGCCCCCTGAACTCGGAGATCAGCTTGAGCATGCGGGCGCGGTTCTCCTTGAACTCCGGGCTTTTCGGGTCGATCTTGCTCTCGATTCGGTACATCCCTGGACCTTTCTCCCTGCCGGCCGAGCACCTCTACCGGATTGCACAGTGTTCCCGCTGCGCAGCGCTCAGGCGCGGGGCGCCGGGTGTCCCCGCAGGCGGCGTCAGAGCCGCGACGCGACATGTCGGTCGCGTCGCGAGCGATGCAAGCGAAACGGGCCGCCCAAGGGGACGCCCGCGCGCCGCGCAGCTAAGCTAACGCACAGGCACGAACTTGTATCCGTAGCAGATGATCCCGGCCTCGCCCTCGTCCCTGACCTTACGGAACTCCAGCTTGACCGGCATGCCGACCTTGAGCTCGTCGAAATCTACGTCGGCGATCATCGCCGTCATCCGCACACCGTCATCGAGCTCCGCGACGCCGACGGCGTATGGAGTCTGGTCCGAAAACTGCGACGGACCGACCCTGATGACCGTGTGAGTCAGGAGCTTGCCCTGCTTCGCAAGCTCTACCTTCTCGAACTCACGACCACCGCAGCTCTTGCAGACAACCCGTGGCGGGAAGAAGATCTTGCCGCAGCCCTTGCACTTGGCGCCTTCGTACCTGTAGCGCTGTGGTATCTCTCTCCAGTAACGTGCTGATGTTGACATCTCTTATCCTCCGGGACTTATGGGAATCGTGTCAGTTGCCTTCTCGAACGGCCCCGCGTCCTCCGCGGGTTACTCCGCCCCGAGTATGTGCACCACGCACGATCCGCCCGTCCCACCCATGTTCTGGGTCATACCGATCTTTGCGCCCTCGACCTGACGCTTGTCGGCCTCACCTCTCAACTGCTTCGTCACCTCGATGATCTGTGCGATGCCGGTCGCGCCAACCGGGTGGCCCTTCGACTTGAGTCCACCGCTCGCGTTGACGGGGATGCGCCCGCCGATGGCGGTCTCACCGCTCTCGGCGCTCGCGCCGCCCTTGCCCCTCTCGAAGAAGCCGAGCGCCTCGATCGCGCAGACCTCTGCGATCGTGAAGCAGTCGTGCACCTCGACCAGGTCCATGTCGGACGGTGAGAGCCCCGCCTGCGCGTATGCCAGCTCGCCCGCCTTCGCGACGGCGCCGAGCCACGCGATGTCCTCTCGCGAGTGCAGAGCGATCGTGTCGGTCGCGTGCGTCGAGGCGAGAACCTTGATCGGCTTGTTCTTCGTCAGGTCCTTGGCCATCTCGAGCGGACAGACGATGACCGCGGCCGCGCCGTCCGTGATCGGCGAGCAATCGAGAATGGTCAGCGGGTCCGCAATCATGACCGAGTTGAGAACCCGGTCGACCGTCAGTTCGAACGGATACTGCGCGTGCGGGTTCTTCGCGCCGTTGGCGTGGTTCTTGACCGACACGGCAGCCAGCTGCTCCCGTGTCGTGCCGTAGGCGTCCATGTGCGCCACAGCCATCATGGCGTATAGACCCGGGAAGGTCACACCATTGTAGACCTCGTACTCGGCGTCGGCAGCCGTCGAGAGCGCAAACGTGGCCCCGTCGCCACCGATGTCCGTCATCTTCTCGACCCCGCCGGCGAGCACGATGTCGCTCATGCCCGAACCAACCTCCATCACGGCCTGCTTGAAGGCCGCTCCGCCGGCC
>JAUVLG010000153.1 GCA_030595835.1 Candidatus Eiseniibacteriota bacterium | reverse complement strand
CTCTTCTCACCGTTGATCCTCAGCCTCAGACGCTTCCACAGGAAGCGCTCCAGTGATGTCATTACCCGTCTCCCCGCCACCTCGGACCGCACGTATACGTTGCAGTCGTCGGCGTAGCGCACAAACAGGTGGCCACGGCGCTCCAACTCCTTGTCGAGGTCGTCCAGGTAGATGTTACTCAGGAGCAGAGACAGGGGGCCGCCCTGAGGCGTACCCTCGCGTCGCGGAGACATCGGCCCGCCTTCCATCGTACCCGCCTGAAGATACCGGCGGATCAGACGAAGCACCCGCTTCTCCTTCACCCGACGTGCTACCCGCGACATCAGGATGTCGTGGTGCACCCGGTCGAAGAACGCCTCGATGTCCAGGTCCGCTACCCATCGGTGGCCCGCCGCAACATGGTCGCGTGCGCGCCGTACTGCATGTTATCTCGTGCGCACACCTCTTCCATGAGTTGCGGAGCTTCGTCGCCCACATGACCGGCGCGTGCCGTGCTCGCTTGACGCACGGTGCCCCTACCCTCGGCGGTGCCGCCGCCTACGCTCAGGGACCGCGTAGACTTCTCAGTCTCTCGCTTTGCGTCTCCTTCGAATATCGAACGCTCCGTGTAGGTAAAGGCTTCTCGTGTTCGGCCCTTCGCCGCCGTGCCAGCGGCTACTATGCGGTTCGTGTACCTCGGGTCGGGGTTTTGCCTGCAGCTGCCTTCCCACGACACCTCGCGATGCCGCAGTTGCTGTTCGGCCAGGGGTTCCTGCCACCGAGACCCGGTTGAGAGCGCCGTCCCTGGCGCTGCGCGCCATGCCCGGCGCACCACAGAAAGAGGGGGACCTTGACAGGTCCCCCTCCTCGTACAACACAACCGTACAATCAGATCAGGCTCTACTTCAGCATGATCATCTTGTTCGACCTCGTGAAGCCCTGAGCGGCGATGCGGTAGAAGTAGACGCCACTGGCGCACTTCTCTCCGCTATTGTTCGCGCCGTCCCAGGTAACATGTCCGGCACCGGCCTCAACCTCGGTGTCCAGCAGCGTGCGGACAACCCTACCGGCGATGTTGTAGACCTCTATCTTCACCGGACCGGCTTCCTTCACGCTGAAGGCGATCTTCGTAACCGGGTTGAACGGGTTCGGTACGGCATGGGACAGCATGTTCTTGAAGCCGCCCTCCACACCCGTACCGGGACCAGACGGGGTCTGACCAAAGTAGGCCATGATGTTACCCATCAGGTTGACCCTGTCCTCAACACCCGTATGGAAGTGGCCTTCGGCATTGTAGTTGCCTGAACCACCGCCGACGGTACCGTCAGCCATGTACTCCATACCAAAGCCGAGGTTCACCGTCTGGTAACCCATCGACGCGTGCGTGTAGGCACAGCCTGCACCGTGGAACGAGCCGCCCAAGTCCTCGTAATCCAGGACCGTCTCCGAGCCGCCGATACCGCTGTTGTGATTGACGACGTCGTAGTAGTGAAGCTGCGGACACGCGCCACGCAGGACGGCCTTGCCGTCCCCGTCGTCCATGAACGTCCAGCCACCGGCCTTCTCCTGAATACCCGGCACGCTGTCCACGGTCACGGAACCAATCGCATTCCGGACGTACTCAGACGCCAGCCACGTACCGTAGAAGGCCTGCGAGTCATGGAGCGTCGCGACGACTTCCTTACCCCAGTCGTTACCGGTGATGAGGAGGTTGCACTCGTTGCCCCCACTGGCCGAGTTCAGCCACGAGATCAGGTTCAACTGGTCCGGCTTCTTGATCGTGTAAGAGTCGAACTCGTTCGTGAACCAGATCTGAGTGTCGTAGTACTTGTAGGCGACACTGTCCGGACCATCGGACTGGTCCGTGCTGCCAGACGGAACCTCCACGTCGTACGTCTCCCACTCGTACCCGAGGATTCCGAGCATCTCGCGGTAGTAGTACTCAGAGCTGTGGCGGTAGTTCCGCTCCGAGCCAGGAGTCCGACGACCGTGCTTGTCGACCAGAAGAATGCCGTCGTTGATGCTCGGGTCGATCGGGAGAATGGTGATCTCGAAGTAGCCGTCAGGCGCGCTGCCAGGGTACGTCGCAAGGTTGCCGACGCCGTCCTGTGCCTCGAAGTAGTAGTGGATCTCGGCACCGGCAATCATCTCCGTCACGGGCGGCGGAGCGGTCCAGTTGTTGCCCTGCGGATCATCGCGGCGGCAGGTGTAGCTGGTCTGCGTCGTGCCGTTGTCCGCGATCAGTGCCAGCGCGACGATGTCGTCATCGTCCTTGACATTGATGATAGCGGAGTCAAGCAGCGCATCGGCCATCTGCTCGATGTACCAGTCGTTGAACCTGTCCCACGCGCCGTAGTTCCACGTAGTTCCCGCGTCGCCGGAGGGGATACCGACCTTCTGACGGTTCAGGAAGATACCAGCCATGTGCGGCTCGGCCGGCGTACCGTCATTCTGGAGCTCCCACCGGACCGCCAGCCAGTCCTTGCCGGCGAAGGCGTCCCAGTCGTCGATCCAGACGCCCCAGAACGGACCGCCGTACCACCAGCCGGGGCTCTCATCAGCAAACCCGGCGGGATCGGTCACGCATGCATACAGGTCGTTCGACGCCAGCGAGAGGTTGAAGATATCGTTCGCCGGCCTAGGCAGGTCGACCCACATGTCCCACAGGCCGACGAGCTTGGGCGCGCCGCTGACATCGATCGGAGGACTGACGAGCCACGCATACTCCCCGTCCACCATCTTGCTCGTGAAAGGATCGACAGCCGCGTACATGTAGCTGCCGACCGGCCTGTCGTCGCACGTGAAGGTGCGTCCCGTCACGAAGTCGATGCCGAACTGGCCGCGCCAGAAAACCACGCCCGTCTGGCCGGACGCGATGACATCGTCGTGCACCCAGCCGTTGTTTCCGTAGGACTCGCAGTCATCGTAGAAGACCGGCGACCCGTCGTCCAGAACCTCAATGTTGTCCAGCTGCCACGCACCGTCAAGACACGGGTGCGCCGGCGTATCCCACTGGTCCTGAGACGAGTAGGCGCCGTCCGACTCGAACCTGAACCTCAGGTCGAACTCCACGCCCATGCCCGCTGACGTGATGTCCACGGTCTCGTGCCCGCCGCCGTCAGGATGCGTGCTGTTCCAATCCTGAGACATGCCGGGCGTGCCCTCGAAGCCGGGGTTCGTGACCGTGACTACCGTGAGCCAGGTATCGGCTGTCGCGGAGGAACGGATGTCTACGTAACCGTAATCGTACTTCTTCTCCATCGCGAAACGCTGGTCGTACTCGAGCGTCAGGACTCCGGTGAGACCGCTGGCCTCAGTGAAGTGCC
>JAUVLG010000132.1 GCA_030595835.1 Candidatus Eiseniibacteriota bacterium | reverse complement strand
CTTCGGCGAGATCAAGAACAAGTTCCAGAGCGGCTACTCGCTGCGCGACGCCCTTGAGCTGATGGACGCGCTCCGCTTCCGCTCCCAGAAGGAGAAGCACGAGCTCAGCCACCTCTACGAGGTCAAGATCCGCAACATGGGTAACGCCGGGCGCAACGGCGGCGAGTACTACACGCCGCGCCCGCTCATCCGCGCCATGGTCAGGGTCATCGACCCCAAGATCGGCGAGACGATCTACGACGGCGCCTGCGGCTCGGCGGGCTTCCTCTGCGAGGCGCACGACTACATGCGCGCGGGGGAGCTGACGACCGACGAGCTCGAGACACTCCAGACCCGCACCTTCTGTGGCAAGGAGAAGAAGTCGCTCGCCTACATCATCGGGATCATGAACATGATCCTGCACGGCATCGAGGCACCGGACATCATCCACACCAACACCCTGTCCGAGAACCTCGCCGATATTCAGGACAAGGACCGCTTCGATATCATCCTTGCGAATCCGCCCTTCGGTGGGAAGGAGCGCAAGGAGGTCCAGCAGAATTTCCCGATCAAGACCGGCGAGACCGCCTTCCTCTTCCTTCAGCACTTCATCAAGAAGCTCAAGGCGGGTGGGCGAGGGGCGGTAGTCATCAAGAACACGTTCCTTTCCAACTCGGATAACGCTGCGAAGGCCTTACGCAAGGATCTTCTCGAGAGCTGCAACCTGCACACAGTGCTCGACTGTCCTCAGGGCACCTTCCTCGGCGCTGGCGTGAAGACCGTGGTGCTGTTCTTCGAGAAGGGCGCGCCGACGCGGAAGACCTGGTACTATCAGCTCGACCCCGGTCGAAATCTAGGCAAGACCCATCCGCTGAATGACGACGACCTCGCGGAGTTCGTCACGCTGCAGAAGACATTCGCTGACTCAGAGAAGTCGTGGGCGGTTGACGTGGGCGAGGTTGATGAGGAGACCGTCGATCTGTCGGCTAGGAACCCGAACGCACCTGAGGAGGCCCCGATCCGCTCGCCGGAGGAGGTTCTCGATGAGATCGAGGCGCTGGATGCTGAGGCGGCCAAGGTGCTGGCTGAGATTCGGGAGATGCTGTGATGGAGGGCTGGCGTCGCATGAAGCTGGGCGAAGTGCTCAAACTTGAGTACGGCAAGCCCCTGCCCCCAGAACGTCGCACAGACGACGGCAAGTTCCCAGCGTACGGAGCTAATGGGGTCAAGTGCCGTACAGACGACGTCTACTGGGAGAAGCCGAGCGTCATCATCGGACGTAAGGGCTCGGCCGGTGAAGTCAATCTGGTCGATGGGGGCTTCTGGCCGCTCGATGTCACTTACTTCATTGTCTTCGACGATGGCGAGCATGACCTCGGATTTCTATACTACCTCCTGTCACGCCTCAACCTGCCCTCAATGGCCAAGGGTGTGAAACCCGGTTTGAATCGAAACGACGTCTACGCGGTCGAGCAGTGGATCCCACCACTCCCCGAGCAGGAACGGATCGTGGCGATCCTCGACGAGGCCTTCGCGGCGATCGCGACGGCGATCGCCGACACCGAGAAGAATCTCAAGAACGTCCGTGCGCTCTTCGAGAGTCATCTGCAAAGTGCTTTCGCTGAGGGCGGCAGTGGCTGGCCTCTCAAGAAGCTCGGTGAGCTGAGTGAACAGATCACTGATGGGACACATAATTCTCCACCTTATGTGGACGAAGGGATACCGATGTTCGACTCGAAGCTCGTCAAAGACGGCTTCGTGATCGATGATAGCTGGCCTGAAAAGTTCATTTCTGCCGCTACTGACGCGTTGCTCGCAAAAAGGTGTAAACCCAGAGCTGGCGACATCCTCATCAGTAGCCGGGGTAGCATTGGGAAGATCGCGATCGTAGGTGATGGGCAGGACTTCAACATAATGGGCAACATGATTCTGATTAGACTTCCGGCAGGTGTGAGCAGGGAGTTCGCAGCGTACTACTTGCATTCCCGGGTTACGCATATCGAGTCAATTGCACGAGGCGTTGCACAGAAGGGGTTGTACTTGAACCAGATCCGCGAGTACGAATTTCCACTGGCGCCGGCAGCGACCCAGGTGAAGATTGGCCAGCAGCTTCGCGAGCTATCAGCCAGAACCCGACACCTTGAAGCCATCTGCAAGGACAAGCTCACAGCTTTCGCCGAACTCAAGCAGTCCATCCTCCACAAGGCCTTCACCGGCGAGCTGACCGCTGACTTCAACGCCGCCGACGTCGCGCTTTCGAAGGGGGAAGTTTGAGCATCAACCTGGTCTGCTGCCGCACGCCTGATAGCGGCCATGTTCCCAGAAGAGGACTCCCGGCATTGGAGGCATCTGTGTCCAGAGTGGAAACAGATGAAACGAAACTCGGTTTCACGTTCGGCTATCTTCCCCGGTTGGAGCGAAGCAGATGAGCACGCCTGAGACGAGCATCATCCTCTACCAGACCGACGACGGGCAGACACACATCGATTGCCGTTTCGAGGATGAGTCGATCTGGCTGACACAGGCGCTGATGGCGGAGCTGTTTCAGATCACGGTGCCGACCGTAAACGAACACCTGAAGGGTATCTATGCGGATGGCGAGTTGGAACCTGAGGCAACTCTTCGGAAGTTCCGAATGGTTCGAACGGAGGGCTCGCGCCAGGTGGCCCGCCAGATCGAGCACTACAGCCTCCCCGTGATCCTGTCCGTCGGCTACCGGGTCCGCAGCTCTCGCGGCACCCAGTTCCGCAGGTGGGCCACGGAGCGTTTGACCGAGTATCTGGTCAAGGGTTTCGTCATGGACGACGAGCGGCTCAAGAACCCACCTGGTCCGGGTGTGCCCGACTATTTCGACGAGTTCCTGGAGCGAGTCCGCGACATTCGCGCGAGTGAGAAGCGCGTCTATCTTCGTGTGCGGGAGGTCCTCGCCCTGGCTGCCGACTATGATCCAACCGTTGCCAAGACACGCACTGCGTTTCAGATCGTACAGAACAAGCTCCATTTCGCCGCGACTGGCAAGACAGCTCCGGAACTGATCTCCGGACGGGCTGACGCCGCCCAGCCCAACATGGGACTGACGAGCTGGAAGAGTGGTGCGGTCCGCAGGGGCGATGTGAGTATCGCCAAGAACTACCTCCAGCACGACGAGATCGAGGAACTCAACCGGATCGTGGTGATGTTCCTCGACTTCGCAGAGGACCAGGCCAGGCGCCGCAAGCAGGTCTTTCTGCGCGACTGGGAATCGAAACTGGACGAGTTCCTGCAGTTCCACGAGCGCGGCATTCTGCCTGACGCAGGCAGCGTGACCCGCGAGAAGGCGGACGAGAAGGCTGCCCGTGAATACGAGGAATTCAGCAAGCGCCGTCGCCTCGCGATCGAAGCCCAGGCGGAAGACGATCAAATCAGGGAACTGGAAGACCTGGCGCAAGAACTACCTGAGACGAGATCATCCGAAAAGGACAATGAGTGAGAAACGAAGCGGAGACCCGCGCAGAGCTGATCGACCCCGCAATCAAGGCCGCGGGCTGGGGCGTCGTCGAGGGCAGCCGCGTCGCCCGAGAGCACCACATCACGCTCGGTCGCCTTCAGGGCGCGGGCACGCGGGCGAAGCCGGACATCGCCGACTACGTGCTTATCTTCCGAAACCAGAAGCTCGCCGTGATCGAGGCCAAGCGTGAGAGCGCGCCCGTCACCGAGGGCTTGGGCCAGGCGAAGAAGTACGCGCAGAAACTCCACGCCCGCTTCGCGTTCTCGACCAACGGCCAGGGCATCTACCGCGTGGACATGCAGACCGGCGAGGAGGGCGAAGTCGATCGCTACCCGACGCCTGAGAACCTGTGGGATGAGACCTTCGGCGAGAGCGAGGCCCAGGAGCGGTACTGGCGCAACCGCTTCTCCGCGATCCCCTTCGAGGACAGGGGCGGCCAGTGGCAGGCCCGCTACTACCAGCACAACGCGATAACGAAGGCGCTGGATGCGCTCACCCTCGGGCAAGACCGCATCCTGCTGACGCTGGCGACGGGCACCGGCAAGACAGCGATCGCTTTCCAGATCGCCTGGAAGCTCTTCCACAGCCGCTGGAATCTGACCGACTGGCGCAACGGGCTCGAGGAGGGGCAGGAGCCTGCTCGCCGGCCCCGGATACTCTTCCTCGCCGACCGCAACATCCTGGCCGATCAGGCCTTCAACGCCTTCAGCGCGTTCCCAGAAGATGCCCTCGTGCGCATCGCGCCGGACGTGATCCGCAAGAAGGGCCGCGTGCCCAAGAACGGCAGCGTCTTCTTCACGATCTTCCAGACCTTCATGACCGGGCACGACGAGGACGGCAACCCCAAGCCGAGCTTCGGCGACTACCCGCCCGACTTCTTCGACTTGATCGTGATCGACGAGTGTCACCGCGGCGGCGCGAACGACGAGAGCAACTGGCGCGCCATCATGGAGTACTTCGAGCCGGCCGTTCAGCTGGGCCTGACGGCGACCCCGAAGCGCACGAACAACGTCGACACCTACGCCTACTTCGGCGATCCGGTCTACGTGTACTCGCTCAAGGAGGGCATCAACGACGGCTTCCTGACGCCCTTCAAGGTCAAGCAGATCGCCACCACGCTCGACGACTACGTCTACACGTCGGACGACAGCGTGTACCAGGGCGAGATCGACGTG
>JAUVLG010000211.1 GCA_030595835.1 Candidatus Eiseniibacteriota bacterium | reverse complement strand
GCGATGCCGCCGAACGCTTCCTCCTCGGCGTTCCTCAAGTTCAGCGAGGATGGCAGCATCAACATATCGGTCTCGGGCATGGAGATCGGGCAGGGGTATTTGACGGTTATGGCGCAGATCGCGGCCGAGGTGCTTACCGTGCCGCCGGAGAAGATCCGCGTGGAGGCGCCGGACACCGACAGGAACCCATACGAATGGCAGACCGTGGGCTCGCACGTTACGTGGGGATGCGGCAACGCGGTCAAGGCGGCGGCCGAAGAGGCGCGGGAGAAGATCTTCGATCTGGTGACCCGCGCGCTCGGGCACGACCGTGAGTCGCTCTACCTCGAGGACGAGAATGTGAAGAGCAGCGCCGCACCCGACTTCGCGCTGCCGCTCAGCGACTTCGTGATAGCCGGCATCGGCATGGAGGATGGCACCTTCCGTGGCGGTCCGATACTGGGGAGCGGCATGTTCATGCCGGAGTTCAGCTCGGCCTTGTCCGACCCCGAGACGAGCCAGGGCGGCCACCCGAACGTCCACTACACGGTCGGCGCGGCCGGCGTCGTGCTCGAGATAGACAGAGAGACCGGGAAGATGCGCGTGCTCAGGACCGCGCTCGCGGTCGACGTCGGACAGGCCATCAACCCGGACTTGGTCGAAAGCCAGATCACGGGCGGACTGCTGCAGGGGCTGGCCACGGTCCTCTACGAGGACATGCGGTTCGACGAAGCGGGCAGGCTCCTCAACCCGAACTTCACCGACTACAAGATCCCGACCTCGCTCGACGTGCCCGACGAGATGATTCCCATCATAATCGAGGTGCCCCAGCCCGACGGGCCGTTCGGCGCGCGCGGAGTGGGGGAGCACACGATGATCCCGGCGGCGCCGATGATCGCGAACGCCGTCGAGGACGCGCTGGGCGTCCGCATCAAGTCGATGCCGGTGACCGCCGAGAAGGTGGCGCTCGCGGTTCTGCAGAAGGAGAAGACGTTCTAGAACATGGCTGACGTTGGCGAGAGCCACGCTGCCTGGCCCCCTCGGGCAACCGTCATTTCAGTAGAAGCATCTTCTTTGTTGAGGTCCCCCGGTCCGTCTCCAAGCGGTAGAGGTAGACGCCCGTTCCCACCTCACGACCCTCGTCGGTCTTCCCATCCCACTCGGCCCAGTGAGTTCCGGGTCCCCGGGTTTCATCCAGAAGCGTCGCCACCAACCTTCCGCTCACGTCGTAGATCATGAGTCTGCACTCCGACGGCTCCCGGAGCCCGAAGGCGATCTCGGTCCTAGGATTGAACGGGTTGGGGGAGTTCTGTCTCAGCACCGGCGCACCCGCCACTCCATCGACACCCATCTGACACCCGAAGAGATCCCAGACGGACAGCTCCGTCGGCGGCTGCGTGTAGGCGGGCTGTGTGTAGGTGTCCATCGACCAGAGCAGGAGCCCCTCCGATTCCACGTACTGGATGACCTGGATGTTGGAGCCGAATGTCCCCGCCGCACCGGTCATCACGTCCCAGCTCCGCTCGCACGTCATGTCGGTGCTCATCGTGAGTGAGTCGACCAGCCCATCGTAGCGGTAGCAGTAGACGGGTGGGTAGAGGGTGCGGAAGTGGTTCGTCGCAACGAGGTGGTCACCTGGCACCGCGGTGTTGTCGGACGCGTCTCGTACGGCGACGTCGGTTCTTTCGGATACAAACCATCCAAAAGGACCATTAGTGGCAAACGAGGAAATGTTTTATTGAGTTTTGCCGATAAACGCATAAATGCTTTCAGTTCAGAGTCTTGTTTATCAAATGCCTGGTCAGGGGGATTTTC
>JAUVLG010000231.1 GCA_030595835.1 Candidatus Eiseniibacteriota bacterium | reverse complement strand
TCGCGTCCTCTTTCTTGGTCATCGTCTCTTGTCTCCCTCGCGCCACAACCTGACGCGATCGCCGACGCGTCCGAGACGCATCGTATTCCCGTCGTCCAGTTTCAGTCCGGCGACCACATGACCGTGTGAGTCTTCGCCGATCCAGAGCTCGCCCTCTACAAGATCGTCAGTCGGCACAGCCCCGAGCGCGATCAGCCTCGCGCGCTCCTCGGCCAGCTCCATCATTCGCGGTGCTATCGAGAGACTCACGACCAGATCCGCGGCCGGATTCCTGCGTTCCAACGCGAGAGCTACGACTTCAGGCACCGCACCCTGTATGAGCGTCGCCAGTATCTCTTGAGGGCACTTCATGGCATCGAGCGCAACGGCCGACAAGTTGCAGTCCCAACGCGCCTGACCCTCGCAGCTCGCATCTTCTTTCTTGCTCATCGTTCCCGTCTCCCTCCCGCCGCGATCGCGGCGTCCTCGCGCGCCAGCTTGAGAAGCCGGTCCGCGTAGTGGCCCAACGGGAGCCCGCCGAAGCACTCGGCCGCCGTCCCCGCCGGTACGATCAGAAGTTGCTCGACCTCGATCATCGCGAGCAATCCGCGAAGCCTGATGATCCCGAGCGCGTAGCTTTGTCTGTAGTAGTCGTCAAGCGCCGCGTCCCCGCCACGTGAGACGTCGACCGTGATCGTCATGTCGTGCTCCCTTCGCTCTCCCGGTCTTCTTCCCCTTTCTCGATCAAAGCGCGGATTCCGGTGAGCCGGTCGTGCATCTGTAGGTAGAAGAGAATATCGTCGAGCATCGCGCGATGTCCCGGCCGCTTGCGTCGGCCGTCCTTAGCCCACGCGGCCGCGCGGTCGAGCCGTGCGCGGATCTCCCCGACGATGAAGAGCATCTCTCTGACGTCGATCTCCTCGGACCTCTTGAGTGACATCAGAAATGAAGGCGAGTGTGCCATCACTCAGCCCTCCCCTCGATCCGTCGTCCGTGCGGGTGGACGATCAAGACCTCAGGCTCGGCCGCTTCTGCAAGGATCCTCGCCGCTTGCGCCCTCGCTTCCGTGCTATCCCATTTCCCGAGCGGTAGCGGTCGCGTCGCGCTCGGGAACAGCTCCGTAAGCCGTCTACCGGCTTGCTCCATGTGGAGGGAGATCATCATGATCTGGTCCTCGGAGAGCGATCCCCGAGCAAGACAGCTCTCGGCGAGAGCCTCGTCCCGCTCGAACTTCGACCACCAGCCGGCCGACTTCCCGATCCCGCGCCCCCACTCGCAGAGCGTCTCGTCGAGTACGATCCGAGTCCAGCGGACGTTTCTCCCGACCCTCCCTGGCACGAGCTCGTGCTCTAGAAGCTCGCGGTAGATGTCCCGGAGATCTGGCCCTTTATTGAGTGCCGTCCTGAGCTCACATCGAAGCTCAGAGAGCTCGGCGAACGCGCCGCGCTCCCCGAGGAGCTCGCCGGCGCGATCCGGCGTCATCTTGAGAAGCTTGCCAACGTCGGCGTTCGTAAGCCCGGCG
>JAUVLG010000113.1 GCA_030595835.1 Candidatus Eiseniibacteriota bacterium | reverse complement strand
AGCCCAGGACATCGCTACCTCCGAAGCGCGGCAGGCCGCGCGCAACCACGCGGACTAGTCGCCGCCCCCCATCCAAGCTCTCTCAATACCAAGAATGATCTTCAGGGACGTTGCCATCATGCCGAGCCCTACACCGATCATGACACCTCGTTTCGAGGCGAGGTTCGGCACCTCGAGTATCCACCTGGTCGCCTGCGGTATCCCTTCATGGATCATGTCACCGATAGGAACGCGGCCCAGCATGACTATGCAGGCCGCGACCAGAAGCAGAGTGGCCTCGAGCGTCCGCGCCCGGAACGCCCGGAACGCGGCGGAGGCGATGTAGAATGCCAGGAGCGAGAACATCGTCGCCTCGATGGGAACCTGAACGTTCAGGAACATCTTGCTGAACGGCGAGCCCGGCAGATTGTGCTGGGGATGAAAGAACCCGAGCGCCATCATCCCGACAAGGCCGATGAGCGCGACGAAGCTGTAGCCACGGTCGTCCGCCCTGTTCCGGATCTTGTGGTAATGGAGCTTGATGAGGCTGACGGTCCCCAGGAGGAACGCGAACGCGAGAAGCGTCTGGAGCCACATGAGGACGCGCTCCTGCATGTCCGCGACAGTGTGGTGCGGGATGAAGTACTGGATCGTCATGAAGACGCCGAAGATGAAGCACAGTGCCAGTGGAATCTGTCTACGCATCATGGTTGGAGTTCTTCCTCTTGTGCGTTGTCCCGCCCGCTAACCTGTCGCGTAGAGCGGCGCCATGAAATTCGCTTCGATAACGCCGGACGATGCCAGCGTCGCGGCGACCACTCCGAGTATCAGCAGTATGCCCACCATGAACTTAAAGGCGTCCACTCCCTTGAGCCCGCCCAGCAGGATCGGCTCCCTGGAGAGATAGGCGCTCGCCGCGTAGAGCTCCTCGCCTATCAGGGTGTAGTCGCACGATGTGATAAAGAACGGCAGCTGCGTGACCGCGTCGGTTCCCGCGATCTGGATGGCGCCTACCGAAGAGCCGGTCTCGGCAAGCACAAGCGACTCCGCGTAGAACATGCCCATGTAGAGGATGGTGGCGGGGCGCTGGCGGACCATGATGCCGTTGACACCGGCCACGTAGGCGAACTGGCTGCGGGTGAGATAGAAGACGTCGTCGTCGTTGTAGGAGTCCGGGCGTCCCATCTCGGCGTACGCCTCCTTGACCACCTCCTGCTCGACCGCCATGACGATGGGGTCGGCGCACGGGACGATGAGCCTCGTGTTGTACTCGGCCGTCTTCTTGGCCACCTCGCCCAGGATGTTGATGGCCGCAATGGTCGCGACGTCGGAGATACCCGAGAGGCCCGTGATGTACAGGATCGGCTTACCCATCTCGGTCGCTCGCCCGACGGCGTTGTCCACCTCGTCGAGACCCGGCAGGCGCCTGATGAAGAGATCCCTGCCTCCCTTGGCCCAACTCACGAAGATGGTGATGGCCAGAACGAAGATGATGACGGCGACCAGGCAGTTGAGCCTGCCCATGTTGAACCAGTGAGGACGCGCGATGACGGGGCCAACGGTCACCGAGGGGAACACCTCATCCCCCACACCGGCGGCCACGCGGTAGTAGTAGCCGGTCTCGTTCTCCATCCCCGCGTCGACATACGAGGTCTGCGTGAACCCCACGCGCCCGACGGCAGCGAAACCGGTGTCGGGATGAGAGGAACGCAGTATCCGGTAGAACTCCACGCGTCCGGACTCAACATCGGTGGACGCGTCCCAGGAAACGTCTATCTGACTGCCGCGGTCGTTTTCAGTGTCCACCACCTGCACGTTGGTGGGTGGAGCCAGCGACAGGACCGGAGACAGACTGTCGGCCTCGGTCGGAGCGCCGTCTTGAGCTACCGCCGGCGCCGGACACAAAGAGAGGGCCGTCACTGCCAACAGAATGACGAACCCCGTTCCGAAGCGTTCGGCGCTCAAGCGCCCCTTGTCCACGAACATCCACCGCTCCTTCAGTAAGCTAAGAACGTACAGCGGGATCGCTCGACCCCACAGACGCTCGCGCAGTTGAGACGCTCAAGCTATCAAACCCCGCGCAGAGTGTCAAGCCAAATGTCCCGCGCGGCGATTCCTGCAGAGGCCGCCCTCACGCGGACGGCCCATTGCGTTTCCTGACTACGCCTCTATCATCTCCACGTTTGCGCGCGGGAGCAGCGCCTGCTCCCCGTCCTCGAACTCCACCATGAGAACGCGCACCATCGATTCGGATTCCATCTTCCGGAGTTCGTTCGGCAGCTCCGTGACCCTACCCAGCGAGCCGAAGTGGGGCTCGCGGATGGCGCGAATGAGGCTCCCGATCTCGAGGCCGGTGATGGACCCCTCCGCATCCTGAAGACCCGCAGAGTCGCCCTCCAGAGAAACGACTATCTCGGGCCTGATGACCCCCGCCCGGATCTGTGTCGCGCCGTTGATGGAGGCCTTTTTGCCCTCCCGAGCCTTCAGAAGATCGAACGTGCCGTGGGCCATCGCCATCTCGCCGAAGCCCTCCGTCAGGATGAGGGCCGTCACCAGATCCTCGTGGCCGGTGATGGCCACGCCCAGATCCTTACCGAGGAGCCGCTTGAGATCGGGATCGTCGAACCCTCCGACCACGATGCCGGCGGCACCTACGTCCGTGGCCTTCTGGAACCCGTCCCACGTGACGTGTGACCCACCGATAATGATCTTGCCCTTGTGTGCCTCCGTAATGAGCGACGCGTCCAGGGGCTGTCCAGGCCCGTCGACGACAACCGCGATCTCACCTGTCTTCTCACCACCGACACCGAAGATGCCCTGAATGAACGTGCCGATGGTCTGGACGACGACGCCTTCCTCGGGAAGGATCTCCACGACCTCACCGTCCATGTACGCGTCAATCTCGATCGGGGTGGGCGGCTCGCGCAGGATGACCTGTCCGGTGACGGTCGAGATGCTCTCGACGCTCCCCTCGCACGGCGAGAGGACCTTCGACTTGAAGAAACCGAAGAAACCCTGCGTGATCGCGAGGGGTTCGCCCTTCTCGATCGGGTCTCCGTCCTTCTTCTGCATGACGGACGGGAGGTCCTCCGGGGGAAGCCCGAGCTTGCTCGCGACGTTCACCAGCTGGACGTTACCCGGCAGATGTGTTCGCGCCACAACGGTGTCCGAGGTCACCCGGTCGCCCTTCGCCACCACGACCTCTCCCTTAAGAGGAAGCCGTCGCTCCTTTCGGATGACCGTCTTCTCGGACACTCTCAATCCAGGTGTGTATGCATGTGCCATTCGTTACTCCTCGCGTTCGTCAGTGACGGCCCGCGCGCCGGCCCGAAAGAGGGCCCTCAAGCGGAAGCCGCGACGTGATTCTATGAGGCCGGGTACGCGTCGAATGCGGCCGCCCACTTGTCGAGCTTGCGCACGCGCTCGTTCTCGTCGGTCGGAAGGACGAAGGGCCTGCCGCGCGTGTCCACTATCAGTCCAACGACACCACCCGAGAGCGTGCTCTCGAAGGGCTTCCCGGGGCCTGCCCCAGCGTCGAAGCCTCGAGCCGGCGTCACCTTTACCGTCGCCGTCTCACCTACGCCCAGCGGGTAAACCTTCATCTCACCGAACGGCAGGTCCTCGGCAACGGCGGTGCCGTCGGGCAGCGTGGTCTCGAACTTGATGCAGGGCTTCCCTTCCTGACCCACGCCGACCGGTGCGACCAGCGTGCCCAGGTGTATCAGGCAGTCCTTGTCGAACACCTCTGTGGCGGACTGCTGGTGGACCTCCGCCAGGACTCCCAGCTGTGGCATCATGAAGATCGAGTCGACCGCGAGGCGCGTGATGCCCTCGGGCAGGAAGCCGTCTATCAACATCATCGCCGCCTGCTGCCGCCTCGGCGCGTGAGAGAGCACGCCGCCGGACCCGACCAGGAGGTCGAGGTCCATCATGTTGACGAGGGTCTCGCCTGACGCGGACTGGCTGAAGGCCTCGGAGATGGTCCGTTCCTGCTGCACGCCCTTGAGGCTGACGGCGAAGTCCTTGTGCTGTTTGAAGGCAAGCCTGAGCGCCTCGCGCGCTATGGCCTGCTCGAGCTTGAGGTCGTCCAGGGACTGCGGTACCGTCGTCGGGCGAATCATCTTGTTCTTGATCCGGTTCCTGACACTGAGTTCCGGGAGCTTGAATGGCACCCAGCGCATGACGTTCTCTATGCCAGCCTCCGCGAGTACGTTGGACACCGAGTAGCTCATGCCGAGGTTGGCAGAGACCGTCCTGTTGAACGTCTTCTTGAAGACCGAGAACACATCGGTCGTGGCGCCCCCGATGTCAACGCCGAGCACCTCTATGCCCTGCCGTTCCGCGATGGCCTCTATCATGGACCCGACGGCGCCCGGGGTCGGCATGATGGGAGCGTCCGTCCAACCCATCAGCTTGCTGTAGCCGGGGGCCTGGGCCATGACGTGCTCCATAAAGAGATCGTGGATCTTGTCGCGCGCGGGACCTAAGTTCTCCCGCTCGAGGACCGGCCGCAGGTTGTCGACCTGATAGAGCGAGGTCTTGCTCTCCAGGAGCTTCGCCACCTCTCCCTTGGCGTCCTTGTTGCCCGCGTAGATGACGGGCAGGTGGTACTCGGCGCCGAGCCTCGCCTTCGGGTCGGCGGCAGAGATGATCTGCCCGAGTTCGACGACATGCGTGATGGTGCCGCCGTCGATGCCGCCCGAGAGGAGGATCATGTCGGGCCTCAGGTGCCTGATGCGCTCGATCTGCTCGTGCGGCAGGCGGCCGTCGTTCGAGGCCAGCACGTCCATAACAATGGACCCCGCACCCAGCGCCGCGCGCTCGGCGCTCTCGGCCGTCATACTCTTCACCACACCCGCGACCATCATCTGCAGGCCGCCGCCGGCGCTCGACGTGGAGAGATAGAGGTCCACGCCCCTCATGCCGTCGTTCGGGTGTATGATATCCTCGCCGTCGAGAATCTCGTGACCGGAGAGCTCCTCCACCTCCCGTATCGCGTTCAGCACGCCTCTGGTCACATCCTCGAACGGCGCTTCGACCGTGGTCGGCGCCTCACCCCTGACGATAAGCCTGTACTCGCCGTCAACAAGCTTGATCAGGATCGCCTTCGTAGTGGTACTGCCGCAGTCCGTCGCGACGATCGCCTTGACCTTCCCGTTTTCACTCATCTTCACCTTCCTTGGGTGCCTTGGCGGCGCGCTTGATCTCCTTGCGCCGCTTCTTCTCCTCACGCTCTGTCTTCGTGCGCTCGGCTTCGAGCCTCTCTATGCTGGACACCAGATACTCGAGATTGTCTCTGTCCTCGAGAATCTCAGCAACCTCGTCGTAGGTCTTGAAGTTGAAGATCGACTGGACCATCGGTTGGAAGAAGATCAGCGCCTGATTGCCGAGAAACGTCAACGGCTTCGCCGACTCGAGAAAGAGAATGGCCGGCGCGGTCATTCTCCAGTCGATGATCTTCCGCGCGAAGCGGTCCATCACCTCCTTGTGCTCAGGCAGCGGACGCTCGCCCGCCTTATCCTTCATCGCCCAGCCGCTTGATGGGCTCATCGGTCACTCCGCCTTCCGCGCTGTCGCCGGTGTCGTCGCCGCGAGCCATCATGCGCTCGACCATGGCCACGACCTCGTCCCGATTGTCGTGGAACTGAAGCGACACACCTCTGAATCGCTCCAGCCTGGACCGTTCAATGAACGGCGAGAGAAGCACTCCCTCTTTGTCAACGTAGTGCGACCGGAACTCGCTCCAGCTCTTCTCGCGTCTGCTGACGAGCCCCCTGACGCAGACACCATCTCCCGTCAGCGAGAACCTCGTCGGCAGGAAGAAGCCCGCGATCTGTCCCCAGACCAGAAGCACCGCGACCACGGTGAAGTAGGTGGTGCGGAACAGAGCCTGAATGGTACCTGCCATCAGCACAACGAACGCCACAGCCAGCACGGCCTTGACGGGGCTTCTGCGCATCGGCCACGAGGTCCAGCTGAGACTCTCCCGGGACTGGCTCTCCACGATCTAGCTCTCTCCCCAGGCCACGTCCAACTCCTTGGCCGCGCGAGACTCGTCCAGACGGCTCACGGGTGTCCCGGTCGGAGCGCCGGTGACCAGTTCGGGACTGGACGCGCTCTCCTCGGCGATGGCCTTCATCACGTCGACGAACCTGTCGAGAGATGCCCTGCTCTCCGTCTCGGTCGGCTCTATCATCAGAGCCTCTTTGACCACGAGCGGGAAGTAGGCGGTGGGCGAGTGAATGCCGTAGTCGAGGAGCCTCTTGGCCACGTCCAGGGCCCTGACGCCCTGCTCCTTCTGCCTCGATGCCGAGAGGACGAACTCGTGCTGACAGAACCCGCCGTAGGGAAGCTCGAAGAAGGGCTCGAGCTTCTTCTGCAGGTAGTTGGCGTTCAGCACGGCGTTCTCCGCCACGCGCCTCAACCCTTCCGGCCCGAGTGTCAGTATGTACGC
>JAUVLG010000072.1 GCA_030595835.1 Candidatus Eiseniibacteriota bacterium | reverse complement strand
TATGACGACCCCGAACGTCGAAAGGAACGAGCCACCGAACGGGATGTGCCACGTCTTGATCATCCCACCGACGGTGATCTCGATCACACCCCACAGGGCCGCCATCAGACCAAGGAGAGCTATCTCCCTGCTCGTGAAGCGAACGTGCCCCCCTGCGCCGGCGGGCTCACTCTGGGCCGCGCGTTCGTCGGTGTTCATGCCCCGCTCTTCCGTTTCGCCGCAGCTGATACCTCGGAACCGGCCGCCCACACTCCTGGCACATCACGTGTGCCGAGACTACGATATGATACTACATGAGAAACCGTCACTCCACAACAGCCCCTGACTCCCCATCATCTCGCGAACGGCTCGACCCGTCCGCCCGTTCCTGAATCGCGGCTTCCTGTCCCTCACTGCCCAGGACGGTCTCCATCGCGATCCACGTGTCCCAGAACGCGTCGCCGGAGGCGCCAAGTTCGATGGCCTCCTCGAAGAGGTTGCGCGCCTCCCAGTATCGCCCCAGCTCGCCCAGTATGCTCGCCTTGAGCGCTCTCGCCTCCCACATGTTCGGGAGGATCCGGATGACGTCATCGAGCAGAGCGGCTGCTTCGCGCCCGCGCCCGGAGGAGTGCAGCATCAGCGCGAGGTCGTACTTCGACGCGGGGTTGTGCGGCTGCAGTTCTACCAACCGCCTCATCACCTCAAGCGCCTGCCCCCTGTCATCGAGAGCCCAGTAGCATCGGCCCAGACCCCGTAGCGCACCGGTCGAGCCGGGCTTCAGCTCCTCGGCGTGCTGGTACGCAGCCACCGCCTCCGAGTAGCGCCGCCTCCGCGAAAGGAAATCACCGTGGGCCAGGCTCGCGCCCCACTCGTCATCGGGGAGACTCGCTGCGCTCCTGAACATCACCTCCGCGCGCTCAAGCTCGTCGTGCTCTTCCAGAAGCCCGCCGAGTTCTACCCTGAAGGCGGGGTTCGCAGGCGCGAGCGCGATCGCCAGCTCAAGTTCGCTCTTCGCCCGTGCCACATCGCCGCTCTCCCGCGCGGCGACGGCGATGTTGTGATGCGGTACCGCGAGGCCGGGGTTGAGTGCAATTGCGACCTCGAACTCGACGATGCCGTCCTCGCGCCGTCCACTCTTGTCGTACGCCACCCCCAGGTTGCTGTGGCAGAGCGGCACGTCCGGTGCCAGAGCGCACGCCCGTTCGAGTGCGTCCACGGCGGAATCGATGTCCCCCCTGTCGATCATCAGCATCCCCTGCTCCGCGAGCGTCGTCGCGTAGACCTCGGCAGTTCGCTCGTCAGGCGGCCCCTCGGCTCCGAGCTCTCGCAGGACAACCTCCCAGAAGGCGTCGTGCTCGAGCCGTTCTTGCGCGGGGAGCGAATCCACGGGGCTTCCGACGATCTCGACAACCAGGCCACGTCGCAGAGTCCGATCAAGGAAGGCTCTCCGCCCCAGACCGGCGTCAGCGTAGATGCGTCGCTCTCCGGCGTTCATCGAGACGAACAGTGGGAGGTAGTTCCCGATGGGAATCGACTCGCGAACGGGCTCGACAGTGGCGCCGGACCAGTTTTCAAAACTGGAACAGAGTTCGTCCTCCGTCGGGAAGCGCACACCAACGCACCAGTCCTCGAGGTGCGCCGCGTGTTCCCGGATACAGATGATCGAGAAGTCCTCGCGCGTTCGCTCGACGTAACGCGCGTACCAGAGCGGGAACAGGATGCGGTCGGTCATTGTCACCACGACGCCACCAGGCTCGATCGAATCGAGCACACGCGCCAGGTAGACCTTCCCGTCGTCTCTGTCTCTCCAGTTGTTCGACGCCCAGTTACTCCTCGCCCCCATCGCCGGCATCGCCACGGCGACCGCCAGCGCCAACCACCCAGCGGGCGCGGCCGCTCGCCTCCACCAGGGCAAAGACGCTACAGCGCACAGGCCGAGACCACCGGCGATCGCCAGCACCGCGTAGACCGGAATGTAGTAGCTGGCGATGTCGGGAATCCGGTAGACGGCCGCGTGCCCGGCAACCAGGAACCCCCAACACACGAGAGCAAAGGCAACGACCCGCATCGTCCGGAAGAGTGCGACGAGCCCGGGAACCGCCAGGGCCAGCGCGACCCACGTCACCTCCCGGGGGATGCCCGACACGAAGACACTCATCTTATGCGAGACTTCCACGAACGGCGCACTGAACAGGAGCGGCGCGTACTGCACGCCCGTGATGTGGTCGAAAAGCTGTCGCCAGGTTCCGATGGGAGCCCAGAGAACCGCCGGGTTGTGCGCTGCGCGCATTGGCAAGTAGGCGATGAGAAGCAGCCCGAGAACGAGAAGCCCGGCAGACGAGAGCACCGCCCGGGCCCCCGGCCGCCTCCGGGTGCCGAGCAGCCCCACCGTGAGCGGAAGAAGAAGAAAGACCACTGTCAGATGGTGCGAGAGCGCCAGCCCCAAAACGAGCCCCAGCAGAACGACCGGGCCATCTCTTCGCAGGAAACGCGGCAGAAGGTCCGCGTCGGCCGGTGATCTCGTCTCGTCCGTGCCGCGGGTCCGACTCCAGAGTGTGAACAACAGGAGAGACGACAGTGCGAGGAAGGCCGACATCGAGTAGACCTCGGGCACCACGGCCTGCGACCAGTACGTTGGCCCGAACGCCAGCGTTGCGCCGGTGAAAAGCGCTCCGGCCATTCGCGCCAGGGTCCTCTTCCCCGCTTTCCGGAGAGTCCCACCGGTCGCGACCCACACGATGAGCGTAGCGACCGCGGCAGCGCCCGAAGCGAACAGGGCCGACAGAAGTGACATGCGCAGGAACGCGGTCCCGAACGGCAAACGAACAGCCAGAGCACCGAGCAGCGTATAGAGCGGATACCCTGGGGGATGTGCGATGCCCAGTGTGGAGGCCACGGCAACGAACTCGGCGGAGTCGCCCCAGCAGAGCGACCGCGCGGCCGTGGTCGCGTACACCGCGAACGACGCCACGAACATAGTGAGCGCAAGAGCGCAGGGAACTCGCAGCCGTCTGGAGCAGAAGAGGGTCAAATCAGCTCTCCCCGGAAACAGTGTGGTGTCGGTCCGTACATCCGGTGCGAGGCAAGCGCGGAGATGCTATCATGCGTCCGCGCTTCTGTCGAGGTGACCGAACGTCCGCCGAGTCGAGCGCGCATCCGCCAGGACGACCGAACGGCCGTCGGACCTCCCGGCGCGTGCGGGTCGACAGGGGGCTCAGCTGGTGTTTAAGCAACGAGATTCTGTCCTCCTAACAGCAACGAGATAATGTCCCCTACGGCAGGGGTGCTGGTTTGGAGGCGAGGTAGATCTGCAAGATCTGCCTCGCGCCCTTTGGATCGCCCTTCATTCTGGGCTTCCAGGAGCGTACAGGCTGTCTGAGCTCGGTGGCTGGGTGTGTGGCGATCCTGGCATCACGGTACCAGACAGTCCAGGCGCCGTCGAGGTGCTGCCTGACAAGGACCTTGGCTTTGGCGAAGCTGCGTCGGCCCTTTCCGGGCGGTATGTCAATGATGAGCCCTCCGAGTCGGACGCAGTTGTCATTAGCGACGGTGGCCTCATAGGCGAAGGCGATCTTGAGGTATCGCTCCTTCTTGGAGACCGTTTGGAAGTCAGAGTCCTTCTGTGCGGGTTCCTTGGCGAAGCGTGTGTTGTAGCGGTCGACGAAGACCTCTTCGAGCCATCGGTTGGCGTGGTCGATATCGGTGGTGCCGTGGAGCCCGAGTTCAGCGATGAGTCGGTCCTGGAGGACTCCGAAGCCACGCTCGACTCTTCCCTTGGCCTGTGGGGAGTAGGCCGTGATGGGTCTGATACTGAGGTCTTTGAGGACCCTTCCGAGATGAGTGGGGAAGCGAACGCCAGCGATCTCCTCCTCGAGGCTCCAGTAGTTGTCGGCTCGTTTGTGGATGGTATGGCGGTCCTGGTAGACGGAGAGGGGCTTACCGTGCCTTCTGATGACCATATCGAGGAGGCGGAGATACCCGACGCACGACTCATGAGGAACGAAGACCGCCCCGAGGAGTCTGCCGTCGGCGTCGTCAATGGCGCTCATAAGACAGCACGGCGGGTGTTCGGGTCCGAACCATCTGTGCGGGCTTCCGTCCCACTGCATCATGATACCCACCCTGGGTCTGCGTTCGCGTCTGGAGCGGTGTTTGGGAGAGCGGCGCCTGCGCTTGGGTGGTTTGCCGGCCGCTCTGAGGATCCGTCTGACGGTCTCCCGGCTGAGGTGGATGTTCTCCCGTTCATCGAGCATCTCGGTGAAGTGGGTGTCGTTGAAGTTGCTGTATGTCAGTTCGTGGAGGGCGACGATCCGCTCGGCGTCTCCCTCGGGAAGCGCATGTTCTACGGGTCGCCCCCTGTTCCCATGGGCAAGAGCGGCGGGCCCACCTTCGGCGTAGCGCTTCTTGAGGCGCTTCGCCTGACGATAGCTGATGCCGAGCAACACGGCGGCCTGCCTGAGGGTAAGAACCCCGGCAGCAACCCGTTCCAGCATTTTGATTCTATGGGTCTCTCTGTGGCTCAAAACGACGGTCCCCTTCATGTGTGTCCCCTCCTTGGAGAGGACATTTTCTCATTGCAGTTACTGGGGACATAGTCTGATTGCTTAGACACAGGGGGCTCAGCTGCTTGACTGCCCGGGGAAGCTATGCTATACTGAGGTTTTTGGGTGCTCGGTGGCCACGGGAAGAAAGGTCACGGGAAGAAACGGTGAGTTGCTCAACCCGCACGTCCCGGAACCGGAGGCAGGACATGGCGAGAGTGCTGACGTTTGTGGTCGTAGCGACACTGGCACTTCCGGCGTTTGCGACAGACTCTAGGCTGGGCGGACCTGACGCCGACTGGCCGGAGTTCCAATTCCATGAGACCGTGCTGGTCCACGCTGAGGTCCTCATCTGTCTGGACACGGACGCCAACCCCGGTTTCTCCGACCCGACCCCTCTCTACTTCGCGGCCTTCAATGCCGCCGGAGCGTCGCCCATCGCAACGTGTGCGGTCGAAGAGTCGGGCGGAACGATCAACTTCCCTCCAGATCTCACGGGTGACAACTACCCCATCGTCGTCGTCCTCACCGGGGAGAACTGGTGGTCCGCCCCCCAGAACATCGACTCGGCGGACGAGACGGCCCTCGCCGACTATCTCGATTCCGGAGGGAATCTGCTCATTGTGGGGCAGGACTACATGTACGGCGCGCACCCGACGATGGGAACATGCAGCGGATTTCCGTTCGACTACCTCGGCCTCGACCACTGCTATCAGGACGTGCTCTGGGGACCGAACACGGCCGACATCACGGGTTCCGACGGAAGCATCTTCGAGGGCGTGAGCGCGACCCTCGACTCGGCCAACGTGTTCATCAGCAACCCATTCTTCCCCGACTGCGCGGACCCGACGCCGTCAGCCCGAAGCGGCTTCTACTACGTCGATGCGTCCCGGAACGGCGTGGTCATCATGAACGAGACAGACACGTTCAGAACCGTGTGGTCCGGGATCGAACTCGCCGGCGCCTCGCCGGAGGTGTTCGCCAGTATCATCAAGAGCATCTACGACTGGTTCGCCGGCACCACGGCGGTCGAGGTCACGTCGTGGGGCCAGATCAAGGCGCTGCACGATCGATAGCCGCAGAAACCCACGTTCAGCGATATGCGACGGGCGGGAGAGACTCCCGCCCGTCTGCTCTGTGCCACGTCCCCAGCAGCGGCGCCTCGTTCTGTTTCATCCCCGGGAATGAGCAGATTCCCTTCCGACACGCGGCTCCGGTTCCTGACCGCGCATGGTTTTCCTCGCGGACGTCGCGGCACTCCCCTATACTCACACCATCGTTCGCAGCATCGGAGTCGGCGCCGTTGACACCGACAGCGTCGGGAGGCGCACGTTCCCGGCGGGTCAGGAGTTCTTATGGAACACGAACCCACCGCGCCGGAGCAGGATGCGGCGCTCGAGGTGGTCTACACGGCCAGCGGTGAGATGGAGGCACAGGCCATGAGGTCAGTGCTCGAGGGAGCGGGCATCCCGGCCTACCTCAAGATGGAGGCCGCGCAGCAGCTCTTCGCGGTCACCGTCGACGGACTTGGAGCGGTCAGAGTGATGGTGCCCGCGGACCGGATGGAAGAAGCCCGATCCGTGATCGAGAACCCGGCGTTGCCCATCGACGATCAGGGAACATCGGACGGTCAGTGAGCCTCCGGGGAGAACAATGACACCATCGCGATTCGACGATGACCACCTCTGCTTCGCATGCGGCAAGGACAACCCCGACGGCCTTCATCTGGAGTTCGAGGCAGCAGGCAGCGACGTCCGCACGTCCGTGACGTTCCCTGGTAAGTTCCAGGGCTACTCGGGCGTGGTGCACGGGGGGCTGGTCAGCACGGTGCTGGACGAGACGATGGTCACGCTCCTGAACAGGATGGGCTATCTGGCCCTGACGGCGGAGCTGTCCGTGCGGTTCAGAGAACCGGTACGCGTCGGCGAGAGGATTGACGTCACAGCCAGCCTGATCGAGAAGCGGGGCAAGGTCTTCAAGGTCGCAGCGATCGCCGCGCGACCAGACGGGACCGAGGTGGCCACGGCCGAGTCCCGGTGCTTTCAGGTGGGACTCGTGCAGGAAGACGCATAGCAACGGAAGACGACACTGCTAAGGGAAGAGCCAGTTCAGACGGGAGGAGCAAGCGTTCCTCCCGTCTCGCGTGTCCAAACGGCAGTGAGCACCGCCGCCCGACCCGCAGCTCGAGACTGACAATTGACGAATGCCAACAATTGTGATATAATGGATGTATGAATGCGAGCCAATCCAAGTACACCGGCACACACACCGGCCGTGAAAGGACTCTACCGTGAGAGTTGTGACTCCACCGAGACATCTGCGAGCTGTCGTTCTCTTGACCTGTGCTGCCGCCGCCATCGGTGCGTCGGTCCTCCTGTCGGTGCAGGCCGGGGCCACTGACACCCCCGTTGCCCCGAAGGCAGCCATGACACATCACTCCATGGCACATCACTCGGAGAGACCGAGCGTCGAGGTCATCTCGGAACGGGATAACGGCATCACGCTTCGGTTCGAGGCGACCGAGCGGTCGAGCCACGGGACCCGATCTGTCTTCGTGCGGGTGCCCGATACGGGCCGGATCGAGATCGAACTCAGCGACGTTCCGGAGCTCGATGCAGCGAAGCTCGTCGAGATTTCTGAGCCGGCAATCATGAGAGACCTGCGGGTCGTGCACGTGCTCTTCTCCCCTAAGCCTGCGGGGTGCAAGACGGAGCACTACGCACGCTCGCTCACGGTAACGCTGCGAGCCACGGACGTGCCGGGCACGAACGAGAAGAGGGAGACGGGCCGCCCGCTCTCGCGTGCCTTCCACGGTCTCTATAAGAGTACCGTCATCAACTACGACGCCGACGCCGCCCTGGAGGCGCTGGCGGCGCAGGCCCGCGACGGACGCGACCCCCTGCCGTTCGGCGCCAGCTACCTGGCCATATCGGTCAACAGCTACGCCGATGAGGTCGCACCGCTCGTCGAGTGGAAGAACGCGAAGGGCATCCAGTCAAAGCTCGTGACGCTGTCGGAGACGGGCTCGACTGAGGCCGAGATCAGAAGCTACATCCAGACCGCGTACGACACGTGGGAGGTCCCACCCGAGTATGTCCTCCTCGTCGGTGATATGGAGGAACTGCCCGGGTACGAGAGCCTCACCTACACGGACAACTACTACGCCACGGTCGAGGGAGGGGACTACCTCGCGGACATCATCATCGGGCGCATCTCCGCGGACACGGGCTTCCATTGCGCAACTCAGGTCGCCAAGATCTTCGGGTACGAGAGAACGCCGCTCGTGGACGACCCCAACTGGCCGATGACCGCGTCGATGTGGGTACACGACGACTTCGATGCGGGCGACTGGATCTACTACATGAACACGTGGCGGATCTACGACCAGATGGAACTCGCGGGATTCTCACCCATCGACACGCTCTTCCACAAGAACGGCGTCAGCCGCAACCAGATCTACGCGTCCGTCAACGAGGGCAAGGGCTTCATCAACTTCCGCGGGCAGGCGTGGATCAACTGGCTCTACCCCTTCGACCTGGACGCCTACAACACAACCAACGGCTGGAGACTGCCCATCGTCGTCTCCGCGACGTGCGGGACCGGCAACTACGAGTACGACGGCTTCATCTGTGAGACGTGGGTGCGCGCCGGCACGGCGACCAGTCCGAAAGGCGCTGTCGCTTTCTACGCCACGAACACCGCCTTCCCGGGCAGCCAGGAACTCTCGCTCCGCCGCGGCTATGTGGACGAGGGCTTCTTCGACAATGTCTTCGAGACGGGCAGCGGCACGCTGGGCGAGGCAGCCCTCGCCGGCAAGATGCGGCTCTACCTCAAGAGCGAGGACCAGGTCGACTACGAGGGCTGGAACCTCCTGGGCGATCCGGAGATGAGAATGTGGACGGCGGCGCCGTTTGAGCTCTCTGCCCTTCATGATGGCGGGACCCAGATCGGTGCGTCGGACTTCACCGTCACCGTGCTGTCAGACGGCTCGCTCTACGAGGGCGCCCTCGTCGCATGCGCCAAGGGCAACGAGGTGTTGTCGGTCGGCTACTCGAACGTCTACGGACACGTCTCGCTCCCGATATGGCCCACGACCACGGGCACCATGACCGTGACGATCACTGACAGAAACGCCGTCCCCTATCAGAGCGACGTGCTCGTTCTCGACAGCGGCCCGTTCGTCGTCTACTCGGACGTGACGGTGGACGACGAGGATGCCGGCAACGCGGACGGCCACCTGAACACCGGGGAGACGTCCGACATCGACGTGGCCCTCTCGAACATAGGTGACATCGAAGCCCTGACGGTCACGGCGAGGTTCCGCACCAGTAACCCCAACGTCACCGTCGTCGACAGCCTGGCGTCCTACGGCAACCTGTCGCCCGGCGCGACCGAGTGGGGACTGGACACCTTCGAGATCGCTATCTCACCCGGCTGTGAGAACGGGACACTCATCCCCTACTCCGTGGTCATCTTCGTTGACGGGACCGAGACCAGTGTGCTGAATCCACCGCCGCTCTCGGTGGTCACAGCCGAGATCGCTCACTCGATGACCGTGACAGAGGATGACGGCGGCAACGGCGACGGGAACGCGGGCGCCGGAGAGACCGTCGGGCTCGTACTCACACTTGCCAACGACGGGCTGTCGGCTCTCGAGGACGTCCACGGGACGCTCTCGACCACCGATCCCCGCGTCATCATCACGAATCCGAGCGCGCCATTCGGCGACGCTCCGGCGGGCGGAGACTGCACGAACGGCGAGGTCTCGTTCATCCTGGCCATCTCACCGACCGCCACAAGCGGCCACGTCGTGCCGCTCTCGCTCGCGATGACCGGAGACGGTTATTCGTATCAGTACTCGGAGATAGTCGACTTCGAGATCGTACTCCTGGGCGCGTCGGTGGCGGCGCCGCTCGGACCGGACGCCTACGGCTACTACGCGTACGACCGCGCAGACTCGGCCTACGGACCGGCGCCCGGATTCGACTGGTACGACATCGCTCCCCCGGGACCGGGGAACATCATCACCGCGATAACCGATGAGGACGCCGGCGTAACGACAATGGGCACGTTCTTCGACATCAGGTACTACGGCACGCCCTATTCACTGATCACCGTCAACTCGAACGGGTTCCTGGCGGCGGGCTCGACGGACTACCGATTCGGCGACAACTCGCCAATCCCTGACACTCACGGGCCACCGAACATGATCGCGCCCTTCTGGGATGATCTGGACCCGTCCGCGGGCGGAGACATTTACTCGTGGATGGATTTCGCCAATCACCGCCTCATCTTCCAGTTCGACGACGTCCCCATCTGGAACACTTCCAGCACGCAGACGTTCCAGGTGATCTTCTACGATGAGAACTACTACCCAACGCCGACCAACGACACGCAGATCAAGTTCCAGTATCAGACCGTGTCGATGCCCTACGGGTGTACCGTCGGAATAGAGAACCTGCCGCAGAACGACGGTATCCAATGGCTGAACGACTCCGTCTACTCGCCGCACGCGGCTCCCATCGAGGACGGCGCCGCCGTTCTCTTCACGACGGTGCAGCCTTCCGACCCGGACGTCACGTGGCTGGTCCTGACCAGCAGCTCCATCGACGACAGCTCGGGCGGCAACGGCGACGGACTCGCGCAGATCGGTGAGACCATCGAGCTCACGGTCGAGTTCACGAGCGAGGGCGGAACGAGCGCGGAGGGCGTATCAGTACTGCTGTCCTCCGGGGAAAGCATGCTGTCGGTGGTGGACAGCACGGCCGCGGTACCCGATATCCCGGCGGGCGGTTCCAGGAGCACCTCCGACCCGTTGACGTTCGTCGTCTCTGAGGCCATCAGCGACACGGTCGCCACGCTGTGGGCACAGGTCACGGCAAACGGCGGGGCCTACACCGGCGCCGGCAGGATCGACATCCGCATAGATCTGACCGCCACCGGCAT
>JAUVLG010000196.1 GCA_030595835.1 Candidatus Eiseniibacteriota bacterium | reverse complement strand
CCGCGCCAGCCTTAACGCTCGCGGCTGATACGCGGTCCGTTAGCCTGCTGCTCCAAGGGGGAGGTGAATGCGTCTTCTGGTTGCGGCACTGATGCTGGCATCAGCCTGCGGGTGGGCACACGCCGACCTTGAGGGCTCGACCGTACATCTCATCGAGCCCATCTACGGTGTCGAAGCGGACCAGACGTACACGTTTGTCTTCCAGGTAGTGCGTGACATGTCGAGCACGGAGATCCTCACAGAGGTTCTCATCATGTTCTACCCGTCGTCGCTTACGGTGTACGGCCACACGATGGGATTCGACGAAATCGAGCCCGGGCGGCCGAGCTTCGAGCTCATCAACGTGTCCGGGGCGGTACACTGGCGAGAGACCGACGACGCGGCTGGCATACGTGCCGGGGAATCGACGCTGCTCTGGGTCGACGTGCGCACGGCACCGGATACGCCGCCGTGGTCCAAGGGGCTGATCGGTTGGGGTGTCCAGGGCGCCGCCGGCGGGAGCAATAACGGCTTCTTCTACTTCTACACACCGGTCGAGCCAGGAACTTGGGGCGCGATCAAAGCACTGTATCGCTAGGGGGCGCGAAACCGCAGCAGGCTAACTAGCGTATGCAGCCGACGAGCTTGGCTGTCACGCCGACTGCACCGCGGGCTGTCGCCCGCGACGCACCCGCCGCGCCAGCCTTAACGCTCGCGGCTGATACGCGGTCCGTTAGCCGGCGACTGCGTGTTCTGAATTGACGGGAGGGAACAGTGCCGGAGGTCGAAGCAATACGAGCCTTCCTGCAGCACTACGGCGCCGCTGTCGGCCTGGAGTACTCGGTGGTCAGTGTTCCCGATGAGGTGAATCGGACTACTCCGGACATCGACGCGCTAGCCGAGGCCGAGGGTGGGCCACGCCTGGCGATCGAGCACACTCTCGTGCAGACGCTCCGTGGGCAGAAGACGGACAACATCCGCTTCATGGAAGTCATCGTCCCGTTGTCGCTGCGTCTTGCGCCGCTGCTTCCGCACGATATGCACCTCATACTCCCGCACGGTGCACTGCAGACTGGCATGAACTGGTCCGACATCGTCGCCGCACTAGAGCGCTGGGTGCTGGCGGGCGCAGACAGCTTCCCCCAGGGCTTCTCGAGCCACCCTGACATCGAGGGCGTACCGTTTGGGGTCGACGTGCTCAAGCCCTACGATCCCATCGGGCTGCCGTTCGAGATCACGCGAATGGGGCCGGACAAGGAGACCAGGCAGAACGAGGTGAAAGGGCTTCTCGTCGAGGCACTTGAGCGGAAGCACGACAAGCTGTCTGTGTACGCAGGCGAGGACACGGAGGTTGTGCTGCTCCTTGAGTCAGAGGACTGGGTCCTCATTGGCCCGACGGACCTCTACGCAGCATACAGAGAGGCCCGAGGGATGTCAGAGACTCCGGACATCGACCAAGTGTGGCTTGCCCGTTTCTATAGCTCGACCGAGTCGTACGATGTGTTTTGCTTCGATGCGCCGACTGAAGTGATGGAAGCTGCCGGTCACCGCCGGTCGGCCGGATGAGTGCGCAGGGGGCCGGCTCCGTCGCCGGCTAACTAGCGTATGCAGCCGACGAGCTTGGCTTTCACGCCGACTGCACCGCGGGCTGTCGCCCGCGACGCACCCGCCGCGCCAGCCTTAACGCTCGCGGCTGATACGCGGTCCGTTAGCCAGAGCGGAACCGCCGGACAGAGAAAGGTGGAGAGCATGCAGACCCGTAGCACAGGATTCGTTCTCCTCACGCTGGCTGTCTTGGTTGTCTGTGTCATCTCAGCTGAGGCCGGCGAACGGATTACCGGTACCATGACAGCGACGCAGACGGACTCGATGACGGTCTGGCTTGAGTGGACTGTCGAGTCGCTCGCCGGCGTGGAGGGATTCAGACTCATGCGGCAGGCTGACCCTCCTGTTGGGGCATGGGCGTTCATTACGCAGGAGTTGCTTCCACCTGAGTCTCCCGGGAGCTACGAAGACCATGACGTATGGGCGCCGGCAGAGTTCCGCTACGCGCTCTACGCAACTCTCGTCGGGGGCACGGAGGTCTTGGTGGAGGGTACCTTGTGCGTCGTCATGGTGTCGGGGTCGCCAGTAGATCAGGGGACGTGGTCGTTGATCAAGGCTATGTTCAGGTAGGCGGTCGGTTCCGCCTGGCTAACTAGCGTATGCAGCCGACGAGCTTGGC
>JAUVLG010000028.1 GCA_030595835.1 Candidatus Eiseniibacteriota bacterium | reverse complement strand
GACGCCGGGCAGGATGCAGTTCGTCTCATGGGAGACGCCGTACGCTCTACCTGGGACAAGAACGTGCTGGGTAAGTATGGTGCCTTCGCGGGTCTCTACGGCTTCTCTGAGCGAGAGCACGGCGACATCCTTGCAATGACCATCGACGGCGTCGGGACAAAGCTCAAGGTCGCCGTCATGTGCGGAGCCTACGCGTCCGTGGGCATGGACATCGTCAACCATTGCACTGATGACCTTCTCGTCCAGCGCGCCCGCCCTCTTCTCTTCGCCGATTACTTCGCCAGCTCTTCTCTGACGCCCGAGATCGTGGCCGAGGCGGTGTCCGGTATGGCCGAGGCCTGCCGTGTCGTGGGAGCGAACTTGATAGGTGGGGAGACAGCGGAGATGCCGGGTGTGTATCTCGAGGGAGAGATTGATCTCGCGGGGTGCATGGTCGGTGTCGCTCGGCGTGACGAGATCACGGATGTCCCGCCTATTGCTCCCGGAGATGTTCTCATCGGACTTGGCTCGACCGGGCTTCACACCAACGGCTACTCGTTGGCGAGACACCTGTTCTTCGACAAGGCGAAGATGGACGTCACTACTGAGGTGCCCGAGCTGGGCGGCTCCGTGGGGGAGGAGTTGCTCAAGGTCCACCGGGAGTACCTTACTCTGCTCAGTCCTCACCTTGGGGACAAGCGGATCCACGGGCTCGCGCACATCACTGGTGGCGGGCTCTTCGACAACGTTTTCCGTGTCCTTCCGGAAGGCTGCCAGGCGCGCATTGAGAAGTCGTCGTGGGAACCCCTTCCCATCTTCGAGCTTCTCCGGTCCATCGGCGACCTGTCTGACGAGGAAGCATACCGTGCCCTGAACATGGGTATTGGGATGGTGCTCGTCGTTGATCCCAAGGCCGCTGATGAGTTGGCTGAGAAGCTCGGTTCCGGCGACTCAGGTGTGGCGGTTATCGGTGAGATTCGGGCCGGTGATGCTGCGGTCTTCCTCTCATAGCTCCGCCGCCTCTGAGCCTTTAGCCTGAGCGGGTTCGAATCCCGTTAGGGACGCCAATGCAGGAGTAGCCCCTTCTAGACCGGGCTACTTCTTGCCCCAAGCACTGCCGTTCCTGTATTCTCGTTCTCGACCACTGATGCTGACCAATCCCTGCTGCTTCGGTCAGCCCGCGACCGTTCCGCCTCCAATGGGGAAGGTGCCGGTGCGAATACTGCCTGCCATTCTTGGATTACTCGCCGCCGTCGTTGTGTCTGCGGATGACACGCTTACCACTACGATCGACTCAATTGAGGAGCAGACTCGAGCACTGTGGCTCGGGGGCTCGTACGCTGAGGCGGCTGGGGCCGCGCGCGAGTTCCTTTCGCTGAGGCGTGCTGACGAGGATTCGAAGCCTCACGAGATCGTCGATGCTGAATGGCTCGTTCGCACGCTCGAGACTGCCCGGGTCTTTCCCGGACACTGTGCGCGCGCCCTCGCTCAGGCCGACAGCCTGCGGGGCGTAATCGACGTCGCGTGGGAGACGGGGGACTACGGCAAGGGAAGGGCCGCGGCGGAACAGCGCCTCGAGTTGACTCGTCGGTGTCTCGGCTCTCAGCACCCGTACGTCGCGCATTCGCTCGATGAACTCGGTGGCTTTCTGGACGAACTGGGCGAATCGGCGGAGGGCGAACGGCTGTGCTGCAAGGCGCTCGCCATGCGCGAGAGTCTCCTCGTCCACGAACACCCCGACGTGGCGTTGAACCTCACCAATCTCTCGGTCTTCGCGTTTCACCGCGGCGACTACAGGGAGGCGCTCGAACTCACCCAGGAGTCCACCAGGCTCTATCGCGGGATAGCGGGGGGGGACGATCTCGACCTCGCAGCCAGCATCACTAACGAGGCGCTCTATCTCCAGTACCTGGGTGACTACGACGCGGCCGGTGAGCTCTTCCGCGAGGGTCTCGCCATGCAGGAGCGGATTCTGGGTGCCGAGGACCCCGAGATGGCGACGGGGATAGACAATCTGGCCTGTCTCTACCGGGACACCGGGGAGTACGCGAAGGCGGAGGTGCTTCAGAGGAAGGCGTTGGAGATGAGGCGGAGGGCCTTCGGCGATGACAACGCGTACGTTGCGATTAGCCTCAGTAACCTGGGTCTTTCGCTGATGGATCAGGGGGACTACGCGGGCGCAGAGAGAGTGCTTCTTGAGTCGGTCGAGATACACGAGAGGCTCTTCGGCCCGGGGCACTCGCGCCTCGGCACGGTTCTCAACAACCAGAGCCAGCTCTACTTCGAATGGGGGCAGTACGAGCAGGCCGAGAAGCTCCAGCGAGAGGCGGCCGAGGTGGCCAGGGCGGTAGGTGTTGACCATCCGCACCTCGCACTGTGCATCGATAACCTCGCAAGTGCCCTGTTCGCGCTTGGCCGCTACGACGAGGCGGAGCCGCTGTTCCGTGAGGCGCTCGAGATGCGGCGTCGGCTTCTCGGTGATACGCACTTCGACACCGCGAGCACGCTTCACAATCTGGGCACAGTTCTCAGAATGCAGGGCAGGCACGACAGTGCTGAACCCGCGCTGCTGGAGGCTCAGAGGATCTTCGACAAGATACTGGGCCGGAACCACCGGCTCCGCTGCATGAATCTCTTCCAGCTCGCCCAGATTCGGAGGGCCCGAGGTGACATCGTGGGAGCGGAGGAGCTCTTCACCGAGGCCGCCGGGATCTTCGAGGCCGCGCGCCTCGGAACCAAAGCGGGATTGAATCGCGCGTGGTTCACAGGCTCACCACACGAAGCTCTGGCGGCGACGCGCTGCGAGCTGAGCATGGGCCGCCAGGCCTGGGAAGCGGTCGAGCGTGCCAGGGCTCGATCACTCGCCGACATGCTTCTCGTGGCGGAGGAGAGGGAGCTAACGCCGGCTGAGGTGGCCCGCGAGGATTCGCTCAAGCGTTTGATCATCGACCTCGAACGCGAGTTCGCCGCGTACTGGGCAGCTTCTGAGGAGGATCCTGGCGGAGAGGTCGAAGAGCGGGCGAGCGCGGCTGGGAAGAGGCTGCTCGCTGCGGAGAGGGAGTGGGCGGAGTTCCAGGCGCAGATGGCGGAGAGGTACCCCGCGAGTGAGGGTGCGGTGTTTGCTCTTGAACGCGTACAGGCCACGCTCGCTGAGCGCACAGCGATCATCGGGTGGGTGGATCTGGAGACGAGGAGGGGCGACTACTCCTCTTGGGGGTACGTCGTGCGGAGCGACGGTCCCGTCTGCTGGGCGAGGGTGGGTGTCAGGGGCGAGGCCGACGGAGATCAGGCGAATCACGTGAGGAGCTTCCGCGCTTCTCTCACCGATCCGCAGAGCCCCCGGATGAGTACCTCGGTGGAAGGACGAGATGTCTGGGCGGATCGGATCAAGCCGCTCGTTCCAGCGCTCGACGGTGTCGATGATCTTGTTGTTGTGCCGACAGGCCTCATGGTGGGGATCCCGATCGAGGCCGTCATCGATTCAGGGGGAGCGGGGCTCTGCGAACGCTTCACCGTGACGTACGCTCCTTCAGCTACGGTTCACACCTGGCTGGCGGAGTCGGCTTCGGCGGCGACGCACGAGTCGAGTCGGCGGGCCCTCCTGGTCGGCGACCCGTTCTTCTCAGAACTCCAGTTCGCGGAGCGCTCGAGCGCCGGGGAAGAGCGCGCTGTGATTGCGACAGGAACCACCCGCGCCGATCCCTCGCTTCTCCGTCGGGCCATCGACGGGGACGCTGAAGCGGTGTCCCTTCTTCCGAGGCTTCCCGGTGCTCGACACGAGATAGATGGCGTTGCCAGCGTGCATGGAGCCGCCACGGTGCTGTCCGGCCTGGATGCCTCAGAAGAGCGCCTCGACGCGCTCGCGTCCACGGGGGAGCTTGCAGCGTTCGGGCTCATCCACTTCGCCACCCACGCCATCGTGGACGTCCAGCGGCCAGAACGGTCAGCGCTCGTTCTGTCGCAAGTGGGGCTGCCCGACCCCGTGGAAGCTGCCATGTCGGGACAGCGGATATATGATGGCTTCCTGACAGCCAAGGAGATGCTCCACGAATGGAGACTCGATGCGGACCTTGTGACGCTTTCCGCCTGCGACACAGCGGTCGGAACGGAGGTCGGAGGTGAGGGCCACATCGGATTCGCGCACGTGCTCCTTCAGGCTGGAACCAGAAGTCTCCTCCTCAGTCTGTGGAAGGTCGATGACGCTGCCTCCTCGCTCCTCATGCGGAGGTTCTACGAAGACTGGCTGGGGGAGTACGAGGATGAACGGGGCGGTCTGGTCGGTGAGCGGATGACCAAGGCTCGAGCGCTCCGCGAGGCGAAGCACTGGCTTCGCAACTCCGCCGATGAGTCGGGCGGCAGGCCTTACGAGCATCCGTATTTCTGGGCGGCCTTTATCCTGATCGGAGATCGGTCCTAGCTGGAACGCTCAGGACGTCGTGACTGCCCTGAGGTCGTTCCTTTTCTTGTGCTTCCTCGGCCGTTTGCGACTGAGTCCGTTCTCGCGTTTGACGCGTGCGATGGAGCCGACGCCGTATGGCACGTCGAACTCGTTGCGGAGTCTCCGGAGCCCCTCCGCTTTGAAGCGTCTGACCCACTTCCTGACGGTGTTCCTTGAGTACTGGAAGTGGATGGCGGTCTGACGGATGCCGTGCTTCGCGGCGTATCGGACCATGCCCAGCCTGAGATCGTAGATGTGGTTCTTGGAGGGGATCATGGTATAGTATCCGTCGGAGCACATGAGCACCTCGTTGTCTGCGGGTTCTAGTCGACACGCAGTCTAACGAAGGCGTCTCTTTGTGTTCCCCTTTCTTTTGTTGGAGCGATGTCTGGGACGTCTGAAGGCCTCAGAGGCCAGGATCTCCTTCAATAGCCTGTGGCTCCTGCGCCCGAAGCAAGCCAGCTTCCTCACCTTGCTGGGTGGGTCACGATGTACCCATGCGTTCCCTTTCCCGACCACGATTCGACTTGACCGCACGCTTCTGCTGGTAGTAGCGTGCCCTCAAAGTTCTGACTGGCTTCGGCTACGAGGAGACGTACGAGGAGTCTGGTTGCCCCTCTGAAGGCGTCTTCACGGAGGACAGCGAGTTGCGCTCACCCGTTCTGCGTCTCTTTGCACTACTTCTCCTGCTCGTTGTCGTGCCGGCTCGAGCGGGTGCGGAGGAGCACTCGTCGCGCCCGAGCGTCGGTCTCGTTCTGAGTGGCGGGGGCGCGCGCGGCGCCGCACACGCCGGCGTGCTGGAGGTCTTGGAAGAGCTCCGAATACCCATAGACTACATTGCGGGCACGAGTATGGGTGCTGTAGTCGGTGGATTCTACGCGTGTGGCATGTCCCCGTGGGAGATAGAGATCATTCTGAGGGCTATCGACTGGGACGACGTGTTCGACGACAGCCCTCCGAGGCGGCACCTCCCGTTTCGGCGGAAGATGGTGGATCAGGTGGGCCTGTTCGATTTCGAACTGGGCTTGGGGCCGCGGGGGTTCAAGCTTCCCGCCGGCCTTGTTGCCGGACAGAAGTTGAGCTACATCCTTGAAGCGCTGACCTTGCGATCCGCCGGAGCCGCGAACTTCGACGAACTGCCCATTCCCTTCCGCGCGGTGGCGACCGACATCGATACCGGCGAGAGGGTTGTCATGTCGAAGGGGAGCCTCGCTGAAGCAATGCGCGCCAGCATGGCCACTCCGGGCGCGCTCACTCCCGTCGATCGTAGTGGGAAGACGCTGGTGGACGGTGGACTCGTGTGCAATCTGCCCGTTGATCTGGTCCAGTCCATGGGCGCCGATGTCATCATAGCAGTCGACATGTCCCCTCAATCAGGCGCTTCCCGAGAGACCGCGTCCGCGGCCACGATCCTCTCACAGAGTCTCCGTCTTCTCATGGGTCAGAACTCGCAGCAGCAGCGCGAACTTCTGGGTCCCGCGGACGTTCTGGTCGTTCCCGATGTGGGCGACATGAACTCCGCGGACTTCCGCGCGGTGCCCTCGGTCATCGAAGCCGGAGAGGAGGGCGCTCGTCTGGCGATTGACGAGCTGGCTCGCCTGTCCGTCAGTGAAGAGGATTACGAGACGTTCCTGGAACGCCAGCGTCGCTCCACGGCGCAGTTGCTCGGGCCGGCGGTCGTCGAGCGGATACGAATCTCAGGCGCGTCGCGCGTCGATCCGCGCGCCATCGCGGGCGTGATCAGAACGGAGGTGGGAACGCCGCTACGGCTCGATGTCCTGAGGAACGATCTGGACCGCATATACGAGCTGGGTGACTTCGAGCATGTGAGTTTTCGGCCGGCGGCTGGAGGTAGCACGCGGACGCTCGTGATCGATGTGAAGGAGAAATCATGGGGGCCTCATTTCATCAGGGCGGGCTTCAGCTCGGGTGCCGATTTCCAGGGCAAGAGCGATTTCACGGCGCTCATCAGTTTCCTGACGACACGAGTCAACCCGCACGGAGGGGAGTGGCGGACGGAACTTCGGTTCGGAGCGGAGAATGGGATCTCCACCGAGTTTTACCAGCCCCTGGACTTCTCTGGGCTGTTCTTCGTTTCTCCGCGGATTGGTTTCAACCAGCGGCGATTCGAGGTCTTCACGGATGGATCGTTCGACGAGGAGTACAACGTTGCTGTTCTGCAGGGCGGAGTGGACGCCGGCATTCAGCTGCGGAACCACGGGGAGATCCGGGGCGGCGTCTTCCTCGGGAGGCGTACGGCGACGGCGCGGCGGGGGGGTGTTGCCGACACGTCGGCGGTGGGAGGGTACTCCGCGAGCGTCACGATCGACAAGCTCGACAGCCTTGGCTTCCCACGCTCAGGCACATTCGTGAGTCTTGGTGGGCGGTCCTTCAGCCGGGACTTCGGCTCCGACGTATCCTACGACAGAGTGACGATCAGCACCTGCACCGCGGTCAGCCGAGGAGACCATGCGCTCGCTGCCGTTGTCAGGGGAGGAACGAGTCTTGGGTCGGCCCCGCCCGTCTATGAGCAGTTCGAGCTTGGAGGGCTTCTGTCGCTCTCCGGCTACGAGCGGGGGCAGTTTCTCGGATCGTACTACGCGTTTGGCGAGCTCATCTACCACTACAGGATCCTTCGCCTGCCCCGCCCGCTCGGAACGGGCATCTATGCGGGTGTCTCTCTGGAGGCAGGCAACGTGTGGGAGGACGCGGGCGACGTCGGTGTGGACGGCCTGCTGTATGCGGGCTCAGTCTTCATCGGGGCCGATACTTTCCTGGGTCCGCTCTACTTCGGGCTGGGGCTCACCGAACACGGCGATTCATCGGGCTACATCTCCCTTGGCATGTCTGTCGTCCGGAACTGACGGGGGAGGTGCACGACGCGATTGGCCGTCCTGCTGTGCCTGGCAACGGTTCTCGTTCTGGCCGCGTCGTGGACGAGTTTCAGTACGGGTGATTGAGGGCGCTGATGTTCCATTCCCTGAAGTGACGGTCCCCAAGGGGAGGCGATGGCCAAGATGACGAGCATAAGAGGAGTGCGCGAGGTCTGCCTGCTGTCCGTGCTGATGCTTACATGCACCTGCGGGCCGCTCATGGCGGGAACGCTGGACGACTTCGAAGAGGACGCCACGAAGGCGTCGGAACCCGATACGGTGGCGAGATACGGGACGACGTCTACCACGAGCTGTTGGTGGGGGTGTATGGAGTCCGGTATCGAGATGGGCGCCCGGGTGCTCTGGGCCGGAGGTTCAGCGAGCTGGATGAGGGTGAACCCTCCGGAGCCGGCGGACACACTGGCGAGCTGGACGTGGGAGAAGCCGCCGGAACCGGTGGATACACTTCGGATCGCGTCGCGTGGTCCTGGAGAACTCCAGATCCCGGTGGTCTGCCTTGATCTTCGCTATCAGGATGCCGGGTCTGACGTGAGCGCGCTCGACGGCCGAGCCGAAGTGGGCTACGGGCCGCTGGGCCTGGCCGTTCGCTACACGCACTACACGGAGGAGACCCCGGCGGACGAAATGGACATCGTCCAGTGGCACGGGCTCTACCGCATGTCGCTGTCCGAGCAAGTAGAAATCGATATCGGATTCGGTCAGATGATCTTGCACGGAGATGCGAGACACTCCGGATCTTCCATGACGGTTCCCGTCCGAATCGGGTTCGGTGGCCCCGTGGCTCTTGTGTTCCGTCCCACGTGGAGCTGGCTGGGGGACAACACCATCACCGACTACGACGTCGGTATGCTCTATCTGTGGCCATACGTTTCCGTGTCTGGGGTACCGGTGGTTCGAGTGTGACGACAGCACTCTCAACGGCGTGTCCATCGGGGTGTCAGGGCGGTACTAGCGTGCGTGTGGTCTGCCTGGACCTGCGACAGGAATGGGGATGTCATGAAGGGACTGCGTAGTCTGATGCTGCCTCTTGGCCTGGCCCTTGTTGTGTGCGTGTCAGTGCCCGCGAGTGCCGATGGGGACGATGCCACGTCAGATGGAGAGTGGCGGGGGGAGGCAGATTCATTCGGGGTTGGAGTGGCCGTCCTGCCCGAGAGCACGACGTGGGATCGCTCTCTGACGTTCAGACGTAGCTTCGTCACGGTGCGTCCGTCTGGGCCCGATTGGTATGGTCATCTGGATCTGACGTTCATGAACAATCGCGGGCAGGAGAATGGGTCCGCGTACTCGGCGGTAGTCGTTGGTGCGGGGTTCGCGAAGACATGGAGTCAAGGGCGAGCGTGTGCGGGGATAGGAGCTGTCCTGTGGTTCGGTTGGAAACTAGAGAACGACTCTGATGGCTCGACGATTCAGGAGATGAGCGGATTCGCCCTCCTGCCCGAGGTCTTCGTCCGCGTCCCCCTGATCTGGCGATTCGGAATCGAGTCCACGTACACACTGGTCCGGGAAACGAAACCGATGGTTGGCGGACTCGACGTTGCTCTGGCCTTCAACTGGTGACGGAGACAGCCTTCCGTTGGATGCGACTTTCTTCAAGGAGAAGCCCATGCGATCTCGCCTGGTAGCCGTGGCAGTGCTTGTCTCACTTCTCACGGGATGTGCAACCGTGCGAGAGGTGGACCTGGATTCCGGTGGGTCACGACTCGCCGAGATCAACGCAGCCGCGAAGTGGAAGAGTATCAGTGTGGAGCTTGTCTCCGGGGAGACCCGTTCGGGGCTGAAGCTCGATATCGGTTCGGACACGACGTGCTGGACCGAGGGGGGCAGGCAGTGGATAGGAGCCGGAAACGAGGAGCGGGTGTTTGCGTCCCGACATCCGAAGTCCGCAAGATCACGGTCCACCGGCGCCTGAAGGGCTGTCTCCGGGGAGGCGGAATCGGTTTCGGCACCGGCTTTGCTGCGGTGGCAGTTCCTCTCGGGGCTCTCTGCTGGGGCTTGGATGACGGCGGGGAGGCAGGGTTTGCCATTATCTACTATGCGGCGGTCGCCGCTGTTGCCGGCACCGTGGCCGGGGCTGTCATCGGCGCGAATGGGAGCAAGGATGTATACACTCTCGATCCGTGAGAGGAGACTCCCGATGCGCGCCGTCCGTCAGGATCGGATGTGCTCCTGGGCGCGGGCGTCGGCACGGCTCGCCAAGGCGTGCTCGCAGGCGCACAACGTGACGCAAGGCGCGCTGGGACGACGCGCGGTGTGCTGCGTGTTGATTCTCCTGCTCTGCTCCACGTGCGCGGCGTCGGCCGCCGAGGGGCCCGTCTCCGGGCCAGAAGAGCAGTGCCTCCCGCCGTGGGAGTTCTCGCGGGTGGACTCGGTCCACGTAGGTGTGCCGCCGGCACGGCCTGCGGCCGTAGGCCCGGGGCACCTGCTGTTCTCGGTTCCCATGCAGATCTACAAGAGCGTGATCAGTCCGGCCGGGGGCCGTCGCTGTGGCATGTATCCCAGTTGCTCGAGCTACGCGCAGGACGCGGTCCAGAACCTGGGCTTTGTGGTCGGCGTGACAATGGCTTGCGATCGGTTGCTACGGTGCGGGAACGACCCGCACTTCTACCGCTTGATTCGGGACGACGAATGGATTCTCAAGTATGATCCGGTGGATGATAGTCGCGACGATTGTGAGTAGTCTGCTCTTGTTGTCATTACCCGTCCTGGCCGGTGATGTCCCGGCTGGTCCGCGAGGCGATTTCGATGTCCTGCTGTCCGGCGACTGCCGCGCCCAGATCAGCTTCGCGGACGCGCTCAGGGGAGAGGGCGACTACTACCGCGCGATAACCGAGTACAAGAGAGCCCTGCACTTCTGCGGCGACGACAGCCTGAGCGCTCGCGCTCGCGCGGGCGTCGGCGAGACCCTGTTCGAGGCTGGCAGGTACGAACTGGTCGTGGATTGGTACCGGGAGTTGGGAACCGAGGATGCACGGTTCCCTTACGCGGAGCTGCTCGCCGGCCGCTCTCTGTTCAGACTTGGGCGCTACGACGGCACAATCGGTCTGCTAGGTCCGCTGCACGGTCGCCAGGTGCCTTCAATTCAGACCAGTGAGGCGTCGTACTATGTCGGCCTCTCGCAGATTCGCATCGGGGAGCTCCGGCAGGCTGAGGCGTCGCTTTCGCTCGTCGGCGATGCGTCTCCCCGCTCGGACAAGGCACGTCGGCATCTCGAGCGGCTTCGCAGCGAGCCGCGCCCCGGCAGGAAGAGCCCGGGCGTGGCCGCGGCCCTCGCCGTCGTTCCGGGTGCGGGCTACGCTTATGCTGAGCACTACGGGACGGCCGTGGCGTCGCTCATCGTCAACGGTCTCCTGGGATGGGCCACCGTGGACGCGTTCCGTGATGGCAATGACGGCGCCGGAGGTTTCTTCGCGGTTCTTGGCGTCGGCTTCTACGTGGGGAATATCACGGGCTCCGCGCAGAGCGCCGACCGCTACAACACGTACCGGGAGGACAGGTTCCAGGCCAGGTTCCCGGAGTAGGAGGACTGCCTCGTGCTCGGATCCAAGCGTGCTCATCTGCTTCCTGTCTCTCTGGGGCTGGTGTTGCTTCTCGCCGCTGCTCCCTGTCGGTGTGCGGAGATCGTGGGCCCCCCGCGCCCGAGCGTCGGTCTCGTCCTGAGTGGTGGGGGCGCGCGCGGCGCCGCGCACGCCGGCGTGCTCAGAGTGCTTGAGGAACTCCGGATACCCGTGGACTACGTTGCGGGCACGAGCATGGGTGCTGTAGTCGGTGGGCTCTACGCGTGCGGCATGTCTCCCCAGGAGATAGAGACCACTCTGAGGGAGATCGATTGGGACGAGATGTTCGACGACAGTCCTCCGAGGCGGCACCTTCCCTTACGGCGGAAGATGGCGGATCAGGTGGGCCTGTTCGGTTTCGAACTCGGTCTGGGGCCGGGTGGGTTCAAGCTTCCAGCCGGCCTTGTTGCTGGACAGAAGCTGGGCTATCTCCTTGAAGCGCTGACCCTGCGCTCCACCGGAGCTGCGAGCTTCGACGGACTGCCCGTTCCCTTCCGCGCGGTGGCGACCGACATCGATACCGGCGAGCGGGTGGTGATGTGGAAGGGCAATCTCGCAGAAGCCATGCGCGCGAGCATGGCCGTTCCGGGTGCGTTCACTCCCGTCGATCGAGATGGAATGACGCTGGTGGACGGTGGACTCGTGTGCAATCTGCCCGTTGATCTGGTCCGGACCATGGGCGCCGATATCATCATAGCAGTCGACGTATCTCCTCAGGCAGGTGCTTCCCGAGAGACCGCATCCGCGGCCATGATCCTCATCCAGAGTCTCTACCTTCTTATGGATCAGAATGCACAACAGCAGCGTGAGCTCCTGGGTTCCGTGGACGTCCTGGTCGTTCCCGATCTGGGTGACATGAGTCCTGCGGACTTCCGCGCCGTGCCCTCGGCCATCGACGCTGGAGAGGAGGGCGCTCGTCTGGCGATTGACGAGCTAGCCCACCTGTCTGTTAATGAAGCGGACTATGAAACGTTCCTGGAACGCCAACGACGCTCGACGGTGCAACTGCTCGGGACCGCGGTCGTGGAGCGGATTCAGATCTCAGGCATGTCGCGCGCCGATCCGCGAGTCATCGCTGGAGTGGTCAGAACGGAGGTGGGAGCGCCGCTGCGGCTCGATGTCCTGAGGAAAGATCTGGACCGGATATACGAGTTGGGCGACTTCGAGCATGTGAGCTTTCGGCCAGCCACGACAGATGGCGTGCGGACGCTGTTGATAGATGTGACAGATAAGTCCTGGGGGCCGCATTTCATCAGGGCGGGCCTTAGCTCGGAGGCCGATTTCCAGGGTAGGGGCGATTTCGCCGCGCTCATCAGTTTCCTGACGACGCGAGTCAATCCGCACGGTGGGGAATGGCGGACGGGAGTTCGGTTCGGAACGGAGAACGGGATCTCCACCGAGCTCTACCAGCCCCTGGACTTCTCCGGGCTGTTCTTCGTCTCTCCGCGGATTGGCTTCAACCAGCGGCGATCCGAGGTCTTCACGAACGGATCGTTCGACGAGGAGTATGGCGTCGCCATTCTGGAGGGCGGAGTGGACGGCGGCATCCAGCTGCGGAACTACGGAGAGATCCGGGGCGGCGTCTTCCTAGGCAGGCGGACGGCGACGGCGCGGCGGGGGCGTGTTGCCGACACGTCGGCTGTGGGAGGGTACTCTGCGAGCGTCACGATCGACCAGCTCGACAACTTGAGCTTCCCACGCTCAGGCGCATTCGTGAGTCTAGGCGGCCGGTCCTTCAGCCGGGATTTCGGCTCCGACGTCTCCTACGATGAGGTGACAATCAGTGCCTGCACCGCGGTCAGGCGAGGAGACCATGCGCTTGCTGCTGTTGTGAGGGGAGGGACGAGTCTCGGGTCGGTCCCGCCCATCTACGAGCAGTTCGAACTCGGAGGGCTCCTGTCGCTCTCGGGCTACGAGCGTGGGCAGCTTCGCGGACCGTACTTCGCGCTGGGCGAGCTCATCTACCACTACAGGGTCCTTCGCCTGCCCCGCCCGCTCGGAACGGGCATCTATGCGGGTGTCTCTCTGGAGGCAGGCAACGTGTGGGAGGACGCGGGCGATATCCGTGCGGACGACCTGCTGTATGCGGGCTCAGTCTTCATAGGGGCCGATACTTTCCTGGGTCCGCTCTACTTCGGGCTGGGGCTCACCGAACACGGCGATTCATCGGGCTACATCTCCCTTGGCATGTCTGTCGTCCGGAACTGATTGATGCCGCTCTGGGCGGTGATGCGGCACCAGCCGGCCTATTCGCATAATGAGCTTGATTCAGCGAGCACAGGGCAGTATGCTGCCGCTCGTAGCAGGACACAGAGCAGTGCTAGGATAAGACATACCGAAGATCGGCAGCTGACTGCGGGGCATAGCTTCCACTAGTGGAGAGTTGTGCCCCGCAGATGTGTGTGGCCGGGTATGCTGCGGTGTGTCATCTGCCGGAATGGTCAGTCCGAAGGAGGAAGGACATGGATCCGAATCTGTTCCACCTTGACTGGGCGAGGGTCGCAGAAGTTCTCGTCGCCATCACCGTCCTGGCGTTCTTCCTCGAACGTGCACTGGCCGTGCTGTTTGAATCCAGGTTCTTCCTGCAGGTCGTGCAGGGGCGGAGGCCCGAGACGGACGCGCAGGAATCCCCCAAGAGCGGGCCGGTTCGTGGTGGAGTCGGCACCTTCCCGATTCAGGAGCTGATCGCGTTCGCTGTCGCGGCGGCCGTGTGCATGATCTGGAAGTTCGATGCCATCAGCATGATCTTCCTGAAGGAACAGACCACCGTTCTGGGAGCGGTAGTCACGGGTGGCGTTGTCGCCGGCGGCAGCAAGGCGTCCGTCAAACTTTTCCGGGACGTGATGGGGATCAAGAGCACCGCGCGGAGGCTGCTGGATGATCCCATTCAGAGAAGCGGCGAGTGAGCGCTCCGGCCGGACTCAGGGAAGCCAGGAGCGGTGTACTAAGGAGGGCCCCCTTGATGAAGACACTCCACAGATTAGTTCGCGTTGTTCTCATTCTATCGGTCCTGACCTCAACGGCGGCCGCAGACTACCTCGTCGTGAGCAGGTCGGCGACGGTCAAGTCGCAACCGGATCGGGACGCCCTTGTGCTGGAGCGCGTCGATGCGGGGACCCATCTGGATCTTCTGGACGACGGGCAGCAGGAGAGCGGCTACTATCACGTTCGGGCGTCCCAGGGATTCGACGGCTGGATCTACCGAACACTGGTGCGCCGGCATGAAGGCGGAATGCCTCTGACGGACCCCGCTCGCAGGCTGGCCGATCCCCTCGCGGATGCGACTATGATCACGACGCCCGACATGGTCCGCTGGGCGGCCCGTCACCTCCGTGTCGGCAAGCCCCAGGCGGTCTATGAGCGAGTGCGCGAGGGGTATGTGGTTGCCCAGGACGCCAGGTTCAAGATCCCCGTGTGGGTGCAGTACGAACTGGCGCTCGAGGATCTTGCCGGGGATGTGAGCAGGCTCGGTCACTTCCTCGTGGATGGGACCATCCCTCGTGGTTCACGGTCGTCGGACGGCGACTACACGAACAGTGGCTACGACCGCGGACACATGGCTCCGGCGGAAGACATGGATCGAAGCGACCAGATCATGCGAGAGAGCTTCTACCTATCGAACATCGCACCTCAGGTGGGGGAGCACTTCAACCAGCGGATCTGGTTGGATCTTGAGGAGGCCGTCAGAGGTTGGGTCCAGCAACGCGGGACACTGGTCGTTATTGTCGGACCGATCTTCAAGCCGGACGACGGCGTCGTGACCTACGAGGTCATCGGCGGCAACAACGTGGCCGTCCCAACGCACTTCTTCAAGATAGTCGTTGATACGAAGCCGACGGGCGGTCCCGAGGCGCTGGCCTTCATGCTTCCGAACGAGGACCTCGAGGGTCGTTCGTTCGACGATGACGAGTTCCTCATCAGCATTGACGAGATCGAGGACGCCACGGGGCTCGATTTCCTGTCCGGACTGACGACGGCCGAGCAGAGGGAGGTGGAGCGCGAGGCCGCCGAAGAAGTGTGGTGAGGCGGGTTGAGTAAGGTAGGTTCCTGTCCGGAGGTAGATTGACATGGCTTGGCAACCGATCAGCAAGCAGTGGCCGGGCAAGCGTGCCATACTCCTGGTGCATGGAATTGGCGACGCGAGCCCGGGATACTACGATGACGTGATCTAGGCGCTGGCAGCGATTCCCGGGCTCGACCTCAACCAGTTCGCGGTCTATCCGTTTCTGTACGACTTCATTGTGGACTGGATGAAGGAGAAGGCGCAGTTCAAGCAGATCGCGGGGGCTCTTACGAAACTGCAGGCCAAGCTTGGCTTCTCGTTCGGTGGGGACGAGTTCGCCCTTGAGGTCGGCGTGAATTTTCTTCTCCAGCGCGTGCCCGGATTCTATCCAACTGACGAGAAGGGGCCAGGACCACTTGAGGTCGTCGCCTCGTACGACGCGGCCTACCTCACGGTTGTTGACGAGGAGCCGGAGCTGATCTCAACGGCAGGGTTCGGAATCCGCTACTACCTGCTCGGCGACGGATGGGGTGAAGAAGACGGGCTCACCGGGTTCTTGAAGCCGGGGTACTTCTCACTGGGTGTGTTGATCGTTCCTGAGGAGGACGGTGCACTGGTCTGGCCCTGGTGGGGCGAGGAGCGCCTCGGGGGATTCTTCACGTGGGGAGAGCTCAAGCTGGCCTACGTCGGCGGTGACGAGGACAGGTTCATGGTGGGTCGTGAGCTCCAGATGATCCCTTGGCTGTTCTAGCGAGGATAGGGCCCGCCGGTGTGACGCCGCTGAAGGAGGATCCCTTGGCCAAGAACATCATCATCTGCTCGGATGGGACAGGTGCGACCGCGGCCAAGAACCGCGGGACGAACGTGTTCAAGCTCTACGAGGCCGTGGAACTCCACGATCACAAGGCGCATCCGGACCGAACACAGCAGATCGCGTTCTATGACGATGGAGTGGGTACTCAGGGAGTGAAGTTCCTCAATATCCTGGGCGGTGCGTTTGGGATCGGTCTTGGCAAGAACGTCCGGGAGCTCTACGCCGAGATCGTTCGGTCATACGAGCCGGGGGATCAGATCTACCTCTTCGGTTTCAGTCGGGGAGCCTTCACGGTGAGGACCCTGGCCGGTCTGATCTTCTACTGCGGAGTACTGAGGCGTTCCGCGTTCGCCAGTGACGGAACTCTGAGGGACGCCGTCGATCAGGGCTACGAGGCCTACCGGATGAGCTACCCGACGTCGCTTCAACTCTGCGTAGACCGGATTTTGCGGCGGCAGCGGGCCGCGTGGCGGAAGCGAAAGGCAGCGAAGGATGCGATTCTGGAGAGGTCGCACTCTGCCGGCGTCCGCATCCGCTTCATTGGTGTGTGGGACACGGTCGATGCTGTCGGAGTGCCGAGCAGGCGCATTGGGGAGTTCCTGAACTCGGTCGTCTATCGCTTCAAGTTTCGCAACTACAGGCTCAGCGACAGAGTGGACCGGGCGTGCCAGGCTCTCGCGATCGACGACGAACGTGTGACGTTTCACCCGCTGATGTGGCGTCAGTCCTCCGATGATGCCGACAGGATCACGCAGGTGTGGTTTGCAGGGGCGCACTCGAACGTCGGCGGTGGCTATCCGAGACAGGGAATGTCCCTTGTGACGCTCGATTGGATGATGGCGCATGCAGAGGAACAAGATCTGCGCTTTGTCCCCAGTATCCGAGACGAGTACGGCCGGACGATGAGCGTCCAGGACAAGCTCTATGACTCGAGAGCGGGGCTGGCCGTCCTCTACCCGTATCGACCGCGCGACATCTGGAGGATCTGCAACCGTGCGGAGCCTGGCTTCAGACTGGGATGCAGGTCGCGCCCCAAACCTCCAGGCAAGCCGCGTCCCGCAAAGCGGCCGGGGCTGCCACCCAGGATTCACCTGAGCGTCCTCGAGCGGATCGCTCAACAGACAGACGGCTATGCCCCTGGGAACATCCCTCGGGGAAGCTTGTTCGTGGGAACGACGGGCGTCGAGGGTTCACCGCTCGTCGAAGCGAGGCACGCCGCGTCGACTCAGTTCCTAGACAGCAGATTTGATGAGTGGCGTGTCGCAGCGGGCCGCAGCTGGAGATTCAGAAGGGAAGGCGGGCGAGGGTCGCTGCGGGCTCTGCTTCACCTCGTGCCGGACAGCGTGAGAGTTCGAGCGGCGTGTTCATACATCCGGATCCTGGCCGTCGCCGTCCTGGTTGGACAGATCCTGCGGGTTTGCCCCTGGCCGCCATCACGCGATAACTTGCAGGGTACCGCCAAGGGGCTCTGGGATGCCCTGCTTCTCTGGGAGTGGTACGGGATCTTGGCCGGCGCACTAGCGCTCACGATCGTGGCTTCCGCAGTGGTCGAGACCCGGTCCCGCATGTGGATGGAGCGCGAGTTCTCCGAGTTCTGGCATACGGCGCTCCAGGGTCTCAGGCGCACGCTCCGATCCGGTTAGGGCAGCACAGTCCGGCACAGGCGGCGAGCGTCTGATCGCTCCCGCGCCCTGGGGAAATAGACCCCCGGCTCCCGAGCCGTGTCTCACCTATTGGACGACCCTTCGCGGTAGGACTGCCCCCAGGCGCTCTGCGGAGCAGACGGTTCAGTGCGTCTGCTCCGCGGAGCCGCTCTCTGCTGGAGCCGGTCCTGCCGTTCTGCTATCATCAACCTGACCGTCCGATGAGCAGGACGCGCGCTGAGGAGAGAGGCGATGAAAGCCATGTTCGATCCTGCCGTGCGTGTGTTCTGCGTAGTGTGTTCAGCAGCGCTCTTCATCCTCCTCGCGGGAGCGCCCGTTCTCGCGGATTCCCCATTGCTTTCGATGCCCGACCCTGCGGCCGCCTACTGTGAGAATCTCGGCTACACCTACGAGATCGCCGACGGTGACGGTGGTCAGCACGGTGTGTGCGTGCTGACCGACGGCCGGCGCGTGGACGCCTGGGCGTTCTACCGCGGCAAGGTCGCGCAGGAGTACTCCTACTGCGCGAGGCAGGGTCTCGACATCCGGACGAAGAGAATCGACGAAGGTTCCTTTACCACCGAGTGTGCGGTGTGCGTCTCGAAGGAAGGGACGGAGCTGGGGACGGTCAGCGAGCTCATGGGGCTTCAGTTCGAGACGGTCGGAAGCATAGCGCCGGGCCGCGACGAGGCCGGTGGGGGAGACAGGAGCGACCCGCCGACTGACTACGACGGGTCGGGCAGCTGCTTCCTCACGGGGAACCAGGACGGAGACTCGGACGTCGACGAGGACTGGACCCGACTTACGTCACCGAGCATCGACCTGAGTGCGGGGACCGAGGCCGTGGTCGAGTTCGCATTCTGGTACCGCAACGACCACGGTGATAATCCGAACGGTGACTACTTCGTAACGTATCTGTCTGACGACGGCGGGGCCAGCTGGACCGCCGCCGACACCACGGGTCCTCGAGCTCCGCTTCCCGAGGGCTGGAACAGGAAGACGATCCTCGTGAGCGGGCACATCGAGCTTACCGATTCTGTGCGCGTGCGCGTGGAGGTCGCGGACCTGCCAGGCGGCTCGCTCGTCGAGGCCGCCATCGATAACTTCTCGGTCAGCTACCTGTCGTGCGGGGAAGCGGTCACGGCGTCGGATGGCTCGGACGGCCGGTCCGGTCTCGCCCTCCGACCGAACGCGCCCAACCCGTTTGGTCTCAGTACGGTCATCCGGTACGAATTGCCCGGCGACGTTCCCGTGCTTCTCACCATCCACAGCGCGTCGGGGCGCGTCGTGCGGACGCTCTTGGACCACGAGCGTACCGGACGTGGTCCGCACGCCGTTCGTTGGGACGGTCGCGACGACAGCGGGCGGCCCGTTGCCGCGGGTGCGTACTTCTACCGGCTGGACGCCGGAGGTGAGACGCTCACCGCGAAGATGATCCTCTTGAAGTAGAGGCGGCCTCGCGGGCTCGTTGCGCCGCGCCACACTTCCATCCGACCCACCCCTCCGCTATTCACCGCGCTGGCCGTTCCCACGGACGGTTTCTTGACTGCCCGGAGCGGCTGTGGTATAATGAGGTTGGAATCTCATAGCTTCACACCAATCGGCAAAGGGGAGGTCGCGTGAGGACTCGAACGCGTCTCGTCGGTCTGCTGGCGGTGACGCTTGCGTGTGCGTTGTCGCTATGGCCCGGGGAGACCAGCGCATACGAATATGTCGAGGACTTCCAGTCACTCGACTACTGCGACGTGGGGAAGACCAAGGCGCACTGGGACACCGCGTGGGGGAGGATTGAGCTGCACAACCGCGTGTCTCCGGTCGTTGGCGCGTTCATGACGCCCGGCCCCGCCAGCGACGTCCTCGTGGACGGCGACTACGTCTACATCGCCGCGAACGATATTGGAGGACTGCAGATCGTCGACATCACCGATCCCCCGAACCCGAGCTACGTGGGAAGCTGCCTGACCAGCGGGTCGGCGAACGGCCTTTCGCTCTCTGGTGACTTCATGGTCGTTGCGGACGGCACGGCCGGTCTGGCCGTTGTCGACGTATCGGATCCGTCGGCTCCCGTGGTCGTGGGAACGACGCCCACGCTTCGCATCGCGCTCGATGTGGTGGTCTCTGGGAACTACGCCTTTGTCGCGGACGGATCCGGTGGTGTTCAGGTTGCGGACATCAGTAACCCTGCAGCTCCCGTGCTGGTGGGGTCGTGTGACGTGGGGAACGAGGCCAGGAGTGTGTGTGTCGAGGGTGACGTGCTGTACGTCACCGACAAGCTGAGCGGACTGGTGGTGGTGGACATAACCGATCCTCTGAACCCGATCTACATGGGCTCGTCGGCCACTGACGCGGAGGCCTGCGACGTCGACGTCCAGGGCAATATGGCCTACGTGATCAGTTCGTATACGGGCTGGCCTCCTCCCAACAGCTCCTACTTCCAGGTGTTTGACGTCACGGACCCATCGAACCCGACGCTTCTGGGGACGCACATGACGCGGAGCCTCGGGTTCGGAGTCGATGTCGTGGGGAACTGCGCGTACCTCGCGGACACCACGCTCGGACTGCGCGTCATGGATGTGACCGATCCGACCAATCCGACGCCCATGTCGACCACGGACACGCCCGACTGGGCCACGGCGGTAGCAGTATCAGGTGACCACGCGTTCGTCGCCGACGCCTGCAGCGGTCTTCAGGTGATCGAGATCGCGGTCACGCTCCCTCTTGAGGTCGTCGCGACGCTGGACACGCCCGGCGATGGATATGGAATCGCCATCGAGGGCGATATCATCTACCTTGGCGACAGATCAGAGGGCCTGCAGGTGATAGATGTGTCCGACCCGGTAGCCCCATCCATCATTGGGAATTACGACACGACGTCCCGAGTGTACGGCCTCGACGTCGCCGGCAATACGGCCTACCTCGCCGACGGAGGCGCCGGGCTGACCGTTGTGGACGTGACGAATCCCGCGAGTCCCAGTCTGCTTGGTGGCTACAATACGTCGGGTTTTGGCTACGACGTCGTCGTCGACGGTAATTTCGCCTACTTCGCGGACGGCACGTCGGGTCTTCAGGTGATCGACATCAGCGACCCCGCGAACCCTTACCTGGTTGGAACGTGCAACACGCCGGGCACGGCCTATTCCGTCGCGGTCTCTGGCGACTACGTGTACGTAGCCGACAGGCTCGCCGGGCTTCAGGTGATCGATGTCAGCGTTCCCTCCGTTCCATTCATCGCCGGTGCGAGTACCGTGCCGGCAGATGCCAGGGGAGTGGCCGTAACGGGCGACTACGCACTCATTGCGGATGTCGGGACGGGGCTTCTCTCCATCAGGATCAGCGACCCAACGGCGCCCGTCTATGTGGGGGGATGCGCCGTGGCGGACGGCGGCTACGATGTTGTGGTCGACGGGGACTACGCTTACGTGACACTCGGGTTCTGGGGCTTCCAGATCTTCGACATCACCGACCCGACCACACCTGCTCCGTTTGCCGACATCGAGACGGACGGATGGTCGTACGGACTGGCGGTCGACGAGGACTACGCCTACGTTGCCGACCACGGCGGCGGCTTCGTCGTGCTTGAGCACAAGCACCGTCGGTTCGATCTCGTGAACAACTCCGTTATCTCCCAGGTCATTGATGACTCGGACATCGACATCATCAGTGCCCGGCTGTCGACCGTGCAGACGGACTACATTGTGTGGAATCTCAGCGCTGATGGGGGCATGCACTGGGACCTCATCGTAGCAGACGGCAACGTGCATGAGTTTGCGTACCCGGGCACGGTGCTCATGTGGCGAAGCGCGCATTACTACAGCAGCGGTCAGGTGAACCCGACGTGTACCTGGATGTCGATCGAGTACCTCAAGGATGAGACCGGCGTGGACGACGATCCGCCGGTGTCGCTGGCGCTCAGGCAGAACGCGCCGAACCCATTCAACGGCGGTACCACCGTCAGGTACGATATCCCGCAGGACGGTATGACCGCGAAGATCGAAGTCTTCGACGTGAGCGGCAGGCGCGTGCGCGTGCTCGTCGACGGCCCGCAGACCGCCGGTGCGAGGAGCGTCGCGTGGGACGGCAGGGACGAAAGCGGCCTGGCCGTTGCCTCAGGCGTCTACTACTGTCGGATGACGGCCGGGGACTACGGCAGGTCCGTCAAGCTTCTTCTCGTGCGTTAGTATGGGAGCAGTTCCTGAGGGGGGACTGTGAAGGGCTCCGCTGGTTCCGCCGGCGGAGCCCTTCCTCTTTTGTGCGCCGGGTATGGCGCGCGGCGTCCCGAACCCGTTTTCCTCCCCATGCACTCGCGAGTCCGCTCATCTCCCGCGCCCTCTATCTCCTGCTCACCACGAGCATCCGGATGTGGTAGACTTCTCCAACACATGGTAGCTGGACCCATCTCAGTTCTCCAAGGGAGGACGGAAGGATGCGTACGCTCAATACGGGAGTGGCACTCATGGCAGCCGCGCTTCTCACACTGGCCGGCGGAGCGGTGGCAGACGAGGTGACCTTCACGTTCGTGCCGCCGGATGGCTGGCAGGTCGACAGCATGTCGGTTCGTGGGAGTTTCAACGACTGGGGTGAGACCCCCATGGAGCAGGGCGACGACGGAAGGTGGTCCCTCGGGGTCGAGCTCGACCCGGGTGAGTACGAGTACAAGTTCTTCGTCAACGGGGAGTGGCCTCAGGACATGGAGACGTGGCTCGACGGGTTCCCCGTCGATGAGATGGTCGACGGCTACAACGACGACGGGCACGGCGGGCAGAACGCTGTCAGGGTCGTTGGTGGAGCCGGCGGCGGCACGCACTCGATTGCTGAGGAGACGTTTCCTCCGGCGCCCGAGCTTCAGGATGGCTTCGCGCGCATACACTACCACCGCCCGAAGGGCGGCTATGGTGAGTGGGGACTTCACGTGTGGGGAGACACGAACGAGTCCGTCGAGTGGACATCGCCGCTCCCGCCGACCGGGCGGGACGAGTACGGTCTGTACTGGGATCTGAGTCTCAAGGACGGCGCGGAGAGCGTGGGCTTTATCGTGCACAGTGGGGACACGAAGGACCCCGGGCCCGACATGTGGCTGACGCCCGCAGAGCACGGGCGCGAGGTCTGGCTGGTGTCCGGTCGTGCGGATCTCGGCAGTGAGCCGCCGGACATCGCGAGCCTGGCTCTGGGCGACCTGTCCCGTGCCAGGGCGTGCTGGGTCGACGGCGCCACGATTGCGATGACCATCAGGAAGGCCGAGGGCAACGTCTATCGTCTGCACTCGAGCCCCGACGCGTCGCTCGCGCTCACGCCCGAGGGTGTGACGAGTGGGGAGGAACTCGTTCTGGACTACGACCCGAACGGACTCCCGGAGGTGGTGAAGACGAAGTTCCCGCACCTCAGGGGTTACTCTGCATTCAAGCTCGTCGAGGTCGACCTCGGGCGGGTGTCCGCGCTGCTCAAGGGGCAGCTCGCCGTCTCGGTCACCGACGCCGACGGGAAGCTCCGCGACGCGACCGGCGTGCAGATCCCCGGTGTGCTCGACGACCTCTTCGCTTACGAGGGCCCCCTGGGCGTCACGTGGGACGGTGGTGTCCCGACCCTGACGGTCTGGGCTCCGACTGCGCGCGCGGTGACGCTTCATCTCTTCGACGGTCCCGGCGACCCCGAGCCCTCGGCCGTGGTACCAATGAGCGAGACCACGGGCGTATGGAGCGCCGAGGGCTCGCCGAATTGGAGGAACAAGTTCTACGTGTATGAGGTCGAGGTCTTCATGTCTCGGACGGGCGCCGTCGAGAAGAACGTCGCGACGGACCCGTATTCGCGCGGTCTCTCGATGGACAGCAGACGGAGCCAGATCATCGACCTTGAGGATCCGGACCTCATGCCGGATGGGTGGGACGGGTTCTCGAAGCCCGCACTGGAGGCGCCCGAGGACATCGTCCTCTACGAGCTTCATGTGCGCGACTTCAGTGCGAGCGATCCGACGTGCCCGGACGAGTTCGTGGGCACGTACAAGGCATTCACGGTCGACTCGAACGGCACGCGCCATCTGGAGGCGCTCGCGGAGGCCGGGCTGACGCACGTGCACCTCCTGCCGGCGTTCGACATCGCGTCCGTCAACGAGGACAAGGCGACGTGGCTCACACCAGGCGACCTCTCGCAGTTCCCCGCCGACTCCGACAGGCAGCAGCAGGCCGTCTCGGGCATCAACGGACAGGATCCTTACAACTGGGGCTACGACCCCTATCACTACGGTGTGCCCGAGGGCAGCTACTCCACCGACCCCGACGGTTCGAAGCGCGTCCTCGAGTTCCGGGAGATGGTGCAGAGTCTGTCGGGCATGGGGCTCCGCGTGATCATGGACGTCGTTTACAACCACACACACGCGAGCGGCATGGCGGACAAGTCAGTGCTGGACAAGGTCGTGCCGGGCTACTACCACCGGCTGAACCGCGACGGTTTCGTCGAAACCAGCACGTGCTGCCAGAACACGGCGACCGAACACTACATGATGGAGCGGCTCATGGTCGACGACCTCGTCCACTGGGCGACCGATTACAGAGTCGACGGTTTCCGCTTCGATCTCATGGGCCATCACATGGTGGCCAACATGGAGAGCGCGCGGGACGCGCTGCACGCGCTCCGTCCCGAGGCCGACGGCGTGGACGGTGAGACCATCTACCTTTACGGAGAGGGATGGGACTTCGGCGAGGTCCAGGGTGGGAAGCGCGGGAAGAACGCGACGCAGCACAACATGGCCGGCACGGGCATAGGCTCGTTCAACGATCGCATTCGCGACGCCATCCGCGGTGGCAGCGCGTTCAGCGACCGGCGCGAGCAGGGGTTTGCCACGGGCATGTTCCTCGACCCGAACGGTTTCAACCAGGGAACGGGCCCTGACCGCGGCGCACTGCTCACTCAGATGGACAGGATCAGGATAGGCATGGCCGGCAACCTGGCGGCCTATCGCTTCATCGACCACACGGGGCGCGAGATGCGCGGCGGCATGTTCGAGAACGTTGGCTTCACGGCCGACCCGGGCGAGGCCGTCAACTATTGCTCGGCGCACGACAACGAGACGTTCTTCGACAAGATCCAGTACTCGGCCGCCCCGTCGTCGACGCTGGATGACCGCGTGCGCATGCAGAAGATCGGACTCTCGATCGTGGCTCTCGGACAGGGCATCCCGTTTTTCCACGCGGGGTCCGACATGCTGCGTTCGAAGTCCATGGAGGCCGACAGCTACAACGCCGGGGACTGGTTCAACGTCCTTGACTGGAGCTACCAGTCGAACAACTACGCGGTCGGCCTTCCCTCCGCCGAGAAGAACTACGACCGCTGGAACATCATCCGTCCACTGCTCGCGCGGGAGGACATCAGGCCGGGCCGGGATGAGATCCTGGCGACGGTGCATCACTTCCGTGAGATGCTCAGGATCAGAAGGAGTTCGCCGCTCTTCCGGCTGCGCACCGCCGAGGACGTAATGGCGCGTGTCCGGTTCCTGAACACCGGCCCCGACCAGATGCCGGGACTCATCGTTATGGAGATCAAGGATGAGCTCGATGGCATGCGACCGATCGATCCGGCGAACCGGCGTATCGTCGTGTTCGTAAACGCGACGAAGGGAACGATCGTCTTCGACAACGACGCGGTCAAGGGCGGGAAGTTCGAGTTACACCCCGTGCAGGTGGTGTCCCACGACGAGCGGGTCAAGCAGGCGAGCTTCGACGCGCAGAAGGGGAAGTTCTCGATCCCGGCCAGAACGACGGCCGTGTTCGTCGAGAGGGGCTAGGGGGAGAAGTGCTCCGGGACCGCGGCGATCTGCCGGTCGACCGTCCCGATGGGGTCAGAGCAGGAGATTCGCTATGAGACGCAGACGAGTCAGCCTGGCGGTATGGGTGGTGCTTGCGGCGATTGCGCTGCTCGCACTGGGTCCGCGGGTACGCGTGGCGTACCTGACAACGCTCCTGCTCCTCGAACTGCCGACGCCGGAGACGGACGGACCCATCGCGAGTCGTCTGCCCGACCCGCTGGTTACGCGCGTGACCTTCGAGGCCGGCGGCCGCACGATGATCGCGGATGTCTACCGCCCGGCCGCGGGTTCCCAGGATTCACGCCACCCCGGCATCGTTCTGAACCACGGCGTGGCCGCCGGGGGTATGAAAGACCTGCGTCTCACGAACTTCGCCGACGCGCTGGCCCGGTGCGGGTTCGTAGCGCTTGTTCCGGAGTTCATTCACCTCAAGGAGTTCCGCGTTCGTGCATCGGATGTGGACGAGATGGTGGGCTCGTACGAGTACCTCGAGCAGATTCCTGCGGTCGACCCCGAGCGAGCGGGGTTCTTCGGCTTCAGCTACGCGGGCGGGCTTGCCGTGCTAGCGGCGAACGACTCCCGGATCGCCGAGCGCGTGCGGTTCTGCTTCCTGCTGGGCAGCTACTACGATGTCAGGAGCATCGTCATCTATGCGACGACCGGCTACTACCTGGAGGGCGGGGAGTGGGTCTACATGGAGCCGCGGCACACGGGGAAGTGGGCATTCCTGAAGAACATGCTCGGGTTAGTGGACGACGCCGGGGACCGTGTGCTCCTGGCGCGCATAGCGGACGCGAAGCTCACCGGCGACGCGCGCGATGTCTCCGCTACAGCCGACTCGCTCGGGACTGAGGGTGCCCGCCTCTACGAGCTCATGATGAACGACGACCCGGACGCCGCCGGCAGGATCATCGAGCGCCTGAATCCCCGGGTCCTCAGCTTTTTCGACGAACTCTCGATGCAGGGGAATACCGCGAACGTCACCGCGAACCTCATCATCACACACGGCCGCGACGACAATCTGATGCCCTACACGGAAAGCATTCTGCTGGCGGAAAACGCTCCACCGGAGGCGGCCGTTCAGCTCCGCATCCTCGAGTCCTTCCAGCATGTGGATCTTGAGTTCAGCTGGGAGGGTGGCCCCGTGGGTTGGGCCGCCACACTCGCCGAGGTGGGGAGGGTCTACGCGGTTGTCTACGCGCTGCTGGGGCAGGGGCTGTTGTAGTGGCGGAACGCGGGACCGATGGTCCTCCCGAATGAAGAAGCGGCCCGTCCACGGACGGGCCGCTCTCGTCAGCTGCTGCCAGCTTCGTGGTGCTACCGAAGCAGCACTACCTTCTTCAGGTTGTGCTCGGCCGCCGCGTCCATCCGCACGAAGTAGACTCCCGACGCCAGTGCTTCGTCACCGATGTTCGCGTTCCACTCGATGGAGTTCCTGCCCTGCCCGAACACGCCGTTCGCCAGGACAGCGACCTCACGCCCGGCCACGTCGAACACCGACAGACGCACGTGCCGTTCTTCCGGTAGTTCGAACGCGATGGTCGTGCGCGGGTTGAACGGGTTCGGGTGTGCTCCGAGCAGCCGCGGCGCGAAGGTTTGCTCCGCGCTCTCGTCGTCGCCGGCATTGATACCTGTGCCCGTACCCCAGGTCAGCACGATGAGCGCCATCGAAGGTACTGCTATGGCCTTGGACTGGGCGAAGCCGTCCGCGCCGATGGCGTCCGGCGTGATGACGCCGGGATTGGTCATCCCGTTGCCCTCATACTCGGTCGCCTGGCTGTTCATCTCCTCGACCCAGTCTCCCGACTGCGGCAGGCCGATGCGGTAGCTCGTGTAGTCCGTGTTGCTGAAGTTCGCGACGACGACGTGCACGTTGCCGGACAGGTCATAGCGCTGGTATGCCATGACGTTGCCCACCTCGTTCATATGGAAGACGTCGACTCCCGCATCGGCTCGCAGCGCGGGCGAGATGCGCCTCAGCGTGATGAGGTCGCGGTAGTAGGCGAAGATGCCCGCGTAGGTCGTCTTCTTGGACCAGTCGATGCGGTTCCCGGAATCGGTCCCGAAGTCCGTGTCGTCCAGCCACTCGGTGCCCTGCAGTATGGCCGGGATTCCCGGCGCCGTTAGCACGATGCCCTGGGCCAGCTTAGACCGGCCCTTCGCCCACTGGTCGTCGTGCGGGGCCGTCGTGTCTATGGACTTGACGATGCGCTGTCCACCGCTCGTCGGCCAGCACTCGTCGTGAAGCTCCAGGTAGTTCGTCACGTAGCGGCCGTTCAAGTAGTCGCCGCCGCCGTTGATGATGTTCCGGATCTTCCACATCTCGGGGTTGCCGCTCGCGGCGTCGAAGATCTCATCCCGCAGACGATCTGTGAACTCGTCGTAGTACTGTGAGTCGAACCCGGCGCCCCCGAGGGTCGTCGGGCGTGTGACCCACGAGTCGTCCGGCAGCTGCTCGGCGATCGCTATCTTGTCGATGAAGCGAGCGTCCATCGCGTCGCTCATGTTTTGCATGAGGCTCCAGCCCGCGGCTTCCTGCGGGTAGATGTTCATGAAGTCGGTGGCGTCTATCCGGAAACCGTCCATGCGGAACTCGTCCAGCCAGTAGAGCGCGCTGTCGAGGAAGTAGTCTCGGACCTCATCGCGGTCGAAGTCGGCCTGGCTGCCCCAGGGGGTCTCCACGACGGGGTCGTCGAAGTAGATCTGGGTACCGTCGTAGTACCAGAGGTAGTTGTCGCTGAATGAGAAGTGATTCCAGACGATGTCCAGCAGCACCGCGATGCCGTAGGAGTGGAGCGTGTCTATCATGTACTTGAGGTCGTCGGGTGTGCCGTACTTCCATTCCGGCGCCCACTGTGTGATCGGGTTGTAGCCGGCGGAGTAGTCGCCGGGGAATTCCGTTATGGGGTTGAGCATGACGGCGTTGATACCGAGTTCGGCGAGATGCGACGCTCTGGCGGCCACGTCCAGGTAGCCTGCCGGGAATGGCGCCGCGCCGTAGGGGTCGTTTCTGCCGGAGAACGTCCCTACGTGGAGCTGGTAGACGATCATCTGCTCGAAATCGGGCACATCGAAGTCGTCGATCTGCCATTCGTAGCTTGCGGGGTCCAGCAGATATGCGTTGTAGTTGTCGACAGCGTTCAAGGCTCGCGCGCGCGGGTCGGTGTTCCAGTGTGTGTTTTGGAAGTAGTACTTGTACATCTGGCCGACGGTCGCCTCGGGGACGCGCACGATGAAGTGCTCGCCGAGCTTCGTCATCGGGTCGCCGGTGCCCCACCCGTTGAACTGCCCGCGCACGTGCGCGACGGTCCTGGTTGGGGACCACACCCTGAACACGGCGCCACCGCCGGGCAGGGGAGTGGCACCCGCCGGAGCGTGCGCGAGCGTCGCGAAGTCGATGGGGAACCCGCCGTCTGCGGGCGTGCCCGAGGTTGCTCCGCCGATGCTCAGATAGTCCGTGTCGGTGCCGTCGGTGAGCTCCATGTAGTACGACAGCTCGGGTGAGCCCGTCGCGGGGATGGTCGCGGACCAGATATCATACGGCCCGCGCACAGCCGTCTTCGAGGCGACCGTCCAGGCGGCGATGCCGTCGTCGACGCGCACGCGGGCCGCAGTAAGATCGTCTGCGTACGTCTGGAATCGGACCTGGAACGTCTCACCGTCCACCGGGCAGAGAGGGCTCCTGTCCAGCCATGTGACGTGTGAGATGCCGGCCCATTCGACATTGTTGTCGTGCGACGCAGCCGCGGCAGGCGTCGCTGTCACCGCGGTGACCAAGAGGACCATCAGTATGGTGAAGTTTCTCGGCATCTTGGATTCCCCTGTGTTCCCTCAGACAGCACGCTGCTTGTAGAGGGTCGGTCCATCGTGTCACAAGCCTTCTTGACCATTATAGACCTTTCTGAGGCGGGCGGCAAGGTGGGCCAGCCGCGCCCTTGCCCCGGCGCCGGCGCTCTTCTGAGATGCAGGATTGCCCTGTACAGGTTCTGGCCCCGGTGATACGGTGCGCTTTGGTGGGTCGGGGGGAGCGACACCATTGCCGAGCACAGGTATGGTGCGCTGCTTCCGGGCTTGCTGAAGGCCTGGTTCGTTCAGGAAGTCTTCGGCCGTCCTACGGTGCGAATGAAGGCGACTTCGTTCGCCGTCCCCCCTCACTGCGGGAGCGTCAGCGGCCGGGCGCTCCCGTGTTTCGTTCGGTCGC
>JAUVLG010000122.1 GCA_030595835.1 Candidatus Eiseniibacteriota bacterium | reverse complement strand
GTCAGGTAGAAACCGACGGCGAGGTCCGCGCCTGAGGTGGCGCCAATCGCGAGCAGGCGGTCGGTGGACGTGCGGATATCAGCAGCTGACCCCTTCGCCAACGCGGCGATCAGAAGCTTCATGGACTCGAAGACGCGACCTTCCTCAGCGAGGTAGAGAAACGTGTCAGTGAGGGTATTGCCGCTCAGGGCCGTCTCCAGAACTCCCCGGCGGGTCTCGGACCAGCCGCCGACTCCAAGTAGCTCAAGGACGTTCAGGCCGAGCAGGAATCCTGCGATGAAATCGTCGCCCGCGGGCGTAAGCCCGATGCCGCTGCCCTTCAGGCGCTCGACCCCCCGGATTCTGTTCCAGTATAGGATGTCCTTCACGCACTGGCTCATGTGCCGGCCGAGGTTCCGCTCGAAGCCCTCGTTGAGACTCCAGAGGCGCTCGTAGTCGAGCAGGAACGCGAGGCTCTTCTCGGGAGAGAACTGAACGAGGAACGCGCCGAGGCTTGCGGTGCCGCCCCGGACCCTCCGGCGGTCGCGGTGGTCGAGTCGGATTCCGGAGAGGTATACGAGACGATCGTCGAACGGCAGGCGGATGCCGTCCAGGGTCACCACGCCCCGTTCTACCTGAAGAACCTCCGCCCGCGCGGGATCGAACCCCTTCACCACGACATTCATGGGACCCGCATCCATCCCACGGCCAAGAACCGTGACCAGACGCCAGCCATCAGTGAAGTTCACGGCGCGGCGGAAGCGCGAGTGGACGCGGTAGGTCCCGTCCTGGACCAGGTCACCTATGGAAAGAAGCTCCAGCATGTATCGGATGCTCCGTCGGGGTACCGGGGTCTCACGCCTTGTAGAACACCATCCCGTAGTGCTCGTCGTACCCGTCCCTGCGGACGATCTCGACCTCTCCCCTGATCGCCATTCCGGTCTCGGGCTCGTCGATCCGATGCTGGCCCGTCACGGTGATGCCGTTCGTAAGTGCGACGATGGCAAGACCGAGGCTCGGCACCTCGAAGTCGGGCGGCAGGCTGTAGAGTGTCGTGAACGTCAGGAGCGTCCCTTCCTTGGGAAGCGGGACGGGCTCGAACTCGTTGTGCTCGTTCTCACCGCAGTTCTTGCAGACCATGCGGTAGGGGTAGTGAACGTGCCCGCACTTCCTGCACTTGTATGCGTAGATATCGCGTGGCATTGATGTCTGCTCCATATTGGGCGGCGCGCGGCCTCTGCCCGGCGCCCGTGTGCGCCGCTAGTTCTCTCTCGTGAACGCCAGACACACGACGTTGTTCCCGAATCCCCCGAAGTTGCAGGTGAAGCCGATACGGGCGTCCTTGACCTGGCGCTCGCCCGCCTCGCCTCGCAGCTGATGGACGATCTCGTAGACCTGCGCTAGACCTGTGGCACCCACCGGATGTCCCCTGCCCTTCAGACCTCCCGACACGTTGATGGGCAGCTTGCCGCCAAGCGCGGTCTCGCCGCGCTCCAACGCTAGGTGCCCCTCGCCCTTCGGGAAGAACCCGCACTCTTCACTCTCAACGATCTCGAGGATGGTGAACGCGTCGTGGAGTTCCGCGACATCGACGTCCGCCGGAGTGAGCCCGGCGCGTTCGAACGCCATCGCTGCCGCGCGCCGGACCGCCAGGAGATCGGTCGGGTCCTCGCGCTCGTGGACCGCGTGTGTATCTGTCGCCTGGCCTACGCCCGCAAGCTTGACCAGCGGCCGACCGACCTTGCCAGCTGCCTCCTCGCTCGCCAGTATCACGCACGCGCCGCCGTCCGAGACCGGGCAGCAGTCGAAGAACCGCAGCGGCTCCGCGACGTAGGGGTTGTTGGTCATCGCCTCTGGCGAGTCGAGGATGCCCTCGATGGATATCTTCTGGTGAAGGTGCGCGAACTCGTTCAGGAGAGCCGCGTTCTGGTTCTTGACGGCGACCATCGCCAGGTGCCGCTCCGTTACACCATACTTCTCCATGTAGAGGCGCGTGAACATCGCCGCCAGGGACGGCAGCGTCACGCCGTAGATGTGCTCGGCGATCGGATGCGTCAAGGTCGCCACGAAGTCGGTGGCGTCGAGGTTGTTGACCTCGCGCATGCGCTCCGCACCGGTGACCATCACGACGTCGTGCAGCCCGGATGCGACGGCCATGTAACCGGTCTTGACCGCGGACCCACCAGAGGCTGGACCGTTCTCGATGGTCTCGGCGCCCGCGGGCGTCAGGCTGAGCGTGTCGACGACGGCGCTCGCGAGCCCCGTCTGGTGATTGACGCGCCCACCGCCCATGTTCGCGACGTAGAGGTGGTCGATCTCGCGCGTGCCCGCGTCCTTCATGGCCATCATGGCCGGGTAGGCCGCAATCTCCGAGAGCGGGAACTCCAGCCGTGTGAAGGAGGTAATGCCGATGCCGATGACGTAGACGTCTCGCATGGTCACACTTTCCCTTCCTGCTTCCAGCGCTGGAGCACAAGCGCTGTGCCGGTCGGATCGTACTTCGCGCGTGTGGCCGCGAGCAGATCGTCGGGCGGCCTCGGCGGGTCCGACGGCGGCAGGATGGCCTCGTGGGCCTTCGCCAGCAGCTCGTCGGGCACGGGGCGGCGTCCGACCACGAGCGTGTCGCGCGCCTTGTCAAAGAGCTCCTTCGTAAGCGCCCACGACGGCACTCCGCCGAGCTCGTGCGCGATGTCGAAGCGCTTCTCGAGGTTGTACTCGAGCATCCAGCGGCGGAACCCAATGGGCGACTCGGCAACGACAAGGACCTCTTTCTGCCCCAGGATGTCCATGTGGTACTCCATCTTCGCCGCGAACGAGTGCGCCCCTATCCTGAGGCCGCGCCGCATCGCGAGCGTGTGAAGCGACATGCCGACGTCCTCGTTCACCATCCGCCCGTTCACCACCGCACAGAGCTCGCCGTCTATCTGCGCGACCAGCACGTACTCGTCCTGCATGCGATGTGCGTAGTAGGCCAGGAGCTCGGCGTAGACGCGTGCGGCGACCACGTCGTAGAAGTCTCGCTCGACCCAGACCAAGGGTGCCACGTGCTGTAGGATCGAGGGGATCTCGTCGCGCGTCACCTGACGGATGACCATCTCCTCCCCACTCGCGACCTTCATGTGCTTCGCCGGGAAGGGTGGCATCGGGTTGTCGACGGGACGCAGTATCTTCTCGAGATCTACGGACATGTTGGTGCCTCCGTGTATGCTCCGGTCTGTGCTCCTGTCCGAGCTTCGGCGTGCCCTCAGACTATCAAACTACCTCGGTGTCTTCCACTCCTCGTCGCGGATGCCCCGATCCTTGATGGCATTGTGTATGAAGTCCCTCGACACGTCAAGAACCGCCGCGGCCTTCGTCTTGTCCTGACCGGCGATGAGCGCTGCGAGCACGGCCTCGCGCTTGAGCTTCGCCAGCGCGGCTTCTCTCTGGCGGGCCCAGCTGACGCTGGTCGTGGCCCCGTCCCGCTTGCCGGCCAGGTCCGCGGCCATGAGCACCGGCCCCGGCGACATGATGCAAGCGCGCTCGATGACGTTCTTGAGCTCCCGCACGTTGCCCTTCCACTCGCGGCTCTCCAGGTACATCATGGCATCGGGCGAAAGCTCGTAGGTCATGTCCTGCGCCGCGGTGAACATCCCGAGGAAGTGCACAGCGAGCGGCCGGATGTCCGCCTTTCTCTCGCTGAGCGGCGGAATGTGGATCCTCATGAGATTCAGCCGGTAGAACAGGTCTCTGCGGAAGCGCTCCGCCTCGACGTCTTCCTCAAGGTCGCGGTTCGTGGCGGCCATGATACGGATGTCGACCAGCTTCTCCTGCTGCCCGCCCACGCGCCGGATCCTGCTGTCCTCCACCACCCTGCGGATCTTCGCCTGGATGCTCGCGGGCATGTCGCCGATCTCGTCCAGGAAGAGCGTTCCGCGGTGCGCCGCCTCGCACACGCCGGGCTCCCTGCGGTGGGCGCCGGTGAACGCGCCCTTCTCGTGCCCGAAGAGCTCGTTGTCCGCGAGGTTCTCCGTGATGCCCGCGCACTCGACCACCATGAACTCCTGGCTGGCCCTGGCGCTTCTCTTGTGGATCTCGTAAGCAACGACGCCCTTACCAACTCCGGTGTCCCCGGTAATGAGAACGGTGTGGTCGGTCTCGGCCGCGCGCGCCGCCATCTCGACCACCTCGCGCATCTCGTCGCTGGCATAGATCAGATTGCCCCAGGCCCTGTCGAGTTCGGCCCGCATCGCACGGTTGGCGAGCAGCGCGCGGTTCTTCCTGCGGGCGGCATCTATGACCACCCGGAGGTCACCCGGACGCGCCGCCTTGTGGATGTAGTAGAAGGCGCCCAGCTCCTGCGCCTGGAGCCTCGCGCGCACGTCGTTGGTCTCCGTCCACATGACGACCGGGAGATACGGGTTCTCCTCCTTGATGGCGGGAAGGAGCTCGAAACCCAGGGGCTCGCCCGCGAAGTCCAGATCCAGGAGGACAACGTCTGGATCCTCGACGTCGCACGTCTTGAGAACGTCGTCGGGGTTCGCGACGGCCACGCAGTCAAAGTCCCTTGAGAGCACGGCAACAGCGTCCTCCAGGAACGGCTCGTCGTCGTCGACCAGAAGCAACTTGCTCTTCACGATCGTCTCGTCAGACATCCGTTTCTCCAGTGTTGGGTGTCCAGTGCGGTATCGTTAGCAGGAACCTCGTGCCCTCTCCGGCGGCCGTTCGCTCCAGGATGATATCTCCTCCTTGCTCCTGCAGTCGGTGGCGCGAGTTCGGCATGCCGAACCCTCCGCCGCGCTCGTCGCCCTTCGCATCGAAGAGCCCGCGGGCGGTTGCCTCGTCCATCCCGACGCCGGTGTCAGCGATCAGGACGGAACACATCGTGCCGTCGCTGGTGGTCTCGATGCTGAGCACACGTACCCTGGACGAGCGCATGGCGCGGATGGCATTCGTCACCAGGTTCTCCAGAATAAACCGAAACTCAAAGGACCAGAGTGCGATGGCGTCGCGCTCTTGCGGCACGCCGTAGGTCCGGCTGAAGCGAACCTCGGCCTCCGCAAACTCCTCACGCTTCTCCCGGAGTATACGGTCTATCGACCGCGTGAGCGAGCACCCAGGGTTGGTCTGTACGATGGCCCAGCCCCTGTCCGCGGCTGCGGCCAGCTGGTCCCGCCCCTCTCTGATGGCCTGGAGCTGCTGCTTGAGAAGCGAAGGTTCCTGAGCCGCGTCGCCCAGGATGCCCGTTATCGCGGCCCTCATCCGGTCGGCCGCGCGTGACATCAGCCCGACCTCGTGAACAACGAACCCCGCACGCTTCGCGAGTGAGAACACCACGGCGACGCGTGGATGCGTCGTGTCGAGGAAGTCACCCCCGCGAGACCTGAGCCGCTCTCTGAGCATCGCGTACCGTTCGGTGTCGTCCAGGCTGTCCAGCATCTCCTGAGCGAGATACGAGACCTTGGTCACGCTCTTCCGTGCGACGTCAACGACGCCGTCGCTCGGCACGCCCTCCCCCGCTCCGTGCAGAAACTCCATGAGAGCACGGATGAGATCCTCGATGGCGGCGCCTGCGAAGCGCGTCGTGGGTTTCCTGACGACCCGAGTGCGCGCGGTGAAGAGCGCGGCGATCGCGCCCCCGCTGAAGAGGAGCGGGTTCAGGCCCGTGTCCCC
>JAUVLG010000205.1 GCA_030595835.1 Candidatus Eiseniibacteriota bacterium | reverse complement strand
CCTTCTCGACGAGCCCCGCCTTCTCGAGCTCCTTGATGTGGTAGTGCACGCGGCCGCGTGTGCCGCCGACCCAGTCGGCTACCTGCTTTGCGGTCCCGGACCTCTCAACCAGGAGCGTCAGTATCCGCACCCGCTCGGGGTACGCAAGCGCCTAGATCTGCACGTCGCGATCGACGACGGTCAGCACTCTGCGCGGCGAGGTCGTTTTCCCGTTCCTGTGGCTCACCTTCACTCCCGGCTAGGAGTCTGACTCCGTAATCTCGCAGCCGGGGCGGTTCAACCCCCATCGACGGGAGTTTCTTCGTCTATGTGGATCGACCATCGATCCGGACAGAGGGCGCCGGAGGTTGTGGGACCGGCCGTTGTGGATCTCAGGTTGCAGCGCGGGCCGCCCCGGCGCAGCGTCCCCCGCCTGCTCGTCACGTCCGGCACAGCACCGCCATCCGTCTCAGGTTCAGCGCCGTGGTCACCAGCGCCCACTCACCCGAAGCCTTGCGCTGACCACGCAGGCTGAACTGCCGGAACCCAACCACCGACTTGATCCACCCGATCACCGGCTCCACCGTGTGCTTCCGCTTCCGGTACCGTCCCCGGCCACGCTTCGTCAGAAGCTTCCGAGCCATCCGTTCCGTCAGCGTCGCGTCCTTGGGTATCCGACCGCGCGGACACTTCACCCCGGGGTCGTAGACCTCACGCCCGCAGGCGACATATCCGTCCACCTCCCGCTCGTCAAGACCCGCGAAGTTACTCTCGCTCTTGTATCCACCATCGGCAGTCACGTACCCCGGCTTTCCGCCCGCGTTCGCCACTGCCGCATCCACCATCGGCAGCAGCTTCCCGCTGTCCGATGCGTTGTTGTCAAGAACCTCCGCCACGATGATCTGATGCTTCGCATCGACCGCCAACTGACCGTTGTACGCCTGCACGAACCCCTTCGTCGCGCCGTCACGCATGATCCGGCTCTCAGGATCCGTGAAGTTCTCCTGCTCCTTCGCCTTCGGCACAGGATCCGGATCCTTACGGTAACGCTTCGGCGTCTCGCCCGACTGCTCCCGCTCCTCGGCCTCCCCCTCACGCCGAGTCGATTCCTCAGCCGCACGTGCACGAGCACGAGCCTCCAGACGGCCACGTGCCGCCCGGATTGCCGCCAGACGCTGCTCGCGCCGCCCAAGCTCCGCCGGTATCGACTCGCCCGAACCGTCCTCACCATACCGGGTGTCTTCCGCCTCGTCCACCGCACCCGCACGGGCCAGGAGATCGTCGATCTCGTCCCGAAGCTTCCGCTCCTCACTCAACATCCGCTTGTAGCTCATCGCCTTGTGCTTCGACGCGTTCGCCTTCACCTTCGTACCGTCTATCGACAGATGACCCAGCTTCACCAGACCCAGCTCCCGAGACATCGCCACCACCTGCACGAACAGACCTCGGAACCGCTCGATGTGACGGCTCCGGAACTTGATGAACGTCCGGAAGTCAGGCACTTGCTGGGCCGAAAGATAACGGAACCCCACATCCTCCACACACCGGGCCGCAAGCTTCCGCGAACTGAACACACCCGTCGCATATCCGTAGATCAGTACCTTCAGCAGCATACGCGGATGATAAGGTGGGGCTCCCTTGCCCTCAGGCGAATCGTAGTCCGCGATCAGCGCCCGAAGATCAAGACCGTCCACCACATCCGATATGTACACCGCCAGGTGCCCGTCCGGAAGCCACTCCCGAAGTGACGGCGGCAACAACAGACACTGAGACTGGTCGTAAGGACGGAACTTGCGGCTCTCCATGCGCACCTCCGGAATGAGATGCGATACTCTACGACACCACGCACCCGCTGTGCTAGTCTGGAACGGGTTTCGGAGTCAGACT
>JAUVLG010000185.1 GCA_030595835.1 Candidatus Eiseniibacteriota bacterium | reverse complement strand
TCCGTGCTTGATGATGCCACCGTACTCCTGGCCCGTCCCCGGCAGGAACCCCGGCACGTCGGTGAACGTCACGATCGGCACGTTGAAGGCGTCGCAGAACCGCACGAACCTCGCGCCCTTGACCGACGAGTTGATGTCGAGAACGCCGGCGAGCGCGGCGGGCTGGTTGCCCACGATGCCAACGGGTCGCCCGTCGAAGCGCGCGAACCCGACGACGATGTTCTTCGCGAAGTTCTTGTGTACCTCCATGAAGTCACCGTCATCGACCACGTGCGAGATGACATCCTTGATGTCGTACGGCTTGTTCGGGTTCTCGGGGACGATCTCGTCCAGCTCCGGGTCGCGCCGGTCGGGGTCGTCGGTCGGCTCCTTCCGCGGAGGATCCTCGGTGTTGTTCAATGGGAGAAACGAGAGAATGCGCCGCACCTCGGACAGCGACTCGGCCTCGCTCGCGTGCGCGAAATGGCCGACGCCGCTCCTCGTGTTGTGGACGGACGCGCCACCCAGCTCTTCGTGCGTCACGTCCTCGTGCACGACGGTCTTTATGACGTCGGGACCCGTGAGGAACATGTAGCTCGTCTTCTCAACCATGAAGACGAAGTCGGTGATCGCGGGCGAGTAGACCGCACCGCCTGCGCACGGGCCCATGATGACCGAGATCTGCGGGACGACGCCGGAGGCGAGGACGTTCCGAAGGAAATACTCGGCGTATCCCGCCAGGCTCCAGACGCCCTCCTGAATGCGCGCTCCGCCGGAGTCGTTCAGCCCGACTACCGGCGCACCGTTCTTCATGGCCAGGTCCATGATCTTGCAGATCTTCTGGCCGTGTGCCATGGAGAGCGAGCCGCCAAAAACAGTGAAGTCCTGAGAGAAAACGTAGATAAGCCGCCCGTCGATCGTCCCGTAGCCCGTCACAACACCGTCGCCGGGGATGAGCTTCTTCTCCATCCCGAAGTTGGTGCAGCGGTGCGTGACGAACGGGTCTATCTCCCGGAAGCTGCCCTCGTCGAGCAGGAGGTCGAGCCGCTCTCTGGCCGTGAGCTTGCCAGCCTTGTGCTGGCGGTCCATCCGCTCCTCACCGCCACCCTCCCGGGCGGCCTCCAGCCTCTCGTCCAGCTCTTTGAACTTCTCTTCTCTCGACATGGCTTCGGTGGCCTCTCTACTCTCTGAAGGCGAATCTGCCTTTCGCGTCCCGCACAATGCGTCCGATGTTGCCGGCGACGTCGTGGTCGAGAATGACAACCCAGTCCTCGGCGACGGCCTGGGTCAGCATCTTCTTCTTACTCTCGATCACATCGAGGGGAAACAGGTCTATGCCGGCGATGTACGGCACGCGGACATGATGTCGGGTGGGAATGAGATCGGCCGGGTAGACGGCCTTGCCCGCGTCGGTCTCTATGTAGACCGCCATGTGGCCGGCCGTGTGTCCACCCGTGCGCCCGACAGTCACGCCGTCGCCGAGCTCGTGCGAGTCGCCGACCAGGTCCAGAAGCCCCGCGCGCTCGACCGGCGCGAAGTCGTCGGTCCTGTACACGGCCGCGCTCCGTGCGTCCGGGTTGTTCGCGGCCTCCCACTCCATCTCGTTCACAATGTAGCGGGCGTTCGGGAACGTCGGCTCGACGCCGTCCGCCCCGTCGCTCGTCGAGCCCGCGGCGTGGTCGGCGTGCAGGTGCGTGAGGATCACTGTGTCAATGTCAGCAGGTGCGAGGCCCTCCCCCTCGAGTGCCGTGACAACCGTGACCGCCGGGTCGAAGCCCCAGATCTGGAGGTCCTTCTTTGTGTGTCTGCTGCCGTACCCGACGTCGACGACCACGTTCCTGGAACCCGCGCGAATGAGCAGCGGTGAGAGGGTGAGAATGATGCGGTTGGATTCGTCAACCGGGGTCAGGTTGCCCCAGATAACCTTGGGGACACCGCCGAACATCGCTCCGCCGTCGTAGGGAAACCGCCCTGCATCGAGGCTCACTAGTTCGGTATCGCCCAGCGTGGTTCTGACGTTCGCCATGGACTCCTCTTGGTTCCGTCGGCCGCCCGACAGCGCGGCGACCGCGTCGTTACTCCTTGAACTCGTGCCCGGCCACCACCAGCTTCTGGATCTCGGAAGTGCCCTCGATGATCTCCATCACACGGGCATCTCTGAAGTACCGCTCGACCGGATGAAGCTCGCGCACCAGACCTGAGCCGCCGTGCACCTGCAGCGCCTTCGACGCCACAAACGAGGCCGTCTCGGACGCGAAGAGCTTCGCCATCGCGGCGAGTTTCGAGACCGGCTCCCCGCGATCCGCGGCGGACGCCGCTTGATACGTCAGTGCGCGCGCCGCCTCGAGCCTCGTCGCCGACTCCGCGATCATCAGTTGGACGGCCTGAAACTTCGCGATGGGGCGCCCTCCGGTCAC
>JAUVLG010000135.1 GCA_030595835.1 Candidatus Eiseniibacteriota bacterium | reverse complement strand
GTCTCCTATCGTACCGGAGACGATCACGGTATCTCCCGGCCGCGCGCGGTCCCCGGACACGTCTGTTCCAGCCGCGATCAGGCCGACGCCCGCCGTGTTGATGATGACGCCACCTATCCCGCCGCGCTCGACGACCTTGGTGTCGCCGGCCGCCACGGACACGCCGGCCGCGTCTGCGGTCCGGGCGATCGAGTCCAGTATGCGAACGAGGTCGGCGATGGGTAGACCTTCCTCCAGCACCAGTCCCAGCGTCAGGTAGGCGGGCCGTGCCCCCTTCATCGCAAGATCGTTCACGGTCCCGCAGACGGAAAGCTTACCGATGTCACCACCGGGGAAGAAGAGCGGCTGGACCACGTAGGAATCGGTGGTGAAGGCCAGCCGATCACCCTCGCCGGCGGCTGAAATGATATCCGCTATGTCCGCGGCATCGTCCAGCCCGGACAGAATAGGATTCGACAGCCGTGCGACGATCACGTCGCTGATGAGTTCGTGCATCAGCGCGCCGCCGCTCCCGTGTGCCAGCTTGATCTTGCCGCTCTCGTCCATTCTAAACCTCGCCCCGATCGTACTTGTAGAACGCTGCGCACGAGCCTTCCGTCGACACCATGCACGGACCGACGGGGTCGCGCGGGGTGCACCGGCCCGCGAAGAGCGGACAGTCGGTCGGCAGCTTCAGGCCCAGCATGATCTCGCCGCAGATACACCCGGTCGGACCGACGGGCGGAGGGACGTTGACCGTGAGCCTTTGCCGCGTGTCGAACGACCTGTAGCGTTCGCTGAACTCGTAGCCGCTCTCTGAGATCGTCCCTATCTCTCTCCACTCCGCGTCACACTCGTCGAACACGTCTGCCAAGAGCGCCTGCGCCGCGGTGTTCCCCTCGGGCGTGACCGCCCGCGAATACTGGTTCTCGACGCGAGCGTGCCCGCTCCTGTCCCTGATGGCCCTGATCTGCTCCAGCAGCATAACGAGCCCACCGAGGATGTCCAGGGGCTCGAAGCCGATGACGACGCACGGCATGTTGCGGTCGCGCGCCACCGGCTTGTAGGCATCAGAACCAATGATGGCACTCACGTGCCCCGGACAGATGAACCCGTCGAGCGCGCGGCCGGGCAGCGCCGCCAGCATGTCGAGCGCTACTGGCACGGTCTTGAAGAACGGCAGCACCGAGAAGTTCGTGATCCCCGCACGTTCGGCCTCGACGACTGACGCGGCGATGGTCGGTGATGTCGTCTCGAAGCCAACGCCCATGAACACGACCTCACTGGCAGGCTGAGATTCCGCGATCTCGAGCGCCTCGAGCGAGCTGTAGAGGATCCGCACGTCCGCGCCCTCGGCGCGCTCGGCCTCCAGCGAGGATTCGGACCCCGGCACCCTCATCATGTCGCCGAACGTCGTCACGATGACGCCGGGTGTTCTGGCCACGGCTATCGCCCTGTCTATCTCAATGAGGGGCGTAACGCAGACCGGACATCCCGGTCCCGACAGGAGTCTGAGATCGGCGGGCAGCATCGAGCGCAGCCCGAAACGCGAGATGGCGACGGTGTGCGTCCCGCACACTTCCATCAGCGAGACCGGCTCCGTCACCAGAGACTCTATCCGCTCGACGAGAGCGCGCGCAGTCTGCTCAGAACTCAGAGCTTCCTGGCCGATCATTCGGTTCCTCGCTTGGTCTCGTCGTCGAGCGCCTCGGCCAGCTCACGGAAGAGGCTCAGCGTCTCTTCCGCCTCGGCCTCGTTCAGAACCTGGATCGCGAAGCCGGCGTGAACCAGCACGTAGCTGTCCACGGCCACATCCGGAACAAGGACGACGTTGGCCTCACGAGTTATCCCGCCGAAGTCGACGCGCGCGGTGTCACCGTCGATCTCCAGTACTTTCCCTGGGACTGCCAGACACATGTCGATTCGCCTTCCGCTACAACACCCCTGCCCGCGCCCGCTCGCTCGCGATGATCGCCTGACCCAGCGACACACCGCCGTCGTTCGTGGGCACCTCCCTGTTGACGAGCACGGTGAGTCCGTCGCTCGCCAGAACTTCACTCAGACGCTTGAGCAAATACCTGTTCTGAAACACGCCGCCCGAAAGAGCGACGGTGCCAATACCTCGCGCGGCGGCGATCCTTCCGCACGCCTCGCGGCAGAATGCCACCACGGTCTCATGGAACTGAGATGCCGAGCGGTCGCGAGGGTCGCCGCCTGACACTGATTCGGCGAGCGCGCGAATGGTACGAGACGGATCGACGATCAGCGTCTCATCTTCCTCGATGATGTCGTACGGGTATGCGCCCGCGTCCCTCGCGTGGCCCGCGTCGCCCACCAGCGACTCCAGCTCTATCGCGGCCTGAGCCTCGTAGGTGATCTCGTGACAGACCCCGAGAATCGCGGACGCGGCGTCGAAGAGACGCCCCGCGCTCGATGTGTCTATGGAGTTTACGCCCTTTTCGATCTGCTGCACAACCAGATCGAGTTCCTCCGCCGGGACATCGCCGAACATCGCCCGGGCCGTGCCGGCCAGGTCGGTGACGCCCGCCGCATGGAGGTGTGACAGCGCCACACGATAGGGATGCCGGATGGCCGCATCGCCGCCAGGAAGAGGAATGTACCTGATGTGGCCCGCCCGCTCAAAGCCCGTCAGGTCCGCGACGAGAAACTCGCCCCCCCATATTTTTCCGTCGGTGCCGTAGCCCGTACCGTCGAGCGCCAGACCGATGACCGTGTCTGTCACGCGGTTCTCGATCATCACCGAAGCGATGTGCGCGTGATGGTGCTGCACGCCCACCAGCTGGACGCCCGCTCGATCAGCGGCGAAGTCGCGAGCGAACCTCGTGGCCAGATAGTCAGGATGAAGATCATGTGCGACAACGACCGGCTCGAAGCGGAACCACTCCATGAACTTCCGGACCATCTCTTCGTAGAGGTCAAGCGTCGCCTGGTTCTCCATGTCACCGATGTGCGGACTGACGAACGCGCGTCCGTTCTTCAGTAGAGTGAATGTGTTCTTGAGTTCGGTCCCGCACGCGAGCACGTCCGCAGCGTCCGTGCCGAGGTTGATCGGATACGGCGCGTAACCGCGCGACCGGCGGGACATCATCGCGCGTCCGGCTTCGACGAAGACGACCGAGTCGTCGTTCCGGTTCACTATCTCGCGATCGTGAGTGAGGAACGTCCGCGTGATCCCCGGCAGGCGCTCTTTCGCGGCCGCGAGCGTCTCGACTATGGGCTCGCCCGACCGGTTCGCGCTCGTCATGATGAGCGCGTCCAAGCCGTCCTCAAAGAGCAGGTGATGAAGCGGCGCGTACGGCACCATGATCCCAAGATACGCATTGGCCGGAGCAACCAGTTCGGAGATGCGCGCCGTCTCACCCGTGATGTTCCCCGTGACGTCCCCCGTGGTGTTCCCCGTGGTGTTCCCCGTGCGCTTCCTCAGAAGGACCACCGGGCTCCAGGGGCTGGTCAGCAGCTTCTCCTCGTCCGGTCCCACGTGCGCGAGTTCCCGCACAACGGACAGCGAGCGGCACATCAGCGCGAACGGCTTCGCCGGTCGGTTCTTCTTCTCGCGCAACGCCCGGACGGTCGTGTCGTTGGCAGCGTCCGCGGCGATGTGGAACCCGCCCAGGCCTCTGACGCCGACGATGGCGCCATGCCTCAGGAACCAGCGTGTGACCGCTGCGGGGTCGGACCCCGCGAGCGCGGCGACCTCATCCGGCATCCTGACATAGCACCGACCCAGGACCGTCTCCGCGAGGTCCTCGCCGGGCCTGGCGGGCATGACCAGCTCGAGCGCGGGACCGCAATCGGGACACGCATTCGGCTGGGCGTGGAAGCGGCGGTCAAGCGGATCGTCGTACTCCGCCTGGCAGCGCTCGCACATGCGGAAGACGCGCATCGATGTCGCGGGCCTGTCGTAGGGCGTCCCCTCTATGATAGAGAAGCGCGGCCCGCAATTCGTGCAGTTGATGAATGGATACCGATACCTGCGGTCGGAGGGGTCCGAGAACTCCGCGAGGCAGTCCGGACAGATCGCGACGTCCGGACAGATGAGCGTGCTCTCGCTGGGATCGTGCTCGCTCGTGCGTATCTCGAAGCCCGGGGTTGAGATGGGCTCGGCCGGCTTCGACTCGATGGATTCAGACTCGACCGACTCTATCCGGGCCAGGACCGGAGCCTCGGCAGTCAGGTCGCGCTCGAAAGCGTCGACCGCCCCATCCGGCCCGTCGATCTCGATGACGACGCCCCTGGTGGAGTTCGCCACCCACCCATTAAGGGCGTGGCGGTGCGCCAGCCGATACACGAACGGCCTAAAACCGACGCCCTGTACGACACCTCTGACAACCAGCCGCCTGCCCATCCAGCCTCCAGAGCGCGTTCATCCCGCGGGCAGCAGCCCGCACGCGCGTGGACTCGCGAGACACACATCCCTTCAAGGAACGGAAGAACCGCAAAAACACCTATTTTACGTCCACAGGGACGCATTCGCAAGGATGTGTCCTGATGG
>JAUVLG010000057.1 GCA_030595835.1 Candidatus Eiseniibacteriota bacterium | reverse complement strand
CGCCGTTGATCGGAGGAGAGATCGGCTCCGTGTCCCTGTAGACCCAGTAGCGCCTGAAGTCGCTCTCGCAGTTGTCGTCCCACGTCAGCTGGATGTCGCTGCCGATCCACTCGCCAATGATCCCTGCAGGAGGCGACGGAGAGGGATCGACGGACACGACCGCGGAGTGCTCTCCGTGCCACCCCGTGTCGTAGACAGGGACGACCTCGTACGCGTAGTTGTCCCTCGGGCAATCACCGACGCTCGTGTCGATGAATTCAAGGGTCCCGGAGGGGACCCACCCAACTGAGTCGGGTCCGGCAAATTCGGTCAACCGATCAATGACGTAGTAGTCGATAGCGCCCGCTCCCGATGTCCAGGAGAGCTCGTTCGCTCCCTCGGTGAACATCACGGCCAGGCCCGTGGGGCCGTCGTAGCATAGCTCACAGCTCACGCGGTTGGACGTCGCCCACTCCAGCGTGTCGGTGTCGACCGCCGACACCCAGTAGTAGTGCGACTCGCACGGTGGGATCGCGACGTCCGTGTACGTCGTCTCAGCCGCGTCGACCGTCGCGATAGCGGTGTGCGGTACCCGTGCAGTGTCACGGTACACGATGTAGTAGTCGACCTCGGCCCGCGCGCCGGGCGGCTCGCTCCAGGAGAGCTCCAGCGAAGCGCCGTTCTGGGCGACGTTGAGGTTCTGCGGGCCCTCCGGACAGCCGATACCGAGCGCGCCCATTCCGAATTCGAGAGTCGGGGATGTCGCGTGGACCGACACGTCTCCGGCCGGACCATCGCAGAAGAGCGGGTCCTCCGATATGGAGTTCGGATCGGCGCTGCAGCCGTTGTAGTCACCTGAGGTGTTGCTCCACACATCGTTGTAGAGGAGTTCCGGCGTCGCGCTCGTGCAGTTGATACCGTACCCACCGTTCGCGGCCACGATACTCAGCGAGAGGGCGTTGCCTGACGAATTTCTGAGATCAATGCCATCGGAACCATTGTGTGCGATCGTGCAGTTGGTGAAGTTCACGTTCGTTGTCTGCGAGTAGACGCCCACCCCGTCGTTGTTGTGGATCGCCGAGTATGAGATCAGGACGATTGGGTTGTCCGCGTCGTTGAGGAAGATCCCGACGCCCGTGTTGTCGTGGACGGTGCAGAAATCGATGAGCGCGTTCTGCTGCGTTATGTCCCCCGAACCGTAGATGACACCGACGCCGCGCCCCGCGCTGTGGATATCGCAGTTCCTGATGGTGATGCCGCTGTTCTTCACATAGACGCCGTACGAGCTCGCCCCCGAGTTCAGTATCTCGAAGCCGTCGATGACGATGTGGTCGTTGCCCTCACACGTGATGACGTTGCCAGAACCACCGGCGTCGATGACCGTGGTGTAGGTCTCAGGCTCCCGGATCGTGAAGGTCGGATCGTAGCCGCCGTAGAGCGAGACGTAGTCGTCGAGCACCACGGAGCCCGAGTACGTGCCGCCCGCGACCTTGATGACGTCTCCGCGCTCGGCGTTGTCGATGGCGTTCTGAATGGTGGAGTACTCATCCGGCACCAGGCGAACCTTCGGAACATGAGCGTTCAAAGGACGCTCGCCGCCCGTGTTGATGCCGGAGTCGTTGAACTTGATGTAGAAGTACCCGGCCGCGCCCCAGCTACCGCCCCAGCTGTTCTTGCAGATCCACGCACCTTCGCCACCGCACATCGCGTCGTCCCAGCCGACGATGACAATGCAGTGCCCCGCCTCAGCCGCTCCCCACGTGTGTTCGTAGCAGCCACCGCCGTAGGAACCGAAGTCCTCGTAGACCGTGTAGCAGGATGAGATCGGGCCGTCGAGCAGCGCCGCCTTGTAGGAACTGACGTTGCCCGCGATGTACTGGAACCCGTCGACGATGGCCACCTTGTCGCAGAGCCGCTGGCGGCAGTTGCCCTCGACACCTTGGTACGGCATGCACTCCTCGGATACCGCGCCCGGGTCGGTGAAGACGTAGTACGTCGCACCGGGCCATCCTCCGTCGCAGCTGCTTCCGTAATCGTTGCAGTCAAGTCCCTGCTGCTCGGACAGGTCAAGCACGACGCCTTCCTGAATGCGCACGTTGCCCTCGGTGGCGCCGGTCGCGGCGAAGTCCCAGCAGCTGCCGCACGAGCCCTGACTCTTGACGGGCGTCACGCCCTCCATGTCCCTCCAGTCCCAGACGGACCGGTAGTCGCGCGCGAGGTCGTCGGGGTTGGGCCGAAGCGTGTCGAGGATCGCCCGAACCTGCGGTGGGTACTCCCCGCCCAGCCTCCGGAGAAACTCCTCGCGCGGAAGGACGGACATAGTGGTATGCTCGGCCGTCCAGGTCGCACCGCTCGCTTCTATGGCAGCACGAATCTCAGCGAGTCTCGCCTCTTGCTCGGGCGTGACCAGCTCCCGCGGGACCTCGCCCTCAGATGCCAACGCTGCGGAGGCAAACAGGACCAACGCGAGCAGGAGCACCAGCAATCTCGAGCCAGGGGCTACCCACCTCAATCCGGTCGCGGCGTTCATGATACGTATCTCCTACGCTCTGGCAGAAAGGGCACGCGCGACCAGGGCGCACAAAGGCACGCCCCGGGCGGGAACGCCCGAACAGGAATTCTTGACAAACATGAACAATAGCATTAACCGTGCCCTGTTGCAATCCCGCGCCGCACAAATCACGGCGCATCACTCACCGAGACCCACGCCCGGACGGGAGCTTCTGGCCCCGCCCGATTGACCCTCCACGGCGTCGCTGGTAGGCTCTACCTTATATGATGCGGAAAATACCTGAAGGTATCGACATAGCCGTTATCGGCGCCGGTTCGGCCGGCTGCAGCGCGGCGTTGCCCGCGGCCGTGGCCGGACTGCGCGTGCTCATCATCGAGCGCGAGCAGGCGGCCGATGTCGGGCGGAAGGTGTGCGGGAACATGCTGGGCTCGGACGGGCTTGCCCCGGCGGCCGAACACGTGACGCCGCCGAATGGAGCCGAGGTAGCGGCTCGCCCCAAGAGCGGCACGTTCTACACGCGTGACGGGAAGACCGGCGTGGCGTTGCCCGCGGACGCCGTCGTCCTCAATCGTCTGGTGTTCGGCCAGCGCCTGCTGGCGGATGCCGTGGCGGCGGGAGCAGGTCTCCTGGACTCCTGCTCGTGCGCAGGCTGGAGCGACCGGGAATCCACGCGAGTACGCCTTCGCTTCAGCGATGGGAGCGAAGGCGACCTCACCGCCAGGATCATCATCGACGCGTCCGGGTTCCGATCGGTGCTTGCGCGGGAGGGTGGGACGACGCACGACGACCCGATCACACGGACCGAGGCGGCGGTCGCGTACCGGGAGATAGTCTCCCTGCCCGACCCGATTGATGAGCGCGCTGGAGGATTCGCGGTCCTCGCACCCCCGGGGGCCGGGCACGGGTACGCGTGGGTGTTCCCGATGGGAGGCAGGCTTGCCAACGTCGGGATAGGCACCACTCTGGCCAGTGTCGCAGGCTCCCTCAGGGAAGCCTACAATGACTTCGTCGCGGGCAGACCCGAGCTAAGGGGCGCCGAGCGCATCTCAGGCGGGGCCGGGATGGTCCCCGCAAGGAGACCTCTGGCGAGCCTGGTCGGAGACGGCTTCATGGTCGTGGGTGACGCCGGATGCCAGACGAGTCCGCTGCATGGTGGCGGGATCACGCCCTCCGTGCTGGCGGGGGTCAAGGCGGGCGAACAGGCCGTGCGTGCGATCTCGAACGGCGAGACATCCGCTCGTGCGCTCTGGGAGTACGGGACGCAGTTCATGAGGACAATCGGCGCGGCCTACGCCGCTCACGAGCCGTTGAAGGACCTCATCTACTCGCTCTCAAACGGCGACCTGGTGTTCCTCTGCACACAGATAGCTCAATCCGAGAAACTCATCCACGCGATCCAGCGAGGCAGTTTCCTCCCGGGCGTTGGTGAGGCGCTCCGGCGCCTCGCCGCCTTCACCCGCCGACCACGCCTGGTAGCGAAGATCATTGGTACCGGCAAGGTGATGGCGTCCGTACGTCGCCACTACGAGGACTATCCGGACTCTCCGTCAGGACTTGAGTCATGGGTGGGGCGTGAGGAGTTCATCAGGAGATCTCGCCGCAGGCTGTGATGGTGGCCAAGGACAGGACGCCCGGCATGAGAAGCGTCACATGGATCGTGATCCCAGCTCTTGCGCTTCTGACCACGGTCTCGTTCGCGGACACTGTCTTCGTGGATGACCTGGATGACGGCGCGTCCGGCACGGGCTCGCTCGATGACCCCTACCGCGACCTTCAATTTGCCATAGACCACGCCGCCGACGGCGACGTCCTCCGGCTCGCGCCGGGGACCTATGTCGCCGAGCCGGGGGGCTTCGTGGAGAACCTCTGCGGTAACTGCGAGGAGCATCTCACGAACGTCGAGGTGACGGCCGGCTTCGTGGTATCCGGCAAGGCCCTGCACCTGATCGGCAGCGGCGCCTCTGAGACCGTCCTCAAAACGAACGCTGGGTATGGTGTCTACTTCGAGGACAGCCGCGGCTCAACAGTGACCGGGCTCACGATCACGGGCGGGAAGCGCGACCCTGACGGCGCCGCGACAGACGCTGCGGTGGTGGCGCGCCGGAGCACGGTGACCCTGACCGAACTCCTGATCGTCGACAACATCGACCGCGTCGACGACCTGGTCGTCGGCATCGGCGGCGTAATGGGACGCGAGGGAGCGGAGCTTTTCGTCATCGGGAACACGATCCGCAACAACGGGTGGGACGGCGTCGCGCTCTACCGGGGAGCGACGGCGTTCATCGCGGACAACGACATCTCAGAGGGTCGCGGCGCGGGCGTGGGAATCACGTGGGACGCGACGGCGACGGTCCTCAGGAATCGTGTCTCCGGCTACTGGAAGGGCATCGGCTCCTTCGGGAGTTCCCGCGTCGTCGCGAGGAACAACGCCGTGTTCGACAACCTGGGCTGGGGGATGGTCATCACTGGAACGTCGTACATGGAGGCCGCAAACAACGTCATCGCTCGAAACGGGAACTGTGGATTCGCGCTCTGGAGCGACGAGGCCACCGGTATCTTCACGAACAATATCGTCGTGTCGAACGGATGGCGCAAGGAGTGGGTCTGTCCCCAGGTCGGCGTGTGGATGAACGGTGTGTCAGAGAATGTCGAAATCAGCTACAATGACGTGTGGGGAAATGTAGCGCACGACTATCACGACATGGACGAACTGACAGGCGCCAACGGCAACATCTCGCTCAACCCCATCTTCGTCGACAGCCTGTATTTCCACCTCTCCCCGGAGTCTCCCTGCCTGGATGCGGGCAATCCGATCTTCACCGATCCCGACGGCGGCCCATCCGACATCGGCATCTACGGTGGACCTGCCGCTCGATAGGCGCACCCCGCAACCGACGGCGGACAGACCGAAACCAGACTACTCCGACGGCCGCCCCGAGCCCGATGGCCCACCGGCGCCCGTGCGTTCCCCAGCGCTCCGCCGAGCCTCCTCCCCGATCGCCTTCCACTTGAGCCGAAGCTCCCGGTGGCGGTCACCGCGGATGATCTCGAGGTCTGTCGGCTGCACGGGGAAGCCATCGCGGCTGGCCAGCGATGTGTAGTTGAAGGCGCAGTAGTAGTCGGGCACGCGGTGGGGGTCGGTGTTGCCCTCGGCGAAACCTATGGATGCGGGGCAGGTGACGCACGCGGCGAAGAAACGGCAGTCGGCACACCTGCGATAGGAGGAGTACTTCTTCTCCTTCTCGGAGAAGATGGGCAGGCGCACGACGGCATCGGGAAACGCCTCGCACTTCTCCAGTAGATCCGGATCGGTCACATGCCCGAGTGAGAGCACCGGGCGGCACTCGCGGAGAAGATCCGAGCCGAACTTCTGTATAGAAGGGGCGAAGAGCGTGCAGCCCGAGACGCGCCCGTCGATGTCGACCGCCCACGAGTTGCTCTCCACGATCTCGCACATCGCGCGGGTCGTGACCCGCGGCCCGGAGAGGTGCCCCTTGCCCGCGTAGAGAAGCAGCGGAACCTCGCCCGTCTTCTCCAGATGCTCGAGGGAGCTTTGGAGCACGCGCTCAAACTGCGCTTCGAGTTCGCGCCGGCAATTCTCATCCCAGCCGGGATACGGAGTCATAACCGGCGTGAGGTCGATCTCCTGCACGCCCTTGCCCAAAAGATAGTCGACCGAGTCTGCCAAGAAGCGCACGGCCGGTGGAGAGACGGTGACGCTGATCTCCACCGCCCGTCTGAAGTAGTCCGGGTGTCGCTCTCTGAAGGAATCGAGGACGCGGTCGAGCGCGTCGAACGTGCCCTCACAGCGCAGATCCTGCGACGAGCGCACGCCGTCGAAGCTCAGGAGGACCTTGAACTCCTGTTCCGCAAGGAAGTCCGACACCTCGTCGGTGATGAGCGTGCCGTTCGTGACTACCCAGTACTTGATGCGGTCGTCCGGCCGCCGCCCGGCTTCGGCGTACTCGACCACCCGGCGCATGAGGTCGAGTTCCAGCAACGGCTCGCCGCCGTAAAACGTGAGCTCCGTTCTGTTGCCGGGCGCGGACAGCGCGAGGTTCACTGCTGCCTCAGCCACGGACCACTCCATGCTGAGCGGCTCTCGCACTTGCTGGTAGCAGTAGCTGCAATGCATGTTGCAGCGCGTGGTCAGTATGAGGCTGAGGCGCGAGGCCCGGCCGTGAGTGTCCATTCGGGAGTCCGTTCCACGGTGGCCTGTCACGCAGTGGAGAGTGCGGCCCACGAATCACGGGGCCGCACTCAGTCCGCGTGAGCTGGTCACTTGCCGGTAGAAGGCCACGGAGCGACGTCAATGGGAGCAGAGGAAGCGTAGTTCGAGAGCTTCGAGGTCACGTCGTTCACCCAGTCCCTGAGCCCCTTGACGGTCTCGGCGAGGTCACCGACCGTGAACGTCTCCGGGATCACCGGCCTGCACATGTTGGTGTTGATGACGGGCACGGAGCATATTGCAGTCCTGCCGGGTGTAGGGTCGATCTGCACCTTCACACTGCAGTGATTGATCTCTCCAGCGAGACCGTCGAGCGAACTGGCAATCCCGTTCAGAGCGGTGGCGAGCTCGCCAATGGTGAGACCGGCCATCGAACACCTCCTTGCTTATGGGCTCAGTACAAGCCCGGTGGACCTTCTGACATCCAGATATCGCCGGTCAGGTTCTCTCGCGACAACACGAGCAGTCGACCCTCCTGAGACAGATCGAACAACCCCCAAGCTCTTTCCGTTCCGAACATAACCTCCGGTTGGAAGAGCACGGCCCCGCCGCTCTCCGGGGAGATCGCCCAGAGCAACCTGCGCTCCTCCCCGCAGGTCGCCGCAGCCAAGATCATCCCGGTGGCGGCGTCCCATCGAATGCGCGTGGCGTCCACTCCGTCGGTCAGCCGCCTCGCGGGTGCTGTTCCATCGGACCGAACGACCCAGATTCCATCGCGCTTCTCCGAGACGCCCACGAACGCGATCTCCGACCCGTCCGGAGACCACGTGGGCGAGATGACTGACATACTGCCGTCGGTCAGCCGACGCGACTCGCCAACGGGTGCTCCCTCGCGCACGGACGCGACCCACACGTCGCGGATCCCGGCCCTGTTCGATACGAAGGCAAGCATGCTGCCGTCTGGCGACCACGCGGGATGGACGTCCAGCTCGGGGTCGTCGGTAAACTGGAGCGGCCGTCCGCCGCCCGTGGGGACCACCCAAATGTCCCGCTCCGCCCCGTCTATCAGATAGTACGCGATCCACCGCCCATCGGGCGAGTAGACGGGGTGAGATGCGTCCCCCTCCTGGTCAGTCAGTCGCCTGGGAGAGCCGGACAGAGCGCCGTCGTCCAGCAACTGTTCCGCCAGCTCACCGCGCCTGTCCCATCGTGAGGATACGAACACCATCCGGCTCCCGTCGGGAGATAGCGAGGCCATCAGTTCACTTCGCATCCGACCTATGGTTGTCTGCTGCCCCGTGTCCAGATCGACGAGCACGGCGCTCGAGCCCGGACTACCGGTAGAGTAGATGAGCCTGGACCCGTCCGCCGACACTCTCGGCTCAGACTCGTAGCCCGTTCCCTGAGTCATGCGCCGGGGCTCTCCGCCCCTGCTCGGCACGCGCCACAGGGCAAGAGTACCTTCCCGCCAAGAGTCGAAGTAGATGTACCTGCCGTCGCTCGACCACGCCGGCCGGCTGTCACTCCCCCCACTAGTAAGATTACGTGGCGCCCCCCCTTCGATCCGGACCGTCCAGAGGTCGGTATGTGACGCGTAGCTGAGCGTCTTGCCGTCAGGAGACCACGCTGCGCTTTCGTGGTCCCAGAGGCCGTGTTCCTCCGCGGTGAGCTGTCGGACGTCGGACAGGCTGTCCAGCGGTGCGACGCAGATACGCAGCTGGGATGACTCATCAGCTCTGGAGAACGCGATGAGCGTGCCGTCCGGGGAGATCGCGGGGTATTCCGCATCTTCCAGGAGCATCGTCGCCCCGCCGCCGAACTGGCCGACCTTCCACACGCTACGCGTCCCGGTGCGGTCCGACACGAAGATGATCGCCGCGCCATCGGGGAACCACGCCGGTACAAAGTCGAAGGCGGGGTCGGTCGTCAGTCTCAGCGAGCGCCCTCCCAGCACGTCTGTGACGTATATGTCGGAGTTGCCGAACTCGGTGGACACGTAGGTTACTCTGGTCGCGTCAGGCGAGATCGCCGGCTCTACCTCCAATCCCTCTCCACTCGTGATCCGCATCGGGATCCCGACGGGCAGCGGCTTCTCGGATCTCATCCTACCTACCGCCCACAGCGCCACGAGCGCCACGACGGCCGCCGCCGAGATGATCGCGGTCGCGCGCAGGTTGCGCTCCCGCGTATGCGCGTACCGCCACGTCTCCGTCCTGCTCTCATCGCTCAGTTCGAGCGCACGGGCGAGCGCGCGAAGGTCCTCCAGCATCTCGCTCATGCTTGCGTACCGCTTGCCCGTCTTCTTCTCGAGCGCCTTCGCGACGATTCCGGAGAGCTGCGGCGGGACGTCAGGTACGGCCTGTGACAAAGGAGCGGGTCGATCCTGCTGTATGGAACGGATGGCGGCACGGTCGTTGTCCCCGCCGAAGGGACGGCGCCCCACGGTCATCTCGTAGAGAAGGACGCCCAACGACCAGATGTCGGTCCGCTCGTCGGCCTCCTCCCCGCGCGTCTGCTCCGGGGACATGTAGGCAACGGTCCCAACCGCGTTCCCGCTGCTGGTGAGACTGCTCTGCCCGGCGAGCTTCGCCAGGCCGAAGTCGACCAGCCTCACGTGCCCGCGCTCGGACACCATGACGTTGCCCGGCTTCACGTCGCGGTGCGTGATGCCGGCCTGGTGCGCGGCGCTCAGGCCGCGCGCGATCTGGAGACCGAACCGGACCGCATCCACGACAGGCACCGGCCCCCTGCGGATGATGTCCTTGAGCGTGTCGCCATCGTAGCAGGCCATGCAGATGAAGACCTGCCCATCGTCAGTCTCGACGATCTCGTGGATCGTGCAGATGTTCTGGTGCTCGAGGGTGGAAACGACCTGCGCCTCGCGAAGGAAGCGCTCCCTCTGTAGGCTGTCGCCGGTTAAGTCCTGGCTGAGGAATTTGAGGGCGACCGTGCGGCCGAGCTTCGTGTCGGCGGCCTTGTAGACAACGCCCATACCGCCCTCGCCGATCTTCTCGAGGATCGTGTAGTGGGAGATCGTCTTGCCGACCACTGCTACCTCCGCGGAGCGGCGCCTGGGAGAACGACGTGCGGGCAGCGATGATTTTAGCGGATAGTCCGCCTCATGCATAGGTGATTTGCGGGCACTTCACTGAGAGCCGTGAGTCCTCGGAGTTGTCTGGACGTCGGTGGGCAGTGCTACTGCGCGTACTGCAGCTGGTACAGACGGTAGTAGTACCCGCGCTTCGCGAGCAGCTCCTGGTGGTTGCCCACCTCGCGGATCTTGCCGCGGTGCATCACCAGAATCTTGTCCGCGTGCTGAATGGTCGAGAGGCGATGCGCAATGACGATGGAGGTTCTCCCTTCCATCAAACGCACGAGGGCATCCTGGATCAGGTGCTCGGTCTCCGTATCGATGTTCGACGTCGCCTCATCCAGAATGAGGATGCGGGGATCGAACGCGAGTGCACGCGCGAACGACAGAAGCTGCCGCTGCCCGGTCGACAGCGTCACGCCCCGCTCGTGCACCTCCTCGTCATAGCCGGCGGGCAGCTTCTCGATGAACCGGTCCGCGTTGACGTACTCGGCGACCCTCTTGATCTCCTCGTCGGTGACGGATTCGTTGCCGAGCCGGATGTTCCCCTTGATGTCCCCGGCGAACACGAAGACGTCCTGCATGACGAGCCCGAGGTGCGAGCGCAGGAACGACTTCTCCATGCCCCTGACGTCGACACCGTCCAGCGTAATGCGCCCCTTCTGTACGTCGTAGAAACGCTCCAGCAGGCTGATAATCGAGGTCTTGCCCGCGCCTGTCGCGCCGACTATCGCGATGGTCTCACCGGGCTCGACGGTGAAGGACACGTCTCTGAGCACCCACTCGTCCGGAACATACCCGAACCACACGCCCTCGAATGCTATCCGGCCGCGAACTTCACTGGGACGCTGAGGCGACTCCGGGTCCGGGACGATGTCTTCATCGTCCAGCAGCATGAATATCCGCTCGGACGACGCCATCGCTTGCTGCATCGTGCCGTACTGCTGCGCGAGGTTCCTCAAGGGGCGGAAGAACATCTGCACGTAAGAGAGGAACGCCACGAGAGTCCCGAGGGAGAGCGTCGCCTGGACGGTCTTCCCGCCACCGTACCAGATGACGAGCGCAATGGCCACCGAACTCGCGAGTTCCATGAGCGGCATGAACATCGCGAAGACCCGGACTTGCTTCATTGCCGCGAGGAAGTTCTCATGGTTGATGCCGGCGAATCGCCGGAAGCTCTCGGTCTCGCGCCTGAAGATCTGTGTCACGCGCATGCCGCTGATGCTCTCGTTCAGAGAAGCGTTGATCTTGGCGACCTTGACCCGCACCTCGCGGAACGCGTCGCGGATCTGGACGCTGAAGACAGCCGTGATCCACGCTGTAATGGGAAGCACGATGAAGCTCACGAGCGCCAGCCGCCAGTTCAGCCTCAGGAGAACGATGACGACGCCTACAAGAATGAACATGTCGTGGAGGATCGTGATGACGATCGACGTGAACATCTCGTGCAGCACGGCGATGTCGTTGGTGGCCCTCGTCACGAGTCGCCCGACCGGGTTCTTGTCGAAGAACGAGAGCGAGAGCCTCTGGAGATGCCGCAACACCTTCATGCGTATGTCGTACATCACGCGCTGAGAGGTGATCTCCATCATGTTGATCTGAAGCAGGGTGAAGCCGAACGTCATGACCAGAAGAGCAATGATGGCGAGCGCGATCGTAGCTACTCCGCGGAGGTCGTCCCCCCTCAGCTCGCTGAGGTCCTCGCTCGTGAAGTCGCTGAGCCGCTCCACCGGGATACCGACTCGCGAGCCCGCCTCGAGGAACCCGGCCTGGTCGAACGTGCGCGACTCGAAGAACGTCCTGTCCGCCAGGTAGTAGCGCCCCTCTCCCACCACGCCAAGTTCCGTCGCCCGCGCCACCTCACGGGGGTCGTAACCTGACAGAGTCTTCGCGCTGATGAAGTAGCGCGCAGGGTCGCGGTCCTCGGGAGTCCCGCCTCCAGACGCCGCGCCGCCTCCCACTGGCACGAGATCTAGGGCGTGCTCCGCGACGAACTCGCGTGCGACTTCGGTGCCGTCGTCAGTAACCAGGCGCGATGTGGCCACGATGTAGTCGTCGAGAGCCGTGCGCATGAGATAAGGAATCGCGAGTTCGAAGCACGTCACGACGACGAGCATCAGCACGGCCAGGACGACGTGCCTCGAGTACGGCCTGACGTATGTCATGAGCCGCCGCACGAGCCGCCCGTCGTAGGGCTTGCCCAAGGTCTCTTCGTCGTGGTGGTCGTAGCTCATTCGCTACTCCGTTCCCTGCTCCCGGTCCGTCTGCTGCTCCACGCTGTCGGAATCTTCCATCGCGGCCTCCAGAAGCTGCCGCTCGTAGATGCTCGCGTAGAGCCCACCCTCCGCCGCCAGTTCCTCGTGAGTGCCGCGCTCGAGAATGCGTCCGTCGTCGAGAACGATAATCTCGTCCGCGTGCTTGATGGACGAGATGCGGTGGGAAACGATGATGCTCGTTCTGTTCTCGAGCGCGCCCTTGAGCGCCTGTTGTATGCGCTCCTCCGTCGCCGTGTCCACGGACGACAGCGCGTCGTCCAGCACGACGATGGCGGGCGCGTGCAGAAGGGCGCGCGCTATCGCCACGCGCTGCTTCTGCCCGCCGGAGAGCGTGACACCCCTCTCTCCAACCAGCGTGTCCAGGCCGTCCGGGAAGCTCTCGATCTCATCGAGAATCCCGGCGATGCGCGCCGCCTCGGTGACGCGTTCGTCGGAGGCTTCCGGGGCGCCGAACTTGATGTTCTCCCTGATGGTGTCGGAGAAGAGGAACGTGTCCTGAGGCACGTACCCGATCGACCCTCGAAGCGAAGAGAGCGTCAGCCCGGTGACGTCGTTGCCGTCCACGAGGATCTGGCCCTCCGTTGCCTCGTGGATGCGGAGAAGGAGATTGCACACCGTGCTCTTCCCGGAGCCCGTCCTGCCAAGCACGCCGAGCGTGTGCCCCTGCGGCACGGTGAAACTGACGTCGGCGAGCGCGGGTTCGAGTCCTTCCTCATACGAGAAGGTGACACCGCGGAACTCCACCTCTCCCCACGGCTCCGCAAGTTCCACGGCGTTCTCGTGATCGGCGATCGCGGGCTCGACCTCGAGGATCTTGTTGATCCTGCCCATCGAGGCCGCGCCACGCTGAAGCACGTTGACGACCCAACCCATGGCTATCATGGGCCAGGTCAGAATGGCGAGGTAGCTTGTGAACGCCACCAGGTCGCCGGTCGTGATGCCGCCGAGCATGACCTGCTTGCCACCGAAGTAGATGATGACGACCACGCTCATGCTGGACAGCATCATGATGAACGGGAAGAACGCGCCCCACACCCGGACAAGCCGGATGTTGTCGTGGACGTACTCCTTGCCGATGGCCGCCAGGCTGGCAAGCTCGTGGTCTTCCTGCGAGTACGCCTTGACCACGCGGATCCCGGACATGCTCTCCCGCACGCGCTCCGTCAGGCTAGAGAATGTCTCCTGCACCTTCTCGAATCTGCTGTGGAGCATCTTGCCGGCGCGCAGCGTGAACAGAGCTATGATCGGCATGGGGATGAGGGCCAGCAGAGTCAGCCTTACGTTCAGCGCGAGCATGAAACCTATGGCCGCCAACCCCAAGACGATCGCGTCCGTCATCGCCACGACGCCGAACCCGCACGCCATTCGCACGGCGTTCAGGTCATTGATCGCGTGCGCCATGAGGTCGCCGGTCTTGTTGACGGCGAAGTAGCTGGCGGAGAGCTCCTGCAGGTGACTGTACAGGTCATTCCTGATGTCCTCTTCGATGTGGCGCGACGTCCCGATGATGAAGAACCGCCAGAAGAACCTGAAGACGGCAATCCCTGCTGCGAGCCCGACGATAAAAAGCCCGTAGGTCATGAGGTTCGAGCGCGCGGCGCTCGCGTAGGTCAGATCATCGACGGCCCGTTTGATGATCCTGGGGATGATGAGCTGCATCCCGTCGACGCAGAGGAGGCAGACGACACCGCCAACGACGGCCCACTTGTATCTTGCGAAGTGCTTGAGCAGATACTTGAGGTTGCCCATCTGGTCCTCTGGTCTGACGGGGCCTGCGAGTCAGCAGGCGGAAACTGGACGCGTGCGGTGCGCGCAAGAACCGCGTCGCGCTGCGTTGTGCATGCGGGGCGCCGGTCAGCTCACGTCACGTTGAGCACCGAATTGCTGGATTCTATCGGTGGGCACGGAGGGTGTCAAGAAGGCCCCACCCGCTCGGGAATCGTTGCTTCCACTCAGCAGCTCTATGTGGTATAATAGCGCCGGTTAGAGATGGTGGAATGGTCTGGTGTGTGTCCGGTGAGAGGTGTCCTTCGCAAGGGGGTACCAATGCTGAGGACTGGCCTGGCCGTCGTGGTCTTGTGTCTCATCACCGCGGCGATCGCCGCCGCCAATCCCATCGCGGCTGACATCTACATAGACTTCGATCCTCCCAGCGAGATGTTTACGATCGACCCCACACAGTACGTGTCGTTCGACGCGTACGTCGTGGTGGGACCATACACATCCTGGCTGTCCGCATCGTCCGTTTCGTTCGACCTGTCTCTGGACTCGGAGGCGGGCCTCTTCAACAGTGAATTCGTCAGTGACCTGCCGGGAGCTTCAGTTGTGGGAGCCCCGGGCGACGGAATCACGGTGAGTTCGGGGAACTGCCTCGGGCAGTTCCCACTGATCCTGGGCCGGATCTCCATCTTCCCCATCGGCGGGTCCGGGTACGTCCGAATCCACCCGCACCCCGACCTCGGCAGTGTGTACTCCGACTGCGAAGACCCTGTGCAGGAACATGACCTCTGCTTCGTCCAGGATGGTGGGATACACGCCTACGACGTGTGGCCCAGGGATGTCTGTGGCACGAGTCCAGTGATCCAGAGCGATTGGGGCGCTATCAAGGCGATGTTCAGGCAGTAGGGAGGCCCGGGCTGTTCCGGCGGGGCCGGCTGGCCTCTGCCTTGTGATAATGGACGCCGCGCGCAGGGCGCGGCGAGAAAGAAGGAGGTTCGCATGAGAGCGGTTGCTATTGCGGTGCTGGTGTTCCTGTTTGTGGGCGCGGGGACGGCGTTCGCCAATCCCATCATGGGTGAGTGGCTCTACATAGACTTCGACCCGCCCAACTACGTGCACGAGGTCTACCCGGAGATCTTCACGACCGTTGATGCCTACGTCATGTTCTCGCATCCCGATTTCCTGGCCTACGGGCTGACGGCGGTCTCGTTCGCACTGGAGCTGACGCCAGGGATGGCTGATTCGCCATCGTTCACCCCTCTTCTCCCTGGAGGTGTGGCTGTCGGGGAGTGGTACACGGGAATCACCGTAGCGTCGACGGAGTGTGTCGCAACGGAATTCCCGGTCATGGTCGGACGCCTCTCATTCGTCTACCAGGGCATCCCGGGCTATGTCGCCATCGTCGACCACCCGGATTACCC
>JAUVLG010000159.1 GCA_030595835.1 Candidatus Eiseniibacteriota bacterium | reverse complement strand
CGCCGTTGATCGGAGGAGAGATCGGCTCCGTGTCCCTGTAGACCCAGTAGCGCCTGAAGTCGCTCTCGCAGTTGTCGTCCCACGTCAGCTGGATGTCGCTGCCGATCCACTCGCCAATGATCCCTGCAGGAGGCGACGGAGCCGGGTCTATGGAAACGTCCGCGGACGGCACCCCGATCCAGCCCGTGTCGTAGACAGGGAGGATGGAGTACGCGTAGTTGTCGCGCGGGCACCCGCCGGTGTCCATGTCGAAGTAGGATGTCGAGGCGGCCGGCACCCAATCCACCGAGTCGGGAGCAGCGAGCTCGTTGCCACGCTTGATGACGTAGTAGTCGATGGCGCCGGCGCCGGAGGTCCAGGAGAGCTCGTTCGCTCCCTCGGTGAACGCCACTGCCAGGCCCGTCGGACCGTCGTAGCACAGCTCCTGGGCCACTCTGTTGGAAGGCGCTCCTTCGAGCCCGCCCATATCGACGGCGGACACCCAGTAATTGTGAGTCACACACGGTGCGATCGTGGTGTCGGTGAAGTCCGTGCCCGGGGCGTTGACCGTCGCGATGGCCGTGAGCGGCACCTGCGCCGTGTCACGGTACACGATGTAGTAGTCGACTTCGACGCGCGCCGGCGGCGGGATGCTCCAAGAGAGCTCCAGCGAAGCGCCGTTCTGGGCCACGTTGAGGTCCTGCGGGCCCTCCGGGCAACCGATGGGCAGTGCGCCCATGTTGACGCCACCCTCTCCGGCTCCCAACGTCGGTGAGCTGGCGTGCACCGAGACATCTCCAGAGGCGTCATCGCAGAAGATGGGATCCACGGAAATGTCGCTGGCACCGGCCGCGCAGCCGCTGTAACCCCCGCTGGTGTTGTTCCATACGTCGTTGTAGTCGATCATGGGTGTCACGCTGGCTGCCACGATGCCGTACCCACCGTTGCCGGCGATGATGCCGTTCTTGATGGTCCCGCTGCCGCCGTTCATCTCTATGCCGTCGCCCGCAGCATTGGTGGCGATCGTGCAGTTGACGATCTCGACCGCCGAGATCGTCGTGTAGATGCCGTCGGCCCCGTTGTCGTGGATCGCGTTGTATCTGATCTGAACGAGCGGGTTGTCGGCGTCATTGATGAACATGCCAGCGCCCGTGTTGTCGTATATCTCGCAGAATTCGATGACCGCGTTTTCGTCTGTGGAGGTAGTGGTGCCGTAGAGAATGCCGATCCCACGCCAGCAGTCGTGGACCTCGCAGCCGCGTACACGAATGTCACTGTTCTTGATCTGGATGCCGTACGAGGTGGCGCCACTGTTTCTGATCTCGAACCCGTCTATGACCATGTGGTCGTTGTTCAGGCAGGTGATCCCGTTTCCCGTACCGGCGGCGTCGATCACGGTCGTGTAGGTGTCGGGGTCGCGGGTCGTGAATGTGGGGTCGTACCCACCGTAGAGCGACAGGTAGTCGGTGAGCGTCACGGTGCCGCTGTATGTCCCGCCCGCCACCTTGATGAGGTCGCCGCGCTCGGCGTTGTCGACGGCGAGCTGGATGGTGGAGTACTCGTCCGGAACCAGGCGGATCTTCGGCACGTGCGCATTGACCGGGCGTCGCGCGCCCAGCCCGATCCAGCAGCTGTTGTACTTGATCCAGAAGAACCCGCTGTCACCGAAGCCGGCCCCCCAGCTGTTCTTAACCAGCCATGCTCCCGCCCCACCGCACATGGAATCGTCCCACCCACACAGAAGAACGATGTGATTGACCGCATCGGTGCCAGCGTGCTCGTAGCACCCGCCACTGTAGCCGTAAAAGTCCTCGTAAACGCACATGCCGACCGCGAGAGGCCCGTAGGTCTCACACGCGTACTTCAGGCTGGAGGTGTTGTACGAGGTCGTCGCCTGCCCGTCGATGATGGCCACCTTGTCGCAGAGGTTCTGTCTGCAGGACGTGCCGTTCTCCGCCCGGTACGGCAGGCACGTCTCCAGGACGGCGCCGGGATCCTGGTGAAGCTGGAAGGCGTGCGTTGACTGGCCGCCATCGCAGTCCGATCCCTGGAAGTTGCAGTCGATCGACTGCTGCTCGGAGATGTCGAGCGTGACTCCCTCGTTGATGAGAATGTGGGCCTCCGTGGACCCACAGGCGCCGAACGCCCAGCACGACCCACAGTCGAGCTGGTTATCGGCCGGGGTCACGCCGTTGTTGTCGCGCCAGCTGAAGGCGTCCCTGAACCTCATGTTCAGAACGGCCGGGTCGGGTTCGAGGTTCATGAAGTAGGCAACCTCACGCTCGCTCATGTAGCCACCCAGGAGCCGCTCCTGAGCCTGTGGCGAGAGGTGCGACACGGATGTCGGACCGGCCGTCCAGCTGTATCCGTTCCTCTGTATCTCCGCCTGAACGTCCGCGAGCCATGCCTCTTCTTCCTGCGTGATCTCGCGGTCGATCGCGGCCAGCGCGGGCGTCCCGAGCAAAGCCACAACCACCAGCGCCATGACGGCAAACACAATCGCCAATCGGGTGTTCGAGAACATCGGGATTCTCCTTAGGCCAGTGAACCCGGAGCAACAGCGGCTGCCTTAGACGGACACTGCCGTCCCTCGCCGCTCATGGACAAACGCCCCCCTCCACAGTCCGCAGGGGGAACGAGACCGGCTCTTAAATACCCATCATTTGCCATTTTATCATGAATCGACGCGAAATTCAAGAGTCCCCTGGGAACGGTCCCAGATAGCTCTTGTAACGCATAGGAAGATCGCGTCGGCTGCTACCACGGATCATGTCGAACGGTCAGGCACGGCAATCGGGCTCTACTTAAGCATGACCATCTTGCGCTCGAGCTTCGTGTCCCCTACCTCAAGACGATAGAAGTAGACGCCTGAGCCCGCCGCGCGCCCAGCGTCGTCCAGACCGCGCCACACCGCCACGTGATCTCCACCACTTCTGTAGGCATCCACCAGGATACGCACCGGACGACCGGACAGATCGTAGATCGACAGACGCACGCGGCTGCCGGGAGACGGTACCACATACTCGATCGTCGTCGATGGATTGAACGGGTTCGGGAAGTTGTGGCTCAGATAAGGCTTCACCGGCACCGGACCGTCGTCCACGCCCGTATCGCACTCCGTGTAGGTCCCCGTGTGCGTCTCGTCAGTC
>JAUVLG010000039.1 GCA_030595835.1 Candidatus Eiseniibacteriota bacterium | reverse complement strand
GGGCTCGGCATGATGGCAACGTCCCTGAAGATCATTCTTGGTATTGAGAGAGCTTGGATGGGGGGCGGCGACTAGTCCGCGTGGTTGCGCGCGGCCTGCCGCGCTTCGGAGGTAGCGATGTCCTGGGCTGAGAAGGTGCTTGAGATAGACAGGCGATGGATATTCCTGGCGATCGCGATCGCCGTGACCATCCCGTTCTTCCTGCCGCTGGGTCTCCCCGTGGTCATAACGCCGCCTGTACAGAGCCTCTACGACGCCGTCGATGAACTCGAGCCCAATGCGGCCCCGTTGCTTCTGTCCATCGACTACGCTCCTGCAACGCTTCCAGAGCTCGAACCGATGGCAATGGCGCTTCTCCGTCACTGCTTCGAGAAGGACGTCAATGTCGTCGTGATGACGCTGCACCCCGCCGGCTACGGGCTCGCGGAGCGCGCCGTGCTCAACGCCGCGGCGGAGTACGACGCCGTCTACGGCGAGGACTACGCCTTCCTCGGATTCCAGCCGGGGGTCTCGGCGGTCATCCTGGGGATGGGTATCAACGTCAGGAACGTCTTCCCTGCGGATGCCTACGGCGTACCGGTGGACGACCTGCCTCTGATGCGGGGTGTCCGGAACTACGACGATATCCCACTGGTCATCTCCCTGGCCGGGTGGTCTGCGGCGGAAGCGTGGGTCTACTACGCGTACCAGCCCTACAGGCAGACCGTCGGCGCGGGCGTCACGGCAGTCATGGCCACCGACTTCTACCCCTATCTCGACGCGGGCCAGCTCGTGGGACTTCTGGGCGGCATGCGCGGCGCCGCCGAGTACGAGGGGCTCATTCAGCATCCTGATCAGGGCGTGCGAGGTATGGACTCGCAGTCCGTGATTCACCTGCTCATCATTGTTCTCATAGCTATTGGCAACGCCGCCTACTTCATCTCAAGGCGCAAGAAGACGCCATAGGGCGGGGGCGCGTCCTGGGCGAGGGTCAGGCGTGGCGGGCGGGGCTCATCCCGTGACCGCGGACACGGAAGGGACTTCCGGAGGATTAGAACGTGGCTTTCATCTGGACTACAATCGGGGCACTTCTCACGCTCTCGATATACAGCTTCCTCTACAAGGACAACCCCTTCTACAAGTTCGCCGAGCATCTCGTGGTCGGCGTGTCCGCCGGTTACTATCTGGTCATCTACTACTTCAACTACATCCATCCGAACGTCTTCTCGCCGGTCTTCCTGCTGCAGATCGGTGGTGAGCCCATCGGCTTCGGCAGCTTCCTCTGGTGGATGGCGCTGATTCCGGGTCTGCTGGGTGTACTGCTATACGCCAGGTTCTTCCCGAAGATCGCCTGGGTCGGGCGCTGGGCGCTCGGCATCTACGTTGGCGGCTACGCGGGGCTCGGGCTCTCGCCGGTCATGCAGGCGCGCGTTATAGAGCAGCTGCGCGCGAACGCGCTCTCCGTCGCGGGAGTCGAGGACCCCTTCGCGGCGATGACCAACCTGGCACTCGCCGTCGGCATTTTCGCCGCGATGGTCTACCTGCTGATCGTCAAGCGGAACCTCGGCGCGAAGAATCCGCTGGCCAAGGTCGGTGTTCTGCTGGTCTCGGCGATCGTCGCGTACGCCGGATGGTTGGTGCTGTCGCTCATCTCGGGCGCCGGCGTCGTCTCAATCACCAACATCCTGCTGGTGGTCGGCCTTCTCGGCACCCTGAGCTACTTCTTCTTCTCGATGAAGCACAAGGGAATCCTTGGGGGGCTGGCGCGCGTCGGCATCGTGTTCCTGATGGTGGGATTCGGGGCCTCGTTCGGTTACACGGTGATGTCACGCATCTCGCTCTTGATCGGCAGGGTCAGCTTCCTGCTGCACGACTGGCTGCACCTGATCGACTGATCGTTCGCGGCCGCCAGGCCGCACCCGGCCTGACACCGGCGTCAGGTCCTCATGGAGGCTCCACTCGTTCATGAGCGCGGCAATGACGATGAAGCTACTCCGTTCCATTCTCTTCTGGGCCACGATGTTTCTGGCCGCCTGCGCGTGCGCGCAGGACGCCGAGCCGGACACATCTTTCGCCATACCACTCGACACGGTTCTGCCCGCTCCCGTCACTGGCTTCGAGGCCAGCGACTACGTTGACAACAGCGACGCGGGAGACAAGATAGAGCTTACCTGGACGCTCTCGGCAGACGATGGGGACGGCAGCGACGACGTGCTCTCGTATCAGCTCTGGCGGTCCCGGGGGGCGGAGGCTGCTTGGGACTCGCTGGGCACAGCCGCCGCGGGACAGGCGCGCTACGTCGATGAGACGGCGGAACCCGGGGTCGACTACCACTACGGCATCGCCGCCTTCGATGGCGTCAACTACTCCGAGCACGCGTCCTTCGGGCCGGTGGCCGGGCGCGCGAACTTCTTCCAGAGCACGCGCACGTCCGTGCTCGTGCTCATGGTGGTCTTTTTCGGCATGGTTCTCGTCTTCACGAAGCTCGCCGAGCGCGGCGCCGATCTGTTCGTGCGCCGCATTCCGGGGCTGAACGCCATCGAGGAGGCCGTCGGTCGTGCGACCGAGATGGGCCGTCCGGTTCTCTACGTGCCCGGCATCGGTGAGATCGACAACATCATGACGATCGCCAGTCTCACCATTCTCTCGCACGTGGCCAAGATAACGGCCAGGTACGAGACGCCTCTTATCGTGCCTACGGCGCGCGCGGTCGTGATGTCGGCTGCCGAAGAGGTCGTCAAGGAGGCGTACGCGGCGGTAGGGAAGCCCGACGGCTACAACCCCGACAACATCCGCTACCTGTCGGACGCGCAGTTCGCGTTCGCGGGCGCGGTCAACGGCATCATGTTGCGGGAGAAGCCCGCGGCGAACCTGTATATGGGGGCGTTCTGGGCGGAGTCTCTGCTCCTGGCCGAGACCGGTTTCGAGGCCGGCGCCATTCAGGTTGCCGGGACCGCGATGGTCTCGCAGCTGCCGTTCTTCGTGACGGCGTGTGACTTCACTCTGATGGGTGAGGAGCTGTACGCGGCCAGCGCGTACCTGTCGAGGGAGCCGAAGCTGCTTGGCGGGCTCAAGGGCTCCGACTGGATGAAGGTCCTGAGTATCACCATCATGACGGCGGGTATAGTTCTCTACCTGTTGAACCCGGACAACGCCTTCGTGGCGTGGTTCTCTTCGCAGTAGGACCGGGCGCGCCCTGAGAGGTCCGCGCGGCACGGCAGAGGTCATCGGATGAGAAGAGAAATTCCCATCGCAATCACGTTTCTGATCGGCATCTTCATGCTGGTCGATTTCTTCGTGCCGCACCACGTGGTCTCGTCGTCCGCGGAGGAGATGAAGCAGTGGGGGACGATCATCATCGCCGCGTCCATTCTCCTGGGTGTCGGGAATCTCATCCGCGTTCATTTCCACAAGATTCGCAGGAGACGCGAGGGTTGGGGCTACAGCGTCACAACGCTCGCGATAATGGCCACGATGTTCGCCTTCGGCGGTCCCTGGGGAACCATCGCGGAGGGCTCCGCCTTCAACTGGATGTTCCTGAACATGCAGGTGCCCCTTCAGAGCACCATGTTCTCGCTTCTGGCCTTCTTCATCGCGTCTGCGGCGTACCGGGCATTCCGGCTCCGGTCGGCGGAGGCGAGCCTGCTGCTCATAGCGGCCATCATCGTCATGCTCGGGCGCGTGCCGCTCGGGCAGCTCATGACGAGATCCTGGCCCGAGGCCGTACAGCTGCCCAACATGACCGAGGTGATCATGGCCTATCCGAACATGGCCGCGTTCCGGGGCATTCTGATGGGCGCCGCGCTCGGCGTCATGGCCATGGGGCTACGCATAATCCTGGGTATCGAACGCTCGTACCTCGGAGGGGAGAAGTAGTCGATGGCTCGTAAGCCCTTCGACATACGCAATATCGACCGGCGGATCCTCTTCACGTTGATCTTCGTCGCGGTCGTGTGGCCGCTGCTGCAGCCGATGAGCCTCCCCATCGACATATCGCCGCCCGTGCAGACGCTCTACGATGCCATCGAGGCCATACCGCCCGGGTCCATCGTCATGCTCGGCGCTGACTACAGCCCCGACACCATGCCCGAACTCCAGCCGATGGTCGATACGTTCATCCGTCATGCCTTCGAGCGTGATCTCAGGATCGTCGTCGCGTGCCTGTGGCCGGCGTCACCGCCGCTGGTCGAAACGGCGATGGGGCCTCTCGCCGAGGAATACGGCAAGGAGTACGGCACCGACTACGTGAACCTGGGCTACATGGCCGGCGGCATTGTCACTCTTCTGGGCATGGGCGCCAGCATTCCGAACACATACCCAAGCGACTACGGGGGAACGCCGGTGGGCGAGATCCCGCTGATGCGGGAGGTTCAGAACTTCGACGACATCGCTTTCGTCATGGAGGTGTCCGCCGGCACGCCGGGCACGCGCGAATGGGTGCAGCAGGTTCAGGGTCGCTACAGTGTTTCGCTGGGTTCGGGCACGACCGCCGTCGGCGCGCCGAACTTCTATCCATACGTCCAGAGCGGCCAGCTGACCGGGCTCCTGGGCGGTCTCAAAGGCGCCGCGGAGTACGAGACGCTCGTCGGGTGCCCCGGCGATGCGACCAAGGGCATGGACGCACAGTCGGTAGTCCACGCGCTCGTCGTGGCATTCATCCTGCTTGGGAACGTGGTCTATCTGCTGTCGTTGCGCTCGAAGCGCGCCGCGGCGACCGGCGAATAGCAAGGAAGACGGCATGAACTGGCTCCACATGTTCTTCAACGGACCTCCCGGCACACCGGCATCGGTGGTCTGGGGCTATTGGGTCGCCGCCATCCTCACGATCAGCATCTACACCTTCCTGTATAAGGACAACCCCCTCTACAAGTTCGTGGAGAGCCTCTTCGTCGGCATCGGCGCCGCGTACTGGATGTGCCTGCTCTACCACGAGACGCTGGTACCGAAGCTCATACAGCCGCTGTTCTCTCCGCTCCCGGGTGAGCCGGTAATGTGGATCCGGATCTTCCCGGGCATTCTGGCCATCTTCATGCTGCTCAGGTTCTACCCCAAGCTGTCGTGGTTATCGAGGTGGTCCCTGGGCTTCATAGTGGGCATGTACTCGGCCGTGAATATTACCGGATTCGGCCAGGGCGATTTCGTCACACAGATATACGCGACGATGACCACGCCGCTCCGCGGCACGGGCACGGGCGAGATCATCCTCAATGTCATTGCCATCCTCGGTGTGTTCTCGGTGCTCATCTACTTCTTCTTCTCGAAGGAGCACAAGGGTGCTCTGGGCGGAGTGGCGAAGCTGGGCATCTGGTTCCTGATGGTGGCGTTTGGGGCGTCCTTCGGTTACACGGTGATGGGCCGAGTATCTCTCCTGATCGGCCGGATGACCTTCATGTTGAGGGACTGGCTCCACCTCATAGACTGACCCCGACGAGTATCCAACCGGGCCGACCGACCGCGGCCTTCCGAACTCCCTGCGATGCACGGACCATCTGTTCGCGAACAGACCTTCGCGCGCCTGCGCGTGCGGTTTGGTCGTCCGCGTGAACTGGAGTTGCGATGAGTTCCTGGCGCTTCCTGAATTCGGGTCCCTCTGACGGCGCGACCAATATGGCCGTGGACGAGGCGATATTCGAGGGAGTGGAATGCGGTTCCTCGCCCCCGACCCTCAGGGTCTACGCGTGGGCGCCCCCGACGGTATCCACCGGCCATTCGCAGAAGGCCTCGATCGAGCTCGATCTGGAAGCGTGCAGAAAACGGGGCTTCGGTGTCGTCAGGAGACCGACCGGAGGCAGGGCCGTTCTGCACGCCGGGGAACTTACATACTCCGTCGTGGGTCGATCCGGCGAGCTGCCGCTTGGTGGGAGCATCGCCGAATCGTACCAGGCGATTGCCGGCGGTCTGCTGCTGGGGCTCGCGGAGCTGGGAGTGCGCGCAGAGCTCGCACCCGTCGCCACCGCGTCCAGGAGCAGAGGAGAGGTGGCGCCACCGTGCTTCGTCAGCGCGGGGCGCTTCGAGGTAGTCGTTGCGGGCAGGAAGCTCATCGGCAGCGCGCAGAGACGCGCTGGACGTGCCGTGCTCCAGCACGGCTCACTCCTTACAGATGCGACACACGTGCAGCTGGCTGACGTTCTGCGCGTGCGCACGGAGGCGGACCGTACGGTGATCAGACGGACTCTGGCATCAAAGACCACGGACCTGGCTGCTCTGCTGTCCCGGTCGGTGGGATTCGAGGAAATCGCGCGCGCAATGAGAATGGGGTTCGAGAAGGCGTGGGGGCTCACGCTGACGGACGACGGTCTCAGCGCGCGTGAGTCAGAAGCCGCCGGGGGACTGGCAAGTGGATATGACACGCGCCCTTAGGCGCCACAGAAAGCATTTGACAATGCGTCCGCGTATGTGGTTAATTGATAGATGTGGATAAGGAGCGACCGGCCCTCGTCCCACTCGGACGAAGAGGCGGGTAGTTATATGTCAGAGGACCCCCGAGGAGACGGAGCTATCATGAGACTACCGAGACAGCTGTCCCGGGAGAGCGGATTCGCGTGCCTCTTCTTGCTGGCTGCGCTTGCCGTGATTTTGATCTCTGCGCCCGCGTTCGGGCAGGCAACAGGGCGCATCACGGGTAAGGTGACCGATGCCAGGAACGGGGCTCCGTTGGCCTACGCCAACGTGTCGGTCATAGGCACGGTTTTCGGGAACATCACGAATCAGTTTGGCGAGTACGTCATCGACTATCTGCCCGTGGGCACCTATGTCGTTCAGGTCTCGTATATGGGGTACGGCACGGAGCGCGTGGCGGACGTGGTGGTGGAACCTGACCGTTCGGTCACGGTGAACATCTCACTCGATCAGGAAGCGCTGGAGGCGGACCTGGTCATCGTCGAGGCCGAGCGGCCCCTCGTCGACGTCGAGAAGACAACCACGACTCGTCGCATGGACGAGGAGGAAGTTAAGGTTCGGCCGATCAGCACCGTGGCGGAGGCCGTGGCTACTCAGCCCGGCGTTGTTCTCGTCGACGGCGAGCTGCACGTTCGCGGCGGACGAGCGAGCGAGGTCAAATACTACGTGGACGGCATTGCCGTCACGGACGCTGCCAGCGGTACCGGCGGGCTCGAGGTCAGCCTGTCCTCGCTGTCCGGTTTCGATCTCCTGTCTGGCGGGTTCGATGCTGAGTACGGAAACGTTCAGTCGGGCGTCGTCAACCTCCAGACACGAGAGGGCGGGCGGCAGTTCTCCGGCGAACTCAAGTACATGACGGACGACTACGGCACCCCCGACCGGACGTACGACAACTACGACAACATCTTGTTTGGCATGGGCGGGCCGCTCTTCACCGAGAAGGTCCGGTACTACGTGTCCGGCGAGGGACGTTTCAGCGACACGTATCTCAAGACGAACGAGTACAGAGAGAACCGTGAGAATTGGCTAACGGATCTTCTCAATGTGGAGATGGAGGACAGGCAGTCGATGCTGGGGTCGGCTCAGGCCAAGCTCTCGTTCATCGTGACCCCGACGCAGAAGCTGACGGCGGAGTACCTGACCTCGAAGACGGTGCGTGACTACTACTTCCACAACTACTCCAGAGAGGGCTACTGGTCGTCGGTGCATTCCAAGGTGAGGCAGGGGGATGGGTCGGGGAAGTACGTCGTGCGAGAGCAGGACTGGGCCCTCCTGGCTGACGATGAGGACAGCGGGGACTTCGCCTACTACGTCCCGGGGCACGAGGACTGGTCCCACGCGAAGCTCGACGGGACGTACGACGCATACAACGCTGCAGATCACACTCCCGCATCCGACAGCCGGTTCTCGACACAGAAGCTGGTTTGGCGTGACAACGTCAGTCCGACGATGTTCTACACCGTGAAGCTGGCGCGCTTTGATGCGAACGAGAAGTACTGGATCCACGAGGACCCGAACGATTACTGGTGGCAGGCGTACGTCGGAGGCGCCACGACGCGGGACGAGGACTCGGACAATGATCTGAACCCCGAGCCCGGGTACTACAGGACCGCGGGGGACAACCTCGGTTGGTCGCACGAGAAGACGAGCGCTACTACATTCAAGGTAGATCTGACAAATCAGCCGAACGAGATCCACCAGATGAAGAGCGGTTTCGAGGTCATCTACAACGAGCTTGATGTGACGAGGCTGAGCCTTGGCACGCTGATCCCGAGCGCCGGGGATACTACCCTGACCTTCGAGCACGTAACGGAGGCAGGTGACACCGTGTACGTTGACATGCTGGATCCTGACTTCCAGTTCTTCGACTGGGACCGGGCGCTCGGCACGACGGAGCGCCACCAGCATAACATCTTCAAAGGTTTCCCGACGCACGGTGCAATGTACCTTCAGGACAAAATGACCCACGAGGGCATGATCGTTCGTGCCGGCATCAGGCTCGACTGGTCAGATCCCGGTCCCGCATCTGATGTGGGCCAGAGCCAGATATGGCGCGAGAGGGTCAACGCGGTGCTCTCGCCCCGTCTGGGGATCGCCCATCCGATATCCGATAGGGACGCCCTGCACTTCCACTACGGCCGGTTCTACCAGATGCCCCATCTGACCGCTTTGTACGAGTCGGGTGAGAGCATCGAAGATGCGCCCGCCGGCAGGGTCATCGGATACTCGGGTCTTGAGCCTGAGGTGACTACGTCGTATCAGTTCGGCGCCGAGCATCAGTTCTCACAGAACCTGGCGATGGACGTCACGGGGTTCTACAAGGATATCTTTGGTCTGCTGGCCACAGAGGAGTACTCCAGAGGCCCGACGGAGGGGTCGGTCTATCCCTACGTCAACAAGGACTACTCTTCTGTCAGGGGCATCGAGCTCAAGTTGACGAAGCGCTTCGCCAACTTCTTCATGGGCAATTTCAGCTACACGTGGTTGCAGGCCACCGGCGTGTCGTCCGACGAGAACCAGGGCGCTCAGGCCGAGGACATCGGCCTGCCCAGGCAGCCTCTCAAGGAGATCCCTCTCAACTGGGACGAGCGACACTCGATCTCGGGGTTCCTCTTCATAAGTGACCCGGGCAACTGGGAGATGACGTTTGACTACAACTACGGCAGCGGCGTGCCGTACACTCCATGTATTCTCGGGCAGAAAGAGATCGACCCGGAGTCGGTTAACTCCGGACGTCGTCCGTCGCACCAGAATCTCGATATCAGGGGCACGAAGAAGTACCAGCTCTACGGGCAGGAGTTCAGCCTCTTCTTTGAGGCTCACAACGTGTTCGACAAGAAGAACATGCGTGGGCTCGGCGCCAACGGGTCCGAGTATTACACGATGACCGGCAACCTCGGGGGCGCTTACATTGAGACGGGCCCGGACGGTCGCGAGCGTCTGGAGCCCCTGAACGATCCTTCGGTCTTCTCGGAGGGCCGTTACATAAGCGTCGGGATCGCTGTCGACTGGTAGGTCGGGCGGCGCACCTGAAAGCAGATTAATCCGGCCGTGCGGGACGTCAGGTCTCTCAGCGGCAGTGTGCGGAAGCAGCCGTACGGAGGTGGTGGATGATTCGTTTCAGAAGGATGACGCACAGAACACCTGGCGCTCCCGGATGGGCGGGGCGCTTTGTTGCTACGGTCGCGCTCTGTGCGCTCGTGGCCGCGTTCGTGGTCTCGGCCGCAGGGGTGGCGACCGCCCGTATGGGCACTCCGGACCGGAAGGGCCACGAAGAGGTGACGGTGCCTCCGTCACGCTCAGTCAGTTACTACGGTTGGTACCACAACGTCGGGCAGCTTCTGCTTCACGTGTCGAACCTCGGCTACTTCGGCGATTGGCCGGGTTCCGGTCTCGACGATCTCACGGCTCCCTCGGGCGAGTGGCCCGCCGGCAGCGCGGACAATTACCTGTACGCCGCCGGTATCTGGGTGGGAGGCGTCATCACCGACTGGGAGACGGGTCAGCGGGACACGCTGGTCTCCGCGGGCGTCTATCAGCGGGAGTACCGTCCCATTCTGGATGACCCGCTCAAGATCATGTACGAATCGTGGGAGGGCGCGGCGAACAGCGTGCGCTGGTTCGATGACGATGACGACTGCGATGACCCACTCAACGATGGTCGCTTCGATGGCTTCGACGAGGATCCCCTCGACGGCATTGACAACGACGGCGACGGGGAAGTGGACGAGGACTACGCCGCCATCTCCCAGCAGATGTTCCGGTGCGAATACGAGGACACGAACGAAGAGGACGTCAACGACGCACAGGCGTCGGGCCCGGTCGATCTTCACACGAGTCTTGGATTGAGGGTCATCCAGGAGAGCTACCAGTGGACGAGCGACACGACCGACGACTTCGTTGGCATTGACTTCACTGTCGTGAACATCGGTGAGGACACCATCCGGATGGCCTACATCGGGTTCATGGTGGACGCCGATGTGGGTCCCGAGGATATCGATGGGTACTACGCCGACGACCGCGGCGGGTTCATCGATACGCTCATAGTCAATGTCAATCCCAACGATCCGACCGAGCTGGACACGCTCGACATCACGCTGGCGTACATGTACGACGACCCCTACGGAGTGGACGGCAACGAGGCGAAGGGCTACTTCGCCTGCATGTTCCTCGGACACCCCGTCAGTGACCCGGACACGCTGACGCCCGGGACTCTGCCGAACGCTCCGACGAGGGTCAAGGTCCATGCGTTCGAGATCTGGTCGAGTTCGGGAGAGGATCCCGACAACGATCGGGATCGCTACCGTTTCCTCAGGGGTGAGGCCGACTATCCGCTTCTGGATGGGGTTGACAATGACTTCGACGGTGAGGTGGACGAGGCGGACGAGTGGCGGGTCAACATCGACAGGGATGCGGACTCTCCGCTCGACTGGCGCTTCATGCTGTCCGCCGGTCCGTTCAGGAAGATCGTCCCGGGCGACACTCTGTCAATCCAGTACGCCTTCGTGGCCGGCAACGGGAAGGACGGCATGCTGCAGAACGCGGCTACCGCACAGCAGATCTACAACGGCATTACTCAAGAGCTCCCAAACTGCGCCGGCGAGCCCGAGAGCGTGGTGATCCACTGGGTCGCCGATACGCCTCCGCCTCCTCCGAATCAGGAGATGACCGCGGGCGATGGCTTCGTGAGGATCGAGTGGGACGACTTCCCGGAGGACGTGGAGGACCCGCTCACTCGTGTCAAGGATTTCTACGGCTACCAGGTCTGGAAAGCCGTAGGATGGGATCGGGAGTCCAGCCAGCCCAAGGACCAGGACTGGCAGCTCGTGCTCGACGCTGACCGCTCGGACGGAGGAGATGAGCTGAACGACCTTGACACCGGGCTGGAGGGCATCGGGAAGTACGACTTCATCGACTACAACGTGAAGAACGGCTTCAGCTACTGGTACTCCGTCACGGCCTACGACAGCACGGCCGAGGGATACCACTTCGGCAAGTACACCCAGAACAAGACACTCATCGTTCCTCACTCCGGTGTGCAGGACGATCTCGATGGTATCCGTGTCGTGCCCAACCCGTACGTCAACCATGAGTACATGGCACGCTGGAACCTCGAGCCGAATGAGATGGACCCCACTGGTGAAAAGCTCTGTTTCCAGAACCTCCCGAGGGATGCGGTGGTCAGGATCTACTCGCTGGGTGGCGAACTCGTTCAGACGCTCTATCCGGACGCGGCGGTCGAAGGCGGTGACGCCTGCTGGAATATGATCTCCAGGAACAACCAGATCGTAGTGAGCGGCGTGTATCTTTACCACGTAGACTCGCCGGTCGGAGAGAAGGTCGGTAAGTTCGTCATCATCAAGTAGCACGAGGTTCCCGCCGCAGGCGGTGCGAGGGTTCGCCCCGCGACCGGTGGAAGGAGGACGGTCATTGACTAGAAAGCTGATGCTGGGCCTGTTTGCTGTTCTTGTTCTGACGTCTCAGGCTCGGGCTACGGACGTGTTCGAGAAGGTCGGCACTGTAGGGTGCCAGTTTCTCGAGATAGGCGCCGGTCCGCGTGGAGTGGGGATGGGTGAGGCGATGGTGGCTGCGGCGGAGGGCGTGGAGTCGATCTACTGGAATCCGGCGGGTCTTCGGTCCATCAACAGGCCGACGGCGATCTTCACGTATGGCACGTGGCCTGCGGATATTTCGCACCAGTTCGCGGCCGTTGCGATGAGGGATCCCTTCAGCGGTGGCGTCGCTGCACTGAGCATCACGTCGCTTCAGATGGACGCCATGAAGGTCACGACGACGGACATTCCCGACGGCGTGGGAGTGAACTTCGCTCCGGGTGACGTGGCCATCGGTCTGACGTACGCTCGCGAGTTCACCGACAAGTTCGCCGCCGGTGGGACCATCAAATGGATTCACTCAACCTTGGCCGATCTGGAGGTCCTGGACGTTGCTGGACTCGAGGACTATCGAGCCTCGGGTTTCGTCGGCGACTTCGGTACGCACTACAAGACCGGTTTCCACTCGCTCGAGATCGGACTGATGATACAGAACATGGGGCCCGAGATCGTTTATATTGAGGAGCCCGTGCCGATGCCGTCCACGTTCAAGTTCGGTCTGGCGATGAACGTACTGGAAACGCCCGGACAGACCGTGAAGGTCGCGGTGGAGTTCAGACATCCCTCGGACTCGGCCGAGAAGATCAACGTCGGTGCCGAGTACGCCCTGGACGACATGTACTTCGTTCGCGCCGGTTACAAGATGGGCTACGACGAGGAGTCGTTCACGGCGGGTGGGGGAGCCCGCATACCCCTGGGTAATCTCGGACGCGTGGGACTCGATGTCAGCTACGCGGATTTCGGCTATCTAGGGGGAATTGTCCGCGGCGGACTTACGGTTGAATTCTAGGGTTGCACAGACGACCGTGTTTCCCCTGCAAGAAGAAGATCCCGCCGGTCGTTGTGGGGGCGGGCCGGGGAAGGTGAAAGGAGAATCAGACTTGCGAAGGTACCTCTTGATCGTGGGCGTGCTCGCGATGCTTCTCTCTATTCCTCAGGCTGTCCTGGCCGACGGAGCGGGGACCTACCTTGCGGTGTTCCTTGAGGTTGATGGCGGAACCAGGCAGATGGGAATGGGTGGGGCGTTCACGGGGATGGGCGACGATGCGATGACTATCTGCTACAATCCCGCGGGACTACGCTTCCTCAAGGGAAGCGAGATCCACTACAGCGACTCGTCGTGGCCGGCGGGGGTGTCGTATCAGCACATGGTCTACGGATTTCGCCACAGTGTCGTTCCCGGCTACTTCGGGATCAGCTGGACCATCATGCAGATGGACCCGTTCCGCGAGAACACCGAGTACTACGATCCGGACAGCGAGTTCGAGATCGGAATCTTCGATAAGGTCGATGCCGGCGATATGGCTTTTGGTGGTTCGTACGCGTGGGAACTCGCCGAGGGGTTCTCGGTTGGCGGCACGTTCAGGTGGTATCACCTGGCGATGGCCGACGCGTTCAGCGAGGGTGTCTGTGGCGACATCGGAGTTCTTTACGACACCAGCTTTCGGAATCTGAGAGTCGGCGCCGCCGTTCAGAATGTCGGTCCGTCGAACCACTGGGTGGGTATCGGTGGTGCAGACTCCGGTGGCGAGTACCCCATGCCGACCGTCTACCGCGCGGGAGCGTCCATCAGGATCTTCGATATCGTCAGGCACCGTCTTTCTGTGGCCACAGATTACAAGCGCCCGCGGGGCGGAGACAACCAGCTGCATTTCGGGGGAGAGTATACGTTCAACAAGGGGAAGATGTTCGCGTACGGGCGAGCCGGCTACAGGTACGGCCACGACGAAGAGGGGGCGACGTTCGGACTCGGTCTCAAGTTCCCGAACAGCTCGGAGTCCGATGTCCGTCTCGACTACGCCTTCGTGAACATGAAGAACCTGGAGGACGTCAGCAGATTCGCCGTGGCATTCTTCTTCTAGAAGAACCGTCGTCTCGCTTTCTTGCGAGTGAAGGCGACAGACCAGATAGTGTCAAGCCGCCCGGTGGCCACGGCCGCCGGGCGGTCGTTCTTTGGGTGGTGGGCGTGGGCAGGGACGGGTGTGGCTCGGGTGTGCCCGTGCGCCGTATGGCGGCGTAGCGGGCGGGCCGCCAAACACCGGCCCGCCCCGAGGCGCCCGAGGGCACGGAGAGGCGCTCTGTGGGGCGCTGCAGAGCCTGGAGAAGGCCGTGAGAGGCGCCGGCCCCGGGGTGAGGTGGTTGGGGGGCTGCTGCGGCTTGCACCAGGGGGACGGCGGGCGCTTATTCACTTGACATTTTCCGGGGCAGAAGCTATATTCGCTTGGAGCAGGTATGCTACGGCAGGATGGAGGCACATCCTCACGACCCTGGTGAGGGATCTGGCGGAGGAGCCAGTCTCTTCACGCGGCTTGGTGTCGCGGTGGTGTCGGGCGGAGGGATCGTCTGGCGGTCAGGGGAAGGCTGGACCTGCGGGGTCGAAGGCGGCCTCAGTGTGCAGACGTCGGGGCGGTAGGAGAGGGCCACCGGCGAGACCAAAGTCGGGCGGAGCGTCGATGCGCTCTCCGACGAATCGAGAGGGGTAGAAGTAAGTGAGTACGACCGGAGTAGTGAAGTGGTTCAATGACGGTAAGGGTTTCGGCTTCGTCACGCCGGACGACGGATCCAAGGACGTGTTCGTGCACTTCTCGGCTATCAGCGGCGACGGTTTCAAGACGCTGAACGAGGGCGACCACGTACAGTTTGACATCGTTGACGGAGAGAAGGGTCCCGCCGCAGAGAACGTGATCAAGATCGACAGCTAGCGGCGAGAGACGCAAGAGTCTCCAGTCGGAAGAGATAGCAGGGCCGAAACGGTGACACGTGACGGCCCTGCTGTTGTTTTGTGTGGTGGCGTCCATGAGCTTCGTCTGGCCCACGTACAGTACAAGAGAAGCGCGCCCGAGACCCTTGAGTCTGCGGGCGCGCTCCTCCTGCTGCGTGTGGCGGCACGAACGCGCCGCCGCTCACTGACTGGAGCGGGCGCGGGCGTCCGCGGCCGCTATTGGACCTTCTCTTCGCCGAACAGCGCCATGACCCTGTCGATCATGTGCTTGACGTGATCCTCCTGGCAGTAGTAGAGCGGGAAGCCGATGTAGCAGGCATTACCGCGGTTGTCGCCGGAGAGATACAGCACCACGCTGGTCTCACCTTCGTAGTTCTGGTTGAGGAAGCTGTCGGTCGCGTAGATCTCGAGACCGGTGCCCTGGAAGTTGACGAGCTTCTCAACGTTGAGGCCACTGCGGAGATAGCCAGGCTGGGGCGCATCACAGTAGAACCACCACTTGCCCGGTTCCACATCGCAGTCCCCCGTGTCGACGTAGACCGGCTCGAACCCCAGCGCTTCGCCCTGGGGGGTCGGAAGAGCTCCATACATGCAGTAGCCGTAGCTCCACGGCGCATCGTGGTTAGCGCCACCGCCACTGTTGTCTATCCGACCGATATGGAGGTAGTCCCTGATGAATATGGCCGCGCTCGACGTGTCGGACTCAGCGATGTTTATCACGTAGGGCTCTGATTTGACCTGGGTCATTACCTTCGATCCGGACAGGATTATGTTCCCGCCCACTCGGAGATAGCCCGCGAGCGCGTTGTACATTGGCAGGCGCGGATTAAAGACGTCTGCGATGGTTGCCTGTGCGCCGTCGCAGTACCAGATGACCGTAGAGGCTCCCCGCAGCTTGTCGACGTCCGGCGGCAGCGGTGTGTCTGCGTCCATGTGCTGGCTGGGTTCCCACTCGTCCAGGATACGGACGTACCCCGACAGGATCCTGTTGTAGAACCCGTTGCGGTCCTCGTCGGTGCCCCAGGCGGGGTTGTGCTCCCAGTCGTTGTAGTCATCGACCACCAGGATGTACTCGTCGAGGCTTGCTTCCACCACGTCGAAGTACATGCGGGCCCGTGTCATCACGTTGGCGTTGTCGATCGCGCTGACATAGAGGGAGTGCCGACCGATCGTCGGTACCACCCTGAAGGACCTGTCGAAGATCGACCAGGGCGGCCACACCGTCGTATCGTCATAGGCGTGTCGGTATCCGGTGACAACTCCGCCGTAGTCATCGGCCGTCGCAATCCAGGCGAACGCCAGGCGCTCGCCCGCGAAGATGGGGTCTGCGTAGTTGTATCTGTCGGGCCAGACCGGGCCTCTGAACGTGTGTTTGCCGAACACGTTCGTGCCTATGTCGAGCTTGGGACCCGCGAGTTCCGGGTTCACGTTGAACTGGCTCACGGCAGGCGTCTGGTCCGCGGCGCCCGCGTCGTCGGTAGCCCAGACCTCGAATCTGTGCAGCCCGGACAGTGGGCCGAAGAGAATGGATGTTTCGTCCGCTCCGACACTTATGCTCTCGGCCACACTGGAGTCGGGCACCACCTGCACCCACTGGTCGCCCGGCTTGGCGAACAGGCGGTAGTCATAACCCGTTATCACGCCGTCGCGGTCGGTGCCGGTCCACTCAAACGTCACCATGGGGCCGGTGACCGGGTCGGGGCCACGGGTAATCCTTGTCTGGGGAAGCACCGTGACTGCCGTGAACACCAGCGACTCTGGTGTGTCATCACAGGCGCCCTCGTTGTCGACCGCCCTCACCGCGAAGGAGTGCACAGCGTAGGCGTTATCGTCGTCGAACTCGTCCGCGGCTCTCAGCATGAAGATGCTATCGGTGCCTACCACCGCGCGCCCCACCGAGTCTATCCACGTGCTCCAGCTGTCGACGTCGTCCGGCTTGTCCCAGGCTGTCTCGAACTTGACGACCTCTCCGTCCGCATCCCAGCCGAACCAGTTCATTCTCACGCGGTAGTTCGCCTCGCTCGAATCAGCCGGGGAGAAGGAGAGCGTGGTCTCCGGCGGGATGTTCGGTGCACGGGTCCCCGGATCCAACTTGCTACACCCGAGCACGAAGCCGGAAGTCAGGACAGCAGCGAACAGCATCAGTACCAGTAGTCTCTTGAACCTGGTCATCGTCTCGTGTTCCTCCTCAAGAAGCGTCCTGGGTTGACGCCTCCTCCGGTTGGCTGTCCGGTGTTACTCGCATTCCTCGACGTAGAATCTGATGGTGTTCCAGGACTCCTCCCAGCAGCCGGCGTTGTCCTGAGCCCTGACCCTGAACTCGTGGTACTCATGGAGAGGTGGCGGACCCGTCGGCTCGATATCCTCGTAGGTCCAGCTCGTGCAGGCCTGCTCCGGGAGGTCCACCTGACAGACCCTGTAAGCGCTGGCCCAGGGGTCCAGGACGAACTGGTAGGCCGCGATCTCTCCGTCGATGTCCTCGCCGTCCCACAGGATTTCGAAGTCGGGGCACACCGTATCGCCGTCAGCAGGGAAGACTATCTCCGATGTCGGAGCTTTGTTGTACCAGAAGGTGTAGGTCTCGCGGTCTACGGGAGTCTCGCTCGGCCCCTCGAAGGTTCCTTCTACGTCCCGCGCCCAGATCTCGAACAGATGGGGCGCGTTGCCGCCCTGCGGCGAGTTGCGGCTCGAGATGTAGTGCGAGTCGGATTGCGACACGTTCGATGTGAAGTACCACTCGTCCACGTAGTCGCCCGTCTCAGGATTGACCGTGAATCCCTTAAGGAAATCGTTGTCCAGGTTGATCCATATCTGCCAGAGCCCGCCGCCCTGTCCTTCGACCTCCTCCTTATCGTGCGCGGACCATCGGAATCGGATGGTGTCTCCGTCGAGGACCACCAGAGTGCCCGTGGGCTCCTCAGGCTCAATGATGTGGCTGTCCGGCTCGAAGTTCATCACGAACTTGTAGTTCTCCGGGAAGTTCTCCGCGCCCGTTTCGTCCTTACCCTTGACGTAGAAGAAGTGCGTGCCGCTCGAGACCCTCGGGAGAGAATCGGGCGGAGGAGACGGGTACGTCGCAGTCGTGTCGTCACCGTACGGCTCGAACGGATTCGAGTCTATCCTGTAGCTGTACTGAATCGGAGCTCCCAGGCCGTCCGGATCGTGGCCACCCCAGATGAACTGGATGGGAGTGCCCATCAGCACGGTGTCCTTCCTGCCCGGGTCGTAGTTCAGCGTATCTGCTTTATCGAGCGGCCCCCCGACGCGATAGAGGGAATCTATCTGCGGGGCGACGGTCCAGGCATCAAACCTGACCCTGGCCGGAGAGGGATCGAGCTTGCCCTCGTTGTCGATCGCCCGAACGTAGAAGGTGTGCCGCCTGGTCTCGCCGATCGAATCGATCAGGGCTTTGAACAGGGTGTCGGTGTTCGTCGTGAGCCGCCACGGGGAATTCGACGCGCCGTACGGTGGTACGGTGTCGTCCCATGCGAAGTGGTACGCGACCACGAAGCCGTCCGAATCGATCCCGTCCCAGTACATGTGTATTCTGTAGTTCGTTTGAGAATAGGGCCCCGGCGCGCTGGTAAGCCGCGTGTCGGGAGGGAAATTCCTATCGACGAAGATCTCTGCCTGCTTTCGGCATCCGGTCAGGAAGAGCAACGCCGCAAGTGGAATCACCAGAAGAGCCATCGCGAACGCGCCTGCTGCCAGTCTCCTGAACGACATCATGGTTGTGCTTCCTCCAGGCTCAGGGTATGTCAATACGGTCACAGGCAGAGCCTGCGACGGGCGCGACCCCTCCGGTGCCGGATGGTCGTGCCCCCCCACGAAGGGTTGACCTCCTAATGGGGGGGAGTTCACTCACGAGTCCACTTCCGATTATACCGCCCGTCCGCATCATGTCAATACAAAAACCCCCCGTGGTAAGTGGTGTTGCGGGCGCGCAACATCTGTGCTAGTCTGGAGTTGGAACAAAACTGGTTGACACCCGTTTCACCGGTGTGTAGACTCCCTGCAACTGCAGTATTGAAGAGGCGCGGCCGGGCTCGCCGCACGCTTGTGCGGGAACGCGGGGTTGCGTCTGCGGCTCCGTTGCCCCCCCGGGGACACAGGGGAACAGCAAGTGCAGGAGGTGGCGAGAGGAGACAGAGCAGTTCGAAGTGTGTTTGAGTAGTCAGAGGGAAACGCCACAGAGGAACCGCGATTCGTCCGTGGTAGGATTTGTCGCGGCAAGGGGGAGGAGAAGCAAGGTAATGAGAAGAGTCTTCTTGACTGTTTCGGCGGGGCTCATGGTGCTGATGCTGACAGGTACGCTCAGCCCGCTGGCAGCGCAGACTGAAACGGCGGCGGAGACCGAGGGCATGGTCGCCATGGCCGATAGCACTCTCGTCGATACGATGGCCGTCGACTCGCTCGCAGCCGTGATAGAGGAAGCGCCCGTCGAGCCCGAGCCTGAGCCAGCGGCGAGCGGCTTCGCACAAAGCGGCCTTGTTGAGTTCTTCAACAAGGGCGGGAAGTTCATGTGGGGCCTTCTGTTCCTGTCCATCGTCGGTGTCGCGGTCATCATCGAACGCGGCATTACTCTGCACAAGGCTCGCGCGGATGTCCGGAAGCTGATGGAGCAGGTGGTGGGCTCGCTCAAGAAGGGGCGTCTGGATGAGGCGCTCGAGGTCTGCGCGGGCATGCGCGGTCCGATCCCGCAGATCCTGCACGCGGGTCTCATGCGGGCGAAAAAGGGAACCGAGGCCGTCGAGAAGGCGATCCAGATCGCCGGCATTATCGAGATGTCGTTCCTCGAAAGAGGACTCATCATCCTTGCCACCGTCGCGAACGTCGCACCTCTGCTCGGGTTCCTCGGGACGGTCTCGGGCATGGTCGGGGCCTTCGAGGCGATAGCTCAGGCCGAGCAGGTCAGCGCCAAGCTCGTCGCGAGCGGTATCTCAGAAGCCCTGATCACCACGATGACGGGTCTTATGATCGCAATCCCGACGCAGGTTGCGCACAACCTGTTCGTTCAGCGGATCGACCGGTTCGTGGTCGAAATGGAAGACAGCGCGGCGGAGCTGATTGACGTTCTCGCCGCGATGGATGAGTAGGGAAGACTGCGAGTAGGTGGAGCGGGATCTCACGAGACGCCCGCTCCGCAGGGAAGGCACTGGAATGGCGAAATTCAGGAAAAGATCGAGGATAACGGCCGACATGGTCGGCGAGTCATCGATGTCGGATGTCGCCTTTCTGCTCCTCATCTTCTTCATTGTGAGCACGTCGTTCCCCGAGATAGGCCTGCCCATGATCCTGCCGAGCAAGGCAGGAGACGTGCAGCAGGTCAAGCGGGACAACGTCATGCAGATCGTAACGGCGAGGAGTGGCGCGTACTTCATAGACATCGACACTGAACCAACGCTGCTCTCTGAGCTCAGGGGTATCGTGAGACAGCGCCTCATGGACAACGAGAACCTGATTCTGTCCCTGGAGACGCATCCCGATGCTCCCTACGGGAGCATGATCAATGCGCTCGACGAGGTGACGTTGGCCTACGACGAACTGTCGGCGGCGAACATCACGCGAGAGCACAGGATCTCCCTGAAGATGCTTGAGACAGAGTAGGCAGGCTGGAGGTAGTCAATTGGAGCTGAGAAGGAAAGCGGGCAGCGGGGCCAGAATCCCGACGTCGTCGATGGCGGACATCGCGTTCCTGCTGATCGTCTTCTTCATGGTAACGACGATCTTCAAGCTGGAACAGGGTCTGGTCATCACGCTTCCCAGGTCGATTGCCGGTGAGAAGATCCCGAGGGAGAAGATCGCCCACATCTGGATCGACCGGACCGGGGTTCTCTCGATCGACGACATGGTGATCAGCGTACCTGACATCGAGCCTCTGGTACTCGCGAAGCTGCGTGAGAACCCGGGTGTCATCATCGCTTTCAACTCGGATGAGAGTGCCCCGTACAGGATCGTCAATGAGGCGATGGAGAGGCTGAAGCTGGCCAACGCACTGAGGATTGCATTTACAACGGTGCCAGTGGAGAAGTAGGCGAGACCGCCGTCGGCAAGGGGCCGACGCGATTCGCTGATTCGAGGCGAGGGATAATGAGTCCATACACCGCGGTACACATGACGGCGGAGCAGGAGTTCAAGAACCAGTACGCGAAGGTATTCAAGTATGCGGTCCTGGCTGCCATCGGCGTACACCTACTTGCGTTCTTGCTCACGCCAGAGTGGAAGCCGAAGCCATACCAGCTCCGCGAGAAGCAGGTGCTGGAGGCCATCAACATTCCGGACCAGATTGTGATACCACCGCCGCCGAAGGAAGAGGCCAAGCCCATCGTCCCGACCGAGATAGAGCCGAGCGAGAGCGCGGACGCGGTCGAGACCATCGCGTCCACGGAACTGGACGTCGAGGCTCCGCCGGAGATTCCACCGCCGATAGCCAGGGCCGAGTTCTTCACGGCGTTCGACGAGCCTCCGGTGGTCATAATCCAGACCGCGCCGGTGTATCCGGACATAGCGAGGCAGGCCGAGCTCGAGGGGAAAGTGATAGTCCGGATTGGCGTCAACGAGTTCGGTGATGTCGTGGAGGCGACCGTCCTTCAGGGGATCGACGGACTTAACCAGGCGGCGATAGAGGCGGTCTACAAGTGGAAGTTCAGGCCGGCGAAGCAGAGGGACGTGGCCGTCCCGGTCCGCATCGTTGTGCCGATTCTGTTCCAGCTGAGAGGCTGACCTGATCTCTCCCGGGGCGGTTTTCTTCGGGGGAGGGAGGGGAGGCGGGTCCGGCTTATGTCAGAACCCGCTAAACATAATGACGGATAAGGGTGTCTCAAAGGGCAGCGCGGGCCTTAACGCTGCCCTTTGGTCTTGAATAGCGGGGTGCTGCCGCGTATAGGAGGAGAGCGGCCAGCAGGCAGGGGCAACAGGGTTCACAGGAAAGGGGATGCGGCAATGGCGGAAGTCCAGAAGAGCCGGGACGCAGGAACCCCCGCGCCATCTCAGCCTGAGAGCGCGGGGAGCGGGATCAGGAGCTGGATAACGGGTGTCTTCATGGACCCCGGGGCCACCTTCCAGGGCATCGCGAACACCGTCGAGCGGCCTCATCCGACCGATCCGAGCAAAACGAAGGACATGTCCAAGTGGTGGCTTCCCGTCCTCATCACCATCGTCGTGGGCATAGGGATCGCCCTCTACACGGTCCCCAACTTCATTGCCCCGATGCAGGCAGACGTCATCCGGGAAGCCGTAATGGAGCGCGGCGGAGCGGCGGCCGACGCCGAGCAGGCGATCAAGATATCGGGTGCGATGATGGTGCCGATGTCGCTCGTGGGCGTGGTTGTGGCCACGTTCCTCATCGTCTTTGTGGCCGCCGGGGTAGTGCACCTGCTCATGAAGATGGTTGGCGGGAAGGGCAGGTTCCGCCACGCGAGAACCGTCGTGGCGTGGAGCATGTTGATCACGACCCTCGGGAGTCTCGTCAAGTTGCCCATAATGATCGCGAAGAAATCGATGATAGT
>JAUVLG010000265.1 GCA_030595835.1 Candidatus Eiseniibacteriota bacterium | reverse complement strand
CTACGACTCCGGCTGGCAGTCTGAAGAAGGGCGCGCCAACGTGGCGAACGCCTGTGATGCTCTCGGTGTCCGCCTCGTCGTCGTGCGTCCCAATCCTCACATTTAGCGGAAGATGCTCCGCGAGATATCCCGCGAACTCGGATACTACACGCGAACATGCACCAGTTGCGAACTCATGCTCCGGAACTCCACCGTCAGAGTGGCCAGGGAGTACAACGTGCCTGTCGTGCTGTGGGGGAGCGCGTCCGCGGAATCGGTCGAGGATCAGGAATACGAGGGCTACAGGTACGGGAGGTCGGCGCGCGCGGTTCTCGCGTCCAAGTTCCAGATCTTGAGAAGGCTCAAGTTGACTCCAGCAAAAGTGGTCAGGCTTCTCCCTCACATTCTCAGGTACACGGTCCTCAGCGTTCGCCAGCGCGTCCAGATGAAGGTGCCGCTGAGCTGCGTGTTCAACCTCTACGGGTTCATGCCTTTCTCCGCATCAGACCCAACGATCATACATTACTTCGATTACACCTCCTGGGAGCCGGGCGAAAACACGTCGCTTCTGGACGAGAAGCTCGGGTGGAGGCACCCTCCTGGCAGGGATTCACGATTCGACTGTCTTCTCTACGCGTTTGTGGAGCACAGGCAGCTCAAGCTTGCCGGGATAAGCGACAGCGGAGCCATCGACTGCTCGTTTGTCCGAGAGGGCACGATGACGAAGGAGGAAGCCCTTGAGAGAGAGCGCGCGACTCGTGAACGGGTTCTGGATGAGTGCCAGGCGCTCGTCGACGATCTGGGTGTGAAGCGCCTTCCTATCGACCTACCCTCGTAGCCCGAGCGCGCTTGACCGAGTCCGCCCGCAGACGGTATCCTCCTTTGTTCATTGAAGCGCAACCTATTGAAGCTGGTATCCGCAACCCCAAACGAAGGGAGACGCCGATGCGGCGGTTTCTGAGTGGGTCGCTGTGTCTTCTTGTGCTCGCCGCCGGCCTTGTGTCCGCGGCCACTGCCGGGACACTGGAGG